>JASJPP010000049.1:33834-35350 GCA_031432155.1 Patescibacteria group bacterium | reverse complement strand
CAAAAAGAATAATTAAAAACTGCCGCGTTTGCGACGCGGTGGATTTGGAACCAGTCATTGATTTCGGCTACCACCCTTGGTGCGGCCATTTTTTAAAAGAAGAGGAGATTGGCAAGGAGCCGTATTATCCTCTAAAAGTTGTTTATTGTTTAAAATGCGCCACTCCTCAACTTACCTACACCGTTCCCAAAGAAGTGATGTTCGCCGAGCACACATATCTTTCCAATATCACCAAAACATTGAGCGATCATTTTAAATCCATTGCCGAGGAGATTGATAACAGGTTTTTTAAAAATTTAAGCGGTAAATCTGTTCTTGATATCGGCTCAAATGACGGTTTGCAACTCTCGCATTACAAATCTCTTGGCTATGATGTTTTAGGCGTGGAATCAGCCAAAACCGTTGCCAAAATAGCCAATGAATCAGGAATTCCGACCGCCAACGAATTTTTCAATCTGGATTTTGCGCGGAAGCTCGGCAGGAAATTCAACGCCGTAAACGCCTCCGGCGTTCTTTTTCATCTGGAAGAATTGCATTCGGTTATAGACGGAATTCGGGAAGCGCTAATTGACGACGGCGTGTTCGTTGTCCAATTTTTATACATGAAAAGAATAATGGAAAATCTTGCTTTTGACCAAATTTATCATGAGCATCTTCTTTACTATAATCTTAAAAACATTGAGACGCTTTTAAATCGCCATGGCTTGAGTATGTTTGACGCCTATCTTTCGCCTATTCACGGCGGTTCAATTATCGGGTTTATCGCTCACAAAGGAAAAAGACAGCCATCAGAGCGGCTTACGATTATGCGAGAAGAAGAGGCGCGCGATAAAACCAATGAACTTTCCGCTTACTTGGAATTCGCGAAAAAGATTGAAAAAATGAAAAGCGAAAATCTCGCGTATTTGAGAAAAACAAAAGAGCAAGGCAAAAAGATTTTCGGTTTCGGCGCGCCGGCCAAAGGCAATACGCTTTTGAATTATTTCGGCGTTGGCAAAGATGTTTTGGATGTTCTTGTTGAAAAAAACGAATTAAGGCGCGGGCTTTATTCGCCCGGAACCCATATCCCGATTGTTATTGAAAAGGAGTTCGGGGAATTACCGGATATCTATTATGTTCTTGCCTGGAATTTTAAAAAAGAAATTCTTGCCAATAATCAACATTTGATTGATAAGGGAGTGGAATTTTATTTTCCGGTTAATCCAAAAGATTTTTAGATGAAAATCATTATTACGGGAGCAACGGGTTTCTTGGGGAGCGCGCTTTGCCCGTATCTTGAAGCGCAAGGCCATGAGTTAACTAAATTAAACTCAAAAAATTGCGATTTAACCAAACCCGATTCTCTAAATCAGTTTAATAATAAGGAGTTTGACCAAATTTATCATTTAGCCGCTTGGACGCAGGCCGGAGATTTTTGCCTTTATCATCCCGGAGAACAGTGGATAATCAATCAGCAAATTAATACCAATACTCTTTCTTGGTGGCAAAAGCATCAACCGCAGGCAAAGCTTATCGC
>JASJPP010000049.1:0-33734 GCA_031432155.1 Patescibacteria group bacterium | reverse complement strand
ATACCAATACTCTTTCTTGGTGGCAAAAGCATCAACCGCAGGCAAAGCTTATCGCTATCGGCCCGAGCTGCTCTTATGAGTCTGGAACGCCGCATAAAGAGGAGAATTTTCTCGTGGGCGCGCCGACCGAAAGCCTTTTTACCTACGCGATGGTAAAACGCATGCTTTACATCGGCCTTTTAGCCCTAAACAAACAATTCGGGCTCAAATATCTTATGGTAGTGCCTTCCACGCTTTACGGTCCGGGTTATCACACCGACGGCAGGCAGATGCATTTTATTTTTGATTTAACAAGGAAAATAATGCGCGGGAAAATGCATAACGAACCGGTTGTCCTCTGGGGCGACGGCTTCCAAAAAAGAGAGCTTATTCATGTAGATGATTTCGTAAGAATAATGACTTATTTAGCTGACAACGCGGATAATGACCTTTTTAATATCGGCGGAGGAGAAGAACATACGATCCGCGATTTCGCCAAAATGATTTGCGATAAAATCGGCTACGCCCCGAATTTGATTCAATACGACACTTCAAAATACGTTGGCGCCAGAGAGAAGTTTTTGATAATAGACAAAGTAAAAAAAGCAGTGCCGGATTTCAAACTCAAACCGTTAAACGAAGGACTTTCGGAAACAATAGATTGGTTTTACAAAGAGAGAGATAAGTTGTTGGGTAGCAAGTAAAGAATTTATTCTATAATAAACTCATTAAGTTTTTCATTTTTAAATCCCCAATTATCGTCATTAGTAATAACTTCTTTATTAGTTTCAACCATTTTTTCAAAAGCCGGCATGTTCTCCAGAACCGCGGTGGGGCGGAGATATTGCGCGCTCCGGTCGTGTTCTATGTGGTAAATTGGATAAGGCAAAATTACTTGAAGCAGTCCGGCGATATGAGCCATTATCGTCATATAACAGTCCAGACCACGGTCAATTCCCAGCGCCGGATATCCCCTAAAATATTCCCAGTTTTTCTTTGAGAGTAGCATAAAATCGCCTCCGGCGTTAATGTATAATCCTCTAAATCTCTCGCCCCCATTTTTATTTTCAGTCAGAGAGATCGTTTTCTTCGTGTAACTTTTGAATTTGTTGATGATTTTTTTAATATTTAATCTTTTTAATCGTCCTAAAACGCGAGTCTTGAACCACTCGGAATTTGATTGAATCAACGCTCCGTGCATGGTTTGGATTTGAAAAATATTGTTTTGGCAAAACCGGATTTGTTCCTCAAGCGGTTGTTTGAAAAACGACGCGTCTTTAATTTTAATATCGTATCTATCCGCCCGACAGAACACATTTTCGGCAAAAGGGCGCGAGGCAAAATATTTTATCATTTCATCGCTGAAAATGATGTCGGAATTGGTGGCCAAAACATATTCGCCTTTGGCTCTTCTTATGCCGGCGTTTTTGGCGAAAAATTCAAAGAAAGGAATTTTTTCTGAATTCTTATATCGTCTATGAATTTCATCCGGGATTTCAATAATTTTGACGTTGGCGGGGCTTATATTTTTCGGCCAATTTATGGCGTCTTTTAATCGCGGTCTGTCGTCCGGCGGATTCCATTCCACTATAATCAACTCGGCGTTGAGGTTGTGTTTATGAGACAAAGCAAGTATGGAATTGACGCAGGATTGAAGACGGCCCAAAAAATTTCCGCCGAAATCGTCGTTGCGCGCCACCATTACAAAGCTTAAATAAGGTTTCATTGTATTGTATAATAATAAAACCATTTGTTATTGGCAATAAATTTAATTTAATAAATAATGGAAATAATAGTTTCCGTCGGCGGTAGATTTCACGCCTTCAATCTGGCTCAGCAATTGCAAAAGCGCGGATTGCTTCAAAAACTGATAACTTCTTATCCGAAATTTGAGGTAAAAAAATACGGCATCCCGCCGCAAAAAATCGGTTCGGTTTTGATTAAAGAAATCCTTGAGAGAGGCTGGAGAAAATCTCCGTCTTTTTTGCGCGATATTTACAACCCTCAATATTTGATCCACGAAATTTTTGATCGGCTAGCTTCTAAAAAAATAAATAAGGCCGATCTTTTTGTCGGCTGGTCGAGCTTCTCTCTTCATTCTTTGAGAAAAGCTAAAAAAATGGGGATGACAACCGTTATTGACCGCGGCAGCAGCCACATGCTTTACCAGCAAAAAATTTTAAAAGAAGAATACGATAAATTTGGAATAAAAATTCAATTGGCTCATCCGAAAATCATTGAAAAAGAACTTAGAGAATATGAAGAAGCGGATTATGTGGCTACCCCGTCTTTGTTTGTTAAAAGGACTTTTTTGGAATACGGTTTTCCGGAAAATAAAATTATTCATGTTCCTTACGGAGTGGATTTGTCGCAGTTCAAGCAAGTCCAGAAAGAAGATAATGTTTTCCGGGTGATTTTTGTTGGCGGAATGACTTTGCGAAAAGGAGTTCATTATTTGCTTCAGGCGTTTTCGGAACTAAATTTGCCGAATTCCGAATTAATGTTGGTTGGCGCGATAAATGACGAAATAAAGCCGTTTTTTAAAAAATATAGCGGCAAATTCAATTATATCGGCAAAGTTCCGCAAAAAGAACTTTATAAATATTATTCACAGGGCTCTGTTTTTGCGATAATGTCAATCGAAGAAGGTCTTGCCATGGTTCAGCCGCAGGCAATGGCTTGCGGTTTGCCGGTGATTTGTACGACAAACACCGGTGGAGAAGATATCGTAAGAGACGGCAAAGACGGATTTATTATTCCGATTAGGGATACGGAAGCGCTTAAAGAAAAATTGGTTTATCTTTATGAAAGTCCGAAAATTCGCGAATCAATGGGACAGTCGGCTAAAGAAAGAGTTTCCGGCGGTTTTACCTGGGATGATTATGGAGAAAAAATGGTTAGAGAGTATGAGCGAATAATAAAAAATGAATAATCAATCATCAAAAACCGTTGCCAGCCGGTGGGAAGACGCTCTGAAAAGCGAAGGATATAAGCATTCAATAAAAAACAAGGCGGAGCGCCGGCGTATTAAAAAATTTTCAAGAGTTTGGCGAAGGATATTTAAATATATTCCGGAAAACATCCGTTTAGCCGAAGACAAAAGCGTTTTTGAATTCGGTTGCGGCGGCGGCAAGCACCTCGCTCAATTTTTGTTTAACGGCTGGAGAGTCGCCGGCATTGATTGTTCAACGGAAGTTTTAAAACGCGCTGAAAATTATCTCCGAGAAGTTAAGCAAATCTGCGGCTGTCAAAAAGATTTTAACTTGATATGCGGCGATTTCCTTGATTATAAGAGCGATAATAAATACGATATCGTGTTTAATGTCGGAGTGATAGAGCATTTTTTGGACGACATAGAAAGAGAAAAGGCGCTGAAAAAAATGTTTGATATCGCTAAAAACGGCGGCTATGTTATCTCAATCGTTCCGAGTGGAAATCATCCTTTGCGGCAAAGAATGAAAGAAAAATGTTTGGGTGGCTATGGCATACCGGAAATTGATTATACGCCGGAAATAATGGAGAATGAAATGCGGCGATGCGACGTTAAGAATATTTTAATTTTGCCTCATAATATAATGGGTTATCGTATTATTAACGATGAAAAAGGCGTTTTGAGATTGATTGATTTGTTTTTATATTATATTTTTCAAATTATCCCTATTAATTTATTTCCGAAGTCGTTTTTATACAGGCATGCGATGACGCTAATCGGTATAGCTAAAAAGTGATTATGTCTTCACTGAAAAATTTTAAAGCTCGGTTGAATTTCGTGAGAAATCGCGTTCCGTCGAGCGGGACTATTTTTAACGGAATGAAGAGTTTCGACGTTTTTAATTTGGGGAATTCGTTTATATTGTATTACATTTTTGCTTTCGGATTTTTACCTCTTTTAAATTTTTTCTTCCCTTACCTCAAATTATTTGATTCATTGGCAAAATCCGGACTGATCGCGCCGTCTGTTTATTATTATGTTTTTGCCGCGCTTGGGCTTTTCTCATTTGCGCTTGGTTTTAAGTATGTCCGACTTGAGAGAATAACGGAACGTTTAAGGCGCAAATGGAATTATGAGTGGCGCCATCCCCGTGTTATTTTAGTTTTTGGAATTATTTTTGTGGCTGGACTTGCGGTAAAAGCGATTAGGATATTTAACGGCGGATTTTTTTATCTCGACAGAAATCAGGCCTTTACGAGCCATCCTCTTTATAGCTTGATTGGTTTGCTTGATTGGGCCGGGACAATTTCTTTGGTTATAGCCCTTGTGGCTTATTTTTTGTGTTTTTTGAAATATAGAGATGAGCGTTTTTGGGCGTGGAGATACATAGCGTGGGGAACAATGGCGGTTGAAATTTTTTACGGGTTTTTTATGGGCGCTCGAGGCACGGTTCTTGTGCCGCTCGTCGCCTATGTTGTGGTCCGTTATTATGTTGAAAAACGAAGTTTGCGATATGTTCTTATCGCGTTTTTAATAATATTTTTTATTCTGATGCCGCTTTTGAACATTAATCGTTCTCCCGAGGTATTTTTTAACGCGTATCACATTGTAAACAAAACGGAGATCGCGGGAAAGATTAATGCTTTCAAGAACAGCGATTTTAGAAATCTGGCTTCTTCCGTCGCCCTTCCCGAAGCGGAACGAGTTTTGAGCGTCGGGGAATATGTTTTTGATTCTTCAATTATGCGTATTGACCAGTCGCGTATTTTATTAGCGGTTTTTCACAATATTTACGAATTTAAACCGATGGACAGCGTATCTAGATTTTTTGCGAGTTTGGGTCCGCCGCGATTTCTCTGGAAAGACAAACCGATTATCAGGGGAGACATAAGCGCGCTTGCGCAAAGGAGCGGGATTCTTGCGCCGGGAGACACTACTTCTGTCGGCGCAACTGTTGTTGGTGATTGGTATATCGGTTTTGGGATATGGGGCGTGGTGTTTGGAATGTTTTTACTCGGCGTTTTTTTCAGATTTTTATCGGGTATTTTTATTAATAGAGAAAACATTTATCCAACTGGCCTGGTTTTTTACGCGATAACGTGGCTTCATACCATTCCTGGCGCGATAGAGGGCTGGCAGGCGCCGCTTTGGGCGGGATTAGTGAAGCTTTTAGCGATACTAATCCTTATTCACTTTTTTATCAGTCGAGGCAAAAAAGAAAAGATTATAAACGGGAATTAAATTTATAAAAAATGCTCGATTTTTTCAAAACGACAAAAGATTCTTTTTTAGGGAAGTTTTTAAGAAAGACGCTTGATCTTATACCTAATGGCAGCGAAGTGCGTATTCTACGGGGCCCTCTTAGGGGAAAAAAATGGATTAAGGGAGCCGGGGTTAATAGTTATTGGCTGGGCAGTTACGAAAATGAGAAGGTGAAAATTTTTAAAAAATTCGTTAAAAAAGGAAGAGTTGTGTTTGATATCGGCGCAAATGTCGGCTATTATTCGCTTTTGGCCGCGAATCTCGTGGGGCCCAGCGGAAAAGTTTTTGCTTTTGAGCCGTTGCGTTCTAATTTTGAGCATCTAAAGAAAAACGCCGATATCAATTTTTATAGAAATATTTTCCCTTTCGAAGTTGCCGTTTCGGATAAAAGCGGTTCGGCGCTTTTAGCTTTTACGAGTTCATTACAAAGCGGTTTGGCGGAAAATGGGAACATAAAAGTAAAAACGATTGGCCTTGATGATTGGGTGGATGGCGGCAACTTGCTAATGCCGGACTTATTAAAGATTGACGTGGAAGGCGCGGAGCTTTCTGTTTTAAAAGGAGCTTTAAATATCTTGAAAAAATATCATCCGATTATTTTTCTCAGCGTCCATAGCTCGGAGCTCCACAGATTATGCTCCGAGATTCTTTTATCTCTGGGGTATAAATTGAGCCCGATCGGAAGTTATGATATTTTGGAGACTCACGAAATTTTGGCAATAGCTTCAAAATAAAGTATTTTATGAAAATTCTCCATATTGTTCCGACTTATCTTCCGGCTTATCGTTACGGCGGGCCGATTAAGACGGTTCACGAATTGAATAAGCGGTTGGCCAAAAAAGGTTGCGAGGCGACGGTTTATACGACCAACATTGACGGCGAAGGCGTCTCAAATGTTCCGCTCGGCGAAGAAGTCAATATTGACGGAGTAAAAGTTTTTTATTTTCCGGTTTCCTTTCGGCCTTGGCAGTATTCTTGCCGTCTCCGCCGCGCTTTGGCGAAAAACATTAACGATTTTGATTTGGTTCATATCACTTCGGTTTTTCTTTCGGCTTCGACTCTGGGCGCTTATTACGCCAAAAAATTCAATAAACCTTATATTATTTCCCCGCGCGGCAGTTTAATGGCCGAGCCGTTAAAGAAAAGCGGATTAAAAAAGAAAATTTATCTTTCTTTGGTTGAGAAAAAAAATTTGGCCAATGCCTCGGCGATTCATTTCACGACTGAAATGGAAAAAGAAGAATATCTGAAAGCCGGTTTGCCGCTTAAAAAAGTGATTGTTATGCCAAACGGAATAGAGCGCGAAGTTGCGCAAAACTTAACGCGGAACTACGCGGAAAAAAGTTTTAGAAAAAAGTTTGGCATTTTTTCTGATAAGAAAATTGTTTTATTTTTAAGTCGGATTAGCTGGAAAAAGGGGCTAGACACTCTGATCCCGTCTTTTGCTGAAGTAATTAAAAAAAAACCAAAAACGATTTTGGTTATTGCCGGCGGCGATGATGAAGGATATGGGAAAACGGCAAAAGAGCTAATTATGGAATGGAAATTGGAAAACAAAATTATTTTTACCGGACAAATTTTAGGCGACGATAAAATCGCGGCTTATCGCGAAAGCGATGTTTTTGTCTTGCCGTCTTACTCGGAAAATTTCGGCCAAGTCGTGGTTGAAGCGATGGCCGCCGGTTTGCCGGTTGTCATTACCAAAAATGTCGGTGTCGCGCCGAGCGTTGAGCGAGCCGGCGCCGGCATTGTGATAGAAAAAGACGAAAAGCAATTAACCGAAGCGATATTGAAAATTCTGGAAAATCCGCAATTAGCCAAAAAAATGGGCGAGCAAGGGAAAAAACTCGTTGAAACCGAATTTTCCTGGCCGGAAATAGCGGAAAAGTTTGCGGCGGAATATGAAAAACTGATTGTTGATAAAACTTGAAACATTGCTATACTGTAATATAAATTATTACAAGGTCGGAGATTTTAATTTGAATATAAAAAAATATGAGAAATATAGTTAATATCTCTTTGCCCAAAGAATTGAACAAAGAAGTGGAAAAAGCGGTGAAAAGCGGCCGTTACGCCTCCAAGAGCGAGTTTTTTAGGGATCTTATTCGTTTGTGGCAAGAGCAGAAATTATTGGATGAAATTATGGAAAGCGAGAAGGAATTTGCCGAAGGCAAGGGAAAAGTTTTGCGCTCTCTTAAGGATTTGCGATAATTGATTTTATGAGAATTGAATATTCGCCAAAATTTGTTCGATTGTACAAGAAAATGCCCAAAGATATAAAAATTTTAGCGGAAAAACAAGAAAAGATTTTTCGTCAAAATCAATTTGATCCAAGATTAAAAGCTCATAAATTATCCGGACCATTGAGAAAATATTGGGCGTTTCGCATAGATTGCCAATATCGCATCGTTTTTTCATTTTTAGATTCAAAAACAATACGTTTCCACGCCATTGGCAATCATAAAATTTATGAAACTTCCGATTAGTTTAATCATTCTAACCTACAACGAAGAAATTCATATCGGACGGCTCTTGGAGAACATCGCGGGCTTCGCGGACGAGGTTTTTATCGTTGATTCTTATTCCACGGATAAAACTTTGGAAATCGCCGAAAAATACGGGGCGAAAATCATTCAGCATCCGTTTGAAAATCAGGCCCAGCAATTTAATTGGGCCTTGGATAATTTAAATATAAAAAACGAATGGATTCTTCGACTGGACGCCGACGAATATTTAACTCCGGAATTAAAAAATGAGATCGCCGATGTTTTATTAAATACGGAGACATCGGATGTCTCAA
The DNA here is from genome assembly GCA_031432155.1 of Patescibacteria group bacterium. GTDB lineage: Bacteria > Patescibacteriota > Minisyncoccia > UBA6257 > UBA9933 > JASJPP01. Next base: position 25,761 of record JASJPP010000049.1, on the reverse strand, counting down.
AAATTGACGGCGATGTTAGGACATCCGATGTCCAAAATATTAACGGCTTTTATATTAAGCGCCGGGTTTATTTTATGGGACGATGGATCAAGCACGGCGGATATTATCCGGCCTGGTTTTTGCGGCTTTTTAAAAAAGGTAAGGCGCGATCCGAACAACGGGCAATGGACGAGCACATTGTTTTATTGGACGGAAAGGCCGAAAAATTAAAGAACGATTTTATTGACGACAATAGAAAGGATTTGACTTGGTGGATTGGCAAGCATAATAATTATGCGTCGCGAGAAGTCGAAGAAGTTTTAAAAGAGACAAGAAACAAGAGACAAGAGATAAACGCGGGAGGAATAAGCGGGCAAACAGCGCGAAAAAGATGGATGAAGGATAATTTTTATTATCGTTTGCCGCTTTTTTTTCGCGCTTTCTGGTATTTTTGTCACCGTTATTTTTTCCGGCTTGGGTTTTTGGACGGCAAAGAAGGATTGATTTGGCATTTTTTGCAGGGATTTTGGTATCGCTTTTTAGTGGATTCAAAGATATATGAAATGAAAAGAAAATCCACCAAAAAGAATTTTTAATTACAAAATGTATATCTTGGGCCTCAACGTTTATCACGGCGACTCTTCGGCTTGTCTTGTAAAAGACGGCGAATTGGTGGCGGCTCTGGAAGAAGAAAGAATCAGAAGAATTAAGCACTGGGCAGGTTTGCCGACCGAAGCGATTAAATTCTGTCTTGATTATGCCGGCATCGGCATAAAAGATGTTGATTACATCGCCGTTAACCGCGACCCTTTCGCTCGTTTCCACAAAAAGATTTTAAGGGTCGTTTTAAAAGGGATAAGCGTTTCGTTTGTCAAACAGAGATTGGCCAATCTTAAAAAAATAAAGGGGGTAAAAGAAAATCTGGCGGAATTTTTCAAAGTTGATGAAAAAGAAATAAAAGCCAAAGTCGCCAATATCGAACATCACCGGGCGCATCTGGCAAGCTCTTTTTTCGTTTCGCCTTTTGAAGAAGCGGCAATTGTTTCCGTTGACGGAATGGGCGATTTTGTTTCAATGATGATCGGCGTCGGCAAGGGAAATAAAATGAAAATTCTTGACCTTGTTGAATTTCCGCATTCTTTGGGAATATTTTATACGGCGATTACGCAATTTTTGGGATTTTGGAATTACGGGGATGAATATAAAGTGATGGGGCTCTCGGCTTTCGGCAAGCCGAATTATTTGGAACAAATGCGTCAAATCGTGAGGTTAAAAAACAACGGCCTTTTTGAGCTGGATGCTTCTTATTTTCGGCACGACAGCGAAGGCGTGGAAATGACCTGGTTGAATGAAAAGCCGACAGTCGGCCGATTGTTTTCCGACAAATTAATTGAATTGTTCGGCGAGCCGAGAAAAGAAAACGAGGAATTAAATCAGAAACATCAGGATATCGCCGCTTCGGTTCAGGCGATGTACGAAGAAGCGTTTTTTCACATTTTAAATCATTTGTATAAAAAAACAGAATTGAAAACCGTTGCTTTGGCAGGCGGATGTCTTCAGAACAGCCTGGCTAACGGCAAAATCTACAAAAACACTCCTTTTAAGAACGTTTATATTCCGGCGGCGGCTCACGACGCCGGCGGCGCCATTGGCGCGGCGTTTTATCTTTGGAATCAAAAATTTGGGAATAAAAGAAGTTTTACAATGAATTCATCTTTTTGGGGGCCTGAATACGCCAGCGAAAATCTCAAATCTCAAATCTCCCGCCTGCGCCAAGGCTCCCGCCTGCGTTCCGCGAACGGGCAGGTTGGCGGGCAGGCAAATCTCAAAGATAAAGAAAATAATTTAACGGTTCGGCATTTTGAAAACGAAAATGATTTAATTGAAGAAACAGCTAAATTGCTCGCCGGCGGCAATATCGTCGGCTGGTTTCAGGGGCGGACGGAGTGGGGTCCCCGGGCTTTGGGCAACCGCAGTATTTTAGCCAATCCTTGTCTGCCGCAAATGAAAGAGATTTTGAATACTAAAATAAAAAAGCGAGAACCGTTCCGGCCGTTTGCGCCGTCAATTTTAGAAGAAGCGGTTGGCGATTATTTCGAGGAAGACTGCCCCGTGCCGTTTATGGAAAAAGTTTACATGATTAAACCGGATAAAAGAGAAAAAATTCCGGCTGTGGTCCACGTTGACGGCACCGGCCGGCTCCAGAGCGTTAGCGAAGAAAATAACCCATTGTATTACAAACTCATTAAAGAGTTCGGCAAACTAACCGGCGTCCCGATTGTTCTCAACACTTCTTTCAACGAAAACGAGCCCATTGTTAATAAGCCCGAAGAAGCCATTGATTGTTTTTTGAGAACCAAAATAGACGTTTTGGTTTTGGGTAATTATTTAATCGTCAGAAAATAAAGTAATTTATGAAAGTTTCCATCATTACTGTTTCTTGCAACAGCGTGAAAACAATCGAGGATACGATTAAAAGCGTTTTATCGCAGACTTATCTTGATATTGAATACATTATTATTGACGGCGGTTCAACCGACGGCACGGTTGAAATAATAAATAAATATCGCGATAAAATAGCAAAATTTGTTTCTGAGCCGGACAAGGGGATTTATGACGCGATGAATAAAGGCGTTAAATTAGCCGCCGGCGAGATTATCGGCGCCCTGAATTCCGACGATTTTTACGTCGATAACAAAGTAATCGTTGAGGTCGCGGATAAAATGAGAGAAACAAACGCCGATGTTTGCTGGGGCGATTTGGTTTATGTCGATAGAAACAACACCGATAAGATTATAAGATTTTGGAAATCTTCCGAATACCGGAAGGGGAAATTTAAACAGGGGTGGCATCCTCCCCACGCGGCTTTTTTCGTGAAAAAACAGGTTTATGACAAATACGGCCTTTTTAATTTAAATTTTAAAATTGCGGCCGATTACGAGTTAATGCTAAGGTTTTTGGAGAAATATAAAGTTGCGTCTTGTTATATCTCTCGGGTTTTGGTAAAAATGAGGATAGGCGGGAAAAGCAACAGGAATATTTTTAATATTATTAAAGCCAATGCCGAATCTTACCGGGCTTGGAAAATAAACGGCTTAAAAGGAGGGTTTTTCGCGGTTTTGCTGAAGCCGCTGTCAAAAATTATTCAATATTTTTATTTCAAATAAACATGAAAAAAGCTTTGATTACGGGAATCACTGGCCAGGACGGTTCGTACTTGGTCGAGCTGCTTTTGGGGAAAGGATATGAAGTTCACGGGATGATTCGCCGTTCGTCAACTTTTAACACTTCAAGAGTTGACTATCTTTACAAAGACCCGCATATAAACGACGTCAAGCTGTTTCTTCACTACGGCGATTTGTCCGATACCGGCAATATTCGCAAGCTGATTTTTAAAATTCAACCGGATGAAATTTATCATTTGGGCGCGCAATCGCACGTCCGCGTTTCTTTCGACATGCCGGAATACACGGCTGATATTACCGGTTTGGGAACGTTGCGAATTTTAGAGGCGATCAAGGATTTTCAGGAGCAAGCCGGCAAAAAAATAAAATTTTATCAGGCATCGTCAAGCGAAATGTTTGGTTCTTCGCCGCCGCCGCAAAACGAAAAAACTCCTTTTCATCCAAGAAGCCCTTACGGTTGCGCTAAAGTTTTCGCTTATCATGTAACGGTAAATTATCGCGAAGCTTACGATGTTTTTGCGGCAAACGGCATTCTTTTTAATCATGAAAGCCCGCGTCGGGGGGAAACTTTCGTGACAAAAAAAATTACCCGCGGTGTTGCGCGAATAAAAGCCGGTTTGGACAAAAAACTTTATCTCGGCAATTTGGATGCTCGCCGCGACTGGGGATACGCTCCGGAATATATGGAAGCGGCGTGGTTAATGCTTCAACGGCCGGAGCCGGACGATTATGCGATCGGCACGGGCGAGGCGCATTCCGTAAAAGAGTTTGTTGAGGCGGCGTTTAAATGCGCTGGAATTGACAATTGGAAAGATTACGTGGAAATTGATTCGCGTTACTATCGGCCGACCGAGGTGGAAGTTTTGATCGCCGACGCTTCTAAGTCCAGGGAAAAACTTGGATGGGAGCCGAAAATTAAATTTGACGATTTGGTGAAAATTATGGTTGAAGCGGATTTGGAGAAATATGGCGTTAAAAAATAAAAAAATATTGGTGACCGGCGGCGCCGGATTTTTGGGGAATTTTGTCGTAAAAAATCTTTTAAGCCGCGGCGTTTCGAAAGAAAATATTTTTATTCCGCGTTCTTCGGATTACGATTTGCGGGAAAAAGAATCTTGCCAAGCGGTTGTCAAAAATCGGGACATTGTCATTCATTTGGCGGCGAAAGTCGGCGGTATCGGTTTCAATCAAAAACATCCCGGAGAACTTTTTTACGACAACATCACGATGGGCGTTGAGATGATGGAGGCGGCGAGACAAGCGGGTGTTGGAAAATTCACGGCGGTCGGAACCATTTGCGCTTATCCGAAATTCACCTCGGTTCCGTTTAAAGAAGATGATTTGTGGAGCGGTTATCCGGAAGAAACCAACGCGCCTTACGGACTGGCGAAAAAGATGCTTTTGGTTCAAGCTCAAGCTTATCGTCAGCAGTACGGATTCAACGCCATTTATTTGTTGCCGGTCAATCTTTATGGTCCGGGGGATAATTTTGAACCGGATTCTTCTCATGTTATTCCGTCATTGATAAAAAAAGCGGCTGACGCCAAAAAAAACGGCAGAAATTACATAGATATTTGGGGAACGGGAAAAGCAACGCGCGAGTTCTTGTACGTTGAAGATGCGGCCGACGGTATTGTTTCGGCAACGGAAAAATATGACAAATCGGAGCCTGTTAATCTCGGTTCCGGAAAGGAAATTTCCATTAAAGATTTGGCAGAGTTGGTTTGTCGTCTGATGGATTTCAAGGGCGAGATTCGCTGGGATACTTTAAGGCCCGATGGTCAGCCGCGCCGGATGCTGGATGTCAGCCGGGCTGAAAAGGAATTCGGATTTCGCGTTAAAACCGATTTTGAGGAGGGATTGAGAAAAACCATTGATTGGTATTTCAAAAATAAATCCGATTAATTGTTTATTTCTTAATTGCCCTGATAAAAATTATTTTAACCTCATTAATTATTTTTTCTTTGAGCAAATATAATATGCCGAAATAAATTCCGGCGGAAATTATTATGTTAATAATTACGTTAACCCCCGACTTATCAAAAACAAAACTGAAAATTCCCATAATAATCGCTCCGGCGGTTATTTTTTTTAAATGGCGAAAAATATGAAAATTATTGATTTTTTTGATTAACCGCCAGGCCGGAATGTTGTTCGCGTATTGGCTGATAAAAGTGGCTGCCGCCGCTCCGATGGCGCCGTAAAGAGGAATCATGACGGCGTTTAACGCAACATTGGCGCCGGCTCCGATGGCGGTGTAAAGGCCCAATTTCTTTTGTTGGTTGTAAGCCACCAAGGCATTGGCTATCAGGGTAGAAGGGAAAATAATAAAGGAAGTGGCGATAAGGATTTGGAAGATCGGGACTGACGGCAAATATTCTTTTCCGTAAATCAATTCAATAATTGGTTTGCCGAGGATAACGCCGCCGATTGCCAGCGGAACGGCTATAAAAAAAACAACCGAAACGCTTTTTTCCATAAGTTCCTTTATTTTATTATCGTCTCTTTTGCCGATTAATCGGGAAAGAGCCGGGAAAAAAGCGCTGGCTAAAATAGCCGGCAAAGCGTAAAGAAGCAAAACGATTTTTTGACTGGCCGAATAAACGCCGATTTCTTCCGCTGTTTTCCACCAGCCGAGCATAATAATATCGGTGTTAAACATCAGAGCCCCGATAATTCCCGTTAAAAGAATGGGCCAGGCCGAGCCGATAATCGGCATTATCAGATTTTTGTCGAATTTGCTTATTATGGTTTTAAATTCGGATTTCAAAATAATAATCGCGGCTAACGCTCCGATTGCGGTGGCGATGACATAGGATAGGGCGAGCGATTGCGAATCAATATAAAAATAAAGAGCGATAAATCCGAAAGCCGTAATGGCGGTATTCGTTAAAATCATTATCAGCGCTTCCAGTTCCATTTTTTCTTTGGCGCGGAACAATGTGAGACAAAATTCTCTTAGGCCGTCAAAAACCATTATAAGAGCGATAACATAAATCAATTGATTTACCTTTTCAATTTTAGAAAAATAGGGAGCGATAAAAATTATTAAAATGGCGGTAATCAGGAATAAAAAAAATTTCATCCAAAAAGCCGTGGAGAAATAAATTGATTGACGCTCCGGTTTTTTGGCCATTTCTCTCGTGATTATTTGATTGATTCCGATATCGCCGAAAATCGTGAAAAAACCGGCCAGTCCGAGCAAATAGGAAAAAACGCCGTATTCGGCGGTTCCCAGCGCTCTGGCCGCGTAAATTATAATCACCGCCCTGATCAGGCGGCTGCCGAATTGAGAAATGCTCAGCCAGAAGACATTTTTTGTGATGGTCTGGCGAAGCCCTTTGTTTTCAAAAAGAAGAGATTTTAATCGTTTGATTATCGTCAAGTTTTTATGAACAATGATTTTATGGTTTTAAAAATAATTTGTAGATCCAAAAACAGCGAGCGGTTTTTGACGTAATAAATGTCGTATTTTAATTTTTCATACGCTTCTTCAATGGAGGCGCTGGGCCGGTAGTTGATTTGCGCCCAGCCGGTAAGTCCGGGTTTAATGATGTGACGGATTTCATAATAAGACAACTGTCCGTATTGCTCCGCCAGTTCTTTTCTTTCCGGCCGGGGGCCGACAAAAGATATGTCGCCTTTAATGATGTTGTAAAGCTGGGAGAATTCGTCCAAATGGGTTCGCCGCAGAATTTTTCCGACAAAAGTAAGACGTTCGTCGTTTTCTTTCGTCCATAAAGGCCCTGAAAGATTTATTTTCATTGTTCGGAATTTATAAAGAATAAATGGTTGGTCGTTTTTCCCGATTCTTGATTGTTTGTAAAAAATCGCGCCGCGGGAAGTAATTTTGATCAAAATCGCTGTAATCACCATTACCGGAAGAAGAATAATAAGCAGAATTGTTCCAAAAATCATATCCAGAATTCTTTTTATGGCGTCGTAAAAATGACGCCGAGCCGTTATTTTTTCTATAAACCAGCTTTCCTCGACTTCTTCCAGGGGAGCTTTGGAGAAAATCATTTCAAAAAAATCAATCGAGGTTGTCGCTTCAATTTCCAGAGGCAGAAGCTGATAAACGAGTTTAGTGAGTTCCGGGTCTTTTTTTAACAAATGCGGAGGCAGAACAACGACGTCTATTTTATTTTCAATGATTGATTTTTTAAGATTATCAATGTCTTTTGTTTTTATTTCTTCTTTTAGCCATAAAACGATATCGTAGCCGATTTGCGGATTTGAATAAACGCAGGACGCGATTTCGTTAACGGTTATCGAGTCGCCGATCATCAATAGGCGAATTCTGGGGAAGCCGCCGATAAACATTTTAACCATTATCAGCCGCCAGCCGAAATTCAAGGTCATAAACAGAAAGCTGAAAATAATCAGGTTGGTTTTCGGCGTTAACTGAAAAAGCGGCGTTAAAAGATAAAACAAAACAATGGATATGAAAAAATTGACGGCCACCGCCGTTGAGAGAGTTTTAAAAAGAACGATTCCGTCTTTAAATCGGGGATAGTTGTAAAGCTCGCTTAAATAAAAAACCAGAATCCATATTATAAAAATCAAAGAAAACGGCTTAAGATGGTCAAGAAATGGTTGCTGGAATTTATCGGTTCCGTAGCGGATCATTAAGGTCAGCGTTAAAATGCCGTAAAGGACGATGATGTCTCCCAATAATATAATCGCGGCTTTCAGTCTTTCCATTGTTTTTTTTCAAATACAGATTGAAAAGTTTTCTCTAAAATTTCCAAATCTTTTTCGGCGATTTTTTTTAAAACAAATTCTTCCGCTTTTGTTTTTTGATCCGATATTTTTCCGATGCCTATCCGCAATCGCCAGAAATCTTTGGTTTTAAGGGTGTTGATTATCGATTGAACGCCATTGTGGCCGGCGCTGCCGCGGCCGAAAGAAATTTTGTATTTGCCGAGTTCAATGTCCGAATCGTCGTGAACAACTATTAATTCTTCCGGCTTTATTTTGTGTTTATTGAGCGTTTTTTCTACAAACGCTCCCGATCGGTTCATATAAGATTCGTTTTTTGCCAATCGGCAATCGGCGATTGATGATTTGTCCGGATTCGCTTTTAAATAATCAATAAATAAAAATCCGGCGTTATGATAGGTTGTTTTATATTCTTTGCCCTGATTGCCTAAGCCGACAATAAGACGGGGTTTGACTTCCATGGGATTTTTATTATATTTTATATTAAAATCTAAATTTTTCAAATGAAATTAAAATCTCTTTTTTACGCGGCATGGGAAATAGTCGAAATAGTTTTAATAGCTTTAATCGCCGTTTTTATCATCCGAAATTTTTTGGTTCAGCCGTTTTTGGTCAACGGCTCTTCCATGGAGCCGAATTTTTCCTCAGGCGATTATTTGATCATTGACGAAATTAGTTACCGTTTTCGCGAGCCGCAGCGCGGCGAAGTGATTGTTTTTCGCTACCCGGGCGATGAAAGCACGTATTACATCAAAAGAATCATAGGTTTGCCGGAAGAACGGGTAATTGTGAAAAACGGCAAAATTGCCGTAATCAACAAAGACAATCCCGACGGAATTTTTATTGAAGAAAAATATCTGCCTTCGGTGGCTGAAACTCCCGGCGACAACGAAGTTGTTTTAAACGAGAACGAATATTTTGTTTTAGGCGATAATCGCAATTACAGTTTTGATTCGCGAAGCTGGGGAAATTTGAAAGAATCCGAAATTGTCGGCGTTGTCCGGTTGCGGCTGTGGCCGTTTAACAAAGTAATGGCGTTTGAGAAGCCGGCTTATTGAAGTTCGGCTTTTAAATCGAAAATTCAAGTATGCCGAAAATTTTTAAATCTCAAAAAAAAGAAAAAATCGTAAAGACAAAAGAAAAAAAAGTCTTGTTTCAAAGTCCCAGGGGTATGCACGATATTTTTTTGCCGGAAGATCAGTGTTTATGGGAAAAAATAAGGGAGACGGCCAAAAAAACAGCCGATTTTTACGGTTATTCAAGAATTGACGCGCCGATTTTGGAATTCGCAGAAATTTTTGAAAAATCGGCCGGCGAGGCGAGCGACATTGTTGAAAAACAGATGTTTGTTTTAAAAACGAGGGGCGGCGACAGATTGGCTCTCCGGCCGGAAGGAACGGCCGGAATAATGAGGGCTTATTTTCAGCGCGGCTTGTCGTCATTGCCCCAGCCCTTGAAGCTTTTTTATTTCGGCCCGATGTTCCGCCACGAAGCTCCCCAGGCCGGCCGTTACCGCCAATTTCATCAGATCGGTTTTGAGATTTTGGGCGGCGAGAACGATCCGGTTTACGACGCCCAAGTGATTTTAACGACCGTTCGCCTTATTGAAGAGGTTAAAATAAAAAATTTAACCGTTCAAATCAACAATATTGGTTGCCGTCATTGCCGGCCGGCTTACCGGAAAAAATTACAGGCTTATTATCACGCTCGCCAAAACAAAATTTGCAAAGATTGCCGCCGCCGTCTTTCGGTAAATCCGTTGCGGCTTCTTGATTGTAAAAACGAGGATTGCGAAGAAATTAAAAAAGAAGCGCCGATAATGATTGATTTTTTTTGCGCCGACTGTCGCGGCCATTTTAAAGGGGTGTTGGAATATCTTGACGAGCTTGGTTTGTCGTACGCTCTTAATCCTTATTTGGTCAGAGGCCTTGATTATTATAACGGCACGGTTTTTGAAATTTTCGGCGATGAATCGAAAAACGCTTTAGCCAGCGGAGGCCGTTATGATTATCTTGCCGAAGCGCTTAAAGCGAGAAAAAGTTCGTTGCCGGCGGTCGGCAGCTCCATCGGCGTTGAGCGAGTTATTGAATTGATGAAAAGCCGAGGTTTTTCCTGCGCCGTTTCGGCCAGCCCCAAAGTTTTTTTGATTCAAATGGGCGAACCGGCGAAAAAGAAAGCCATTCGCCTGATTGAAGAATTCAGAAAAGCCGGCGTAAAAATCGGAGAATCGTTGGGTAAAGACTCGTTAGGGAATCAACTAAAAATAGCCGACCGCAAAAACGTCGAAATTGCTTTGATTTTCGGTCAAAGAGAAGTGTTTGAGGAAAATATTATTATCAGAGACATGAAAAGCGGCGTACAGGAAACTGTACCGCTTAATAAGGCGGTTGAGGAGGTGAAAAAGAGATTAAAATAACATATGGATTGTCTTTTTTGTAAAATAATAAACAAAGAAATATCGGCGGATGTCATTTATGAAGACGGCGATGTCGTCGTTGTTTTGGACGTTCAGCCGCGGGCGCCCGGCCACGCGATTGTTCTGCCGAAAATTCACGTTGAAAATATTTTAGAGTTGCCGGAAGAAAATATTCAAGGTGTTTTCGCGGCCGTCAAAAAAGTCGTCGGATTATTGGAAAAATCTCTAAAATCGGATGGTTTTACAATCGGCATAAATCATGGTAGGGTAAGCGGACAAACGATTGATCATCTACATATCCACGTTATTCCGAGATGGCAGGGAGACGGCGGCGGTTCCATCCACAGCGTGGTCGATAATCCGCCGAAAGAAGACATTGAAACGATAAAAAATAAAATAATTAAAGATTAAAATTTATATTTATATGCATTTAAAACGACGCGAAGGAGAACCGGTTAACGCTTTTCTTTACCGCTTCAGCAAAAAAGTCAGGCGAAGCGGGGTTTTGATTGAAGCGAAAAAGAGAAGATTTCAGGATCGTTCGGTAAGTAAAACCAAAAGAAAAGCTTCGGCTTTGTACCGGGCAAAGAAAAAAGAAGAAGCGGTAAAAACAAAAAAGTAAAAATAATTTAAAATGCTTCTCGGGAAGATTAAAGAAGATTTAAAAAACGCTTTAAAATCCGGCGACGACTTTACCGTCGGCGTTTTGCGTTTTATTCTTTCCTCCGCTCACAACAAAGAAATTGAAAAACGGAGCGGCGGCGGAGAACCGGCGTTGTCCGAAGAAGAAACAATCGATGTTTTTATGAAGGAAGTTAAAAAAAGAAAAGAAGCGGCTGAAATTTTTTTAAAAGGCGGGCGCGATGATTTAGCCTCAAAAGAATTGAAAGAATCCGAAATTATTCAAAAGTATTTGCCCGAACAGTTAAGCGAAGAGGAAGTTGTAAAAATCGCGGCGGCGGCCGTTGAGCGGGTCGGCGCCAAAGACGTTAAAGATTTCGGCAGGGTTATGGCTGAAGCGATGAAGGAATTGAAGGGCCGGGCGGACGCAAAAACGGTAAGCGAAGCGGTGAAAAAGTTATTAAGTTAATAAGTTATTAAGTTTCAAATTCAATAACCAATAACCAACGATCGATAACTCAATATGAACAGGATTTCTGTGATAAGTTTGGATAAAAAATTCCGGAAATTTGAAAAATTAATAAAATCAGCCGCCTTAAAGACATTAAAAATTTTGAAAAAAAACGGAGTTGAGGCGGATATTTATTTGATCGGCGATCGTCAAATGAAATTTTTAAACAAAAAATTTCGCGATAAAAACAAAACAACCACCGTTTTAAGTTTCGAAGAGCCGCGAAGTTTTGTTTATCCGAAGTCGCGATTCAAGCGAATCGGAGAAATTTACATAAGTATCCGCCGCATTAAACGGCAAGCGTCTGATTCCAAAATCGCCGATCACCGTTCACTGATTGCCGGATTATTGATCCATAGTTTTCTCCATCTTTTCGGCTATGATCATAAAAGAAAAAATGATAGAATAAGAATGGAAAAATTGGAGCAATCGACAATTAAGAAGGTAAAAACGCAAGTTAAAATCGGCTAAAATAAAATTAATTTATGTTCTTAACCGCTTTAGATATTGGTTCCTCGCAAATAAAATCGTTGGTTGCCGAAATTCGGAAAGACGGCCGTCTTTCTTTATTGGGCGTTCTCAAAACCCCTTCGGCCGGCATCCGAAAAGGAGAGATGGTTAGTTTTGACGACGCCGTCCGGTCGTTAAATCAGGCGATTCACGAAATAAAACAACTTAATAAATCGGCGGTTAAAAATATTTTCATCAATGCCAGCGGCGATAACATCAATCTTCAAAATTCGCGCGGCATCGTCGCGGTTTCGCGGGCGGACAATGAAATTTACGGAGAAGACATTGAAAGAGCGGTTAAGGCTTCTCAGGCCGTTAATATCGGCCCCAACCGTATGATTCTCCACACCCTCACTTCGGAATTTATCGTTGACGGCGTTCGCAACATCAACGATCCTTTGGGAATGACCGGCAACCGCTTGGAAGTCAACAGTTTGATCATCGACGCTTTTAAGCCGGTCGTTAATAATTTAATCAGGGCCGTTGAGGCGGCCGGAGGAAAAGTCGGCGGATTGCTTTACAGTCCTTTGGCGGCCAGCCGCTCTTGTTTGAGCAAGGCTCAAAAAGAATTGGGGGTGGTGATGATTGACATCGGATTCGGCACGACCGGCATCAGCGTTTACGAGGAAAACAAAATTCTTCAGGCGAAAGTTTTTCCCGTCGGCGCCGGCAACATCACCAACGATTTGGCTATCGGCTTGAAATGCCCGATTAACGTCGCCGAAACAATCAAACTTTCTTTCGGGTCGGCTCTGGCCAAAGACGTTTCTTCGGGCAAAGAAAAAATAGATCTTCACGAAATAGATAAAAACTTGAAATCAATGATAAGCCGTCGTTTTATTTCCGAGATTATTGAAATCAGACTTGCCGAAATTTTTGAATTCGTTAATAATGAGTTAAAACTGATCGGGAAAATGGCGCAGTTGCCGGCCGGCGCGGTGATTGTCGGCGGAGGCGCCAAAATGCCCGGTTTGGCGGAATTGGCCAAGCAGGAGCTGAAATTATCGGCTCAAATCGCTTCCCCGGAAATTGGCGAATTTGAGCTCATTAACGCCGATTTTGAAAACCAACTGGATGATCCGGAATTTGCCGAAGCGGTGGGATTGCTTTTGGAAGGGAGGGATCAATCCGTAAAAGACGCGCAATGGTCCATCGGCGATAAATTTTCGAAATTTTCAACGATCAGAAAAATATTAAAACATTTTACGCCTTAATGTTTTGACTGCTATGCCAAAAAATATATCCAAAAAATCCAAAGACAGCGAATACGCGTCGGCAAAAATCAAAGTGGTGGGCATCGGCGGAGCCGGCGGAAACGCCATTTCCAGAATGTACAACGATTTCCCCCGCGGCGTTGAATTAATCGCCGTTAACACCGATATCCAGGATCTTATTTACGCTTCCGCCAAAAAGAAAATTCATATCGGTAAGAATTTAACCAAAGGGCTTGGTACCGGAATGAATCCGGATTTGGGGCGGCAGGCGGCGGAGGAAAACCGGTCGGAGATCGCCGACGCGCTCAGGGGAGCGGATATGGTTTTTATCACTTCCGGCCAGGGAGGAGGCACCGGCACCGGAGCGTCGCCGGTGGTGGCAGAAATCGCCAAAGAACTTGGCATTCTTACGGTGGCCATAGTCACCAAGCCGTTTTCTTTTGAAGGGGCTCAGCGGTCGCGGCTTGCACAGGAAGGAATAATGAAGTTAAAAGACAGAGTTGATACTCTTATCACCATTCCCAATGACCGGATTTTTTCTTTAATAGACAAAGATACCTCTTTGGTTAAAGCTTTTGAAGAAATCGATGAAATTCTTAAAAACGCGGTTCAGGGGGTGACGGAACTGATTATGTCGCCCGGGATCGTTAACGTTGATTTCGCCGACGTTAAAACGATTATGGCCGACGCCGGTTCGGCGATAATCGGCATCGGAATAGCCAGCGGTCAGGAGCGTTCGGTTAATGCCGCCAACGCCGCCATCAATTCACCGCTTTTGGAGGCCTCAATCGACGGCGCCAAAGGCGTGCTTTTTTCCGTTTCCGGCCACCGAGATTTGAAAATGAATGAAATAAACGACGTGGCTAAATTGATCGCCGAAAGCGCCGACCAGTCGGCAAAAATAATTTTCGGCACTTACCACGATCGCCGTCTGAAAAAGGGTCAGTTAAAAGTAACCTTGGTAGCCACCGGATTTAATGGAAGTCTGATAAAAAGCGGCGTTTTATTGAACAATCTTTTCGACGCTGAAACCGTTAATAAGCCGGCGGTTGCTTTATTTTCGGAAGGCGTTATCTTGGGAAATAAAGAAGACAAAGAAGAAAAAAATATTTTTGAAGACAAAGAACCGGCGAAAGACGAAGCGCTTTTCAATAAAAAATCCGGTCCGGTTAAATCGGTGAAAAAAGAAAAAGAAGGAGTTTGGGACATACCGACGTTTTTAAGGAAAAAAAGAAGATAAGGCATACGAACAACTAAAAACTTCGCTAAAACCGGTTGTTCGTATTATTTTTTATGTTTAAATCCATTCTTAAAAGAAACGGCCAAATAACGCCGTTTAAAATTGAAAAAATCGTCAACGCCGTTTATAAAGCGTCGGTTGCCGTTGGCGAGACAAATTGGCAATTAGCCAATAATTTGGCCAAAGAAATAGTTGAGCGTCTCGGGAAAAAATTAAAAAAAGGCGCGTCGCCGACCGTGGAAGAAGTTCAGGATATGGTGGAGGTTGTTTTGGTCAATGCCGGCCGCGCCCGCATTGCCAAGGCCTATATTTTATATCGTCAGCACCGCGCTGAAATCAGACAGGAAAAAAGACATATTCTCAACAAAGAAGAAATTGATGAAATTGACAAAAAATTCGACATCAACGCTTTAAGAGTTTTGGCGGCGCGTTATCTGAGAAAAGACGAAAGCGGAAAAATAATCGAATCGCCCAGAGAACTTTTTGGTAGAGTAGCGACTCACGTGGTTATTCCCTCGCTTTTTCATGACGTTAAAATTTACAGTAAAAAAAGCAAAACACAGGAACACCGTCGCGAAGAATTTGATTGCCAAAAAAACGAAGGCAAGTTTTTTGTCGGCAAATACAAGCTTAACCAGTTTCATTTGGAAGCCGTTGGGCGGCTGTACGACCGTTTTTCCGCCGCCGGACGAATGAAGATTTCTTGGAGCGGATTTCTGGGTCTTTTAAGGAGCGGCTATTTTAACAAATATGAAAAAGAAATAGACGCTTATTATGAACTGATGGTCAGCCGCCGGTTTATGCCCAACACTCCGGCCATAGCGAATTTCGGCAATTATCTGGGGATGGGATCGGCCTGTTTTACGATGGGCATTGAAGATTGCATAGATTCCATTATGGACACTCTTAAGGCGGCAGCCGTTATTTTTAAATCCGGCGGCGGAGTGGGTTATAATTTTTCCAATCTTCGGCCGGAAGGCGATTTTGTCAAAACAACCGGCGGCGCGGCCTCCGGCCCCATCAGTTTTATGTCGATGTTTGACAATATGACCGACGTGATAAAACAGGGAGGAATCAGGAGAGGCGCGAACATGGGAATTTTAAACAGCAACCATCCGGACATAGAAAAATTCATTCATTCCAAGGAGGGCAACAAAGCCCTGCGCAATTTCAACATTTCCGCGATGATGATGCCGGATTTCTGGCCGGCTTACAAAGAAAATAAAAGTTATCACCTGATTAATCCGCGAACTAAAAAAGCGGTGGCTGAAATTGACGCGAGAAAACTTTTCGACGCCATCGCTTATTCCGCATGGGAATCGGCTGAGCCCGGCGTTTTGTTTTTTGACCGGATAAATGAATACAATCCTTTTTTGAAGCATCTCGGGCCGATTGACGCCACTAATCCATGTTCAGAGGTTCTGCTTTATCCGAATGAATCCTGCAATCTCGGATCAATCAACGTCTGGGCCTATTTGAGGAAAAACGGCGACAAAAAACCCCATTTTGATTGGCAAAAACTGGAAGTCGACGTTAAATTGGCAGCGAGATTTTTGGACAACGTCGTTGACGTCAATAAATATCCAATGAAAGAAATCGAAGAAATGACTTTAAACACCAGAAAAATCGGCTTGGGCGTGATGGGGGTCGGCGATCTTCTTTATGAATTGGAAATACCGTATAACTCCAATAACGGATTAAAATTCATGGAAAAACTGATGGAGTTCGTCGGTTATCATTCAAAAGTCGCGTCGGTTGAATTGGCGCAGGAACGCGGCAAAATGCCTTTCTTTGACAAGTCTTTTTACAAGGAAGGAAAATTGCCTTTTTCCGGTTTTAAGGATAAAAAATCATGGCATTTCGACTGGAGCGCTTTGGCGAAAAAAATCAAACGTTGCGGAATCAGAAACGGTTTTTCAACGGTGATCGCGCCGACCGGTTCGATTTCAATGATCGCCGGCTGTTCTTCGGGTATTGAGCCGATTTTCAGCCTGGTTTTTGAGAAAAACGTGACTATCGGCAGTTTTTATTACATCGATCCGGTTTTTGAAGAAAAAATGCGAAAGGAAGGTTTGATGGACGAGGATTTGATAAAAGACGCCGCGGCTCTCGGCGGCAGCGTCAAAAATATAGCTTATATTCCGGAATATGTTAAAAAAGTTTTCGTTACGGCTATGGACATAGCGCCGGTAGACCACGTGAAAGTTTTGTCGGTTTTTCAGAAATGGGTTGACTCCTCCATTTCCAAGACGAATAATTTTCCTTCCGACGCCACGGTTGACGACATAAAAAAAGTTTATTTATTGGCTTACGAAACCGGCTGCAAGGGCGTGACGGTTTACCGCGACAAATCAATCAAATTCCAGGTGTTGGTTGGCGGAGGAAAGAAAAAAATCAAAGAAAAAGAACCGTTAGCGGAAATTTCCATCGTTAAAGACGAAAAAGCCAAAGGGTTGGCGATTTATTCGGAAGCCGGCGCTAATCTCAACGGCGGTTTGGGTTTGTCGCCGGCCGCGAGTTTTAATTCCGGAAACGGTTTTAAGAATTGTCCTTCTTGCAGCAGTCAGCTGGTTAAACAAGAAGGCTGCACAAAATGTTTGACATGCGGCTGGGGATTGTGTTCATAATGAGTAATTAGAGATTTTTACGATGAAAAAGAATCCGGTAATTTTATTGATAGGCATTATTTTTTTGACCGTTGTCTCCGGTATTTTTGTTTATCCTCAATGGTTTGGCGATAAATATATGCCGTGGCGGTTGGGTTTGGATTTGATCGGCGGAACTCATTTGACTTATGATGTTGATCTTTCCGGCGTGGAGAGCGGAGACAAAGATTCGGTGGTCAACGGCTTGCGCGACGTGATCGAGCGGCGCGTCAATCTTTTCGGCGTTCGGGAGCCGCAGGTGGTAACCGCCAAAAACGGCGATTCTTACAGATTGGTGGTGGAATTGGCCGGCATCAGCAATCCTCAAGAGGCGATTGAGCAAATCGGCCGGACCGCTTTTCTGGATTTTCGGGAATTGCCGTCGATTGAAAATTCTACCGCCACCGAGCTTCAATTTGTTCCCACTGAATTAACCGGACGCTATCTGTTAAAAGCTCAAGTGATAACCAGTCAGCTTGGCCAGCCCGAGATTTCTTTGGAATTTAACGGCGAAGGGTCAAAATTATTTGAAGACATTACCGGCCGCAATATCGGCAAGCCGTTGGCGATCTACATTGACAACGAAATTGTTTCCGCGCCGACCGTCAACGATAAAATTATCGGCGGACAGGCGGTTATTACCGGTGTGCCGGCCAAAGAAGCGCAGCCCTTGGCCAATCTTTTAAACGCCGGAGCATTGCCGGCGCCGGTCAATTTAATCGGCCAATACACCGTCGGCGCCACCATGGGAAATGAATTTCTTCGAAAATCAATCGTCGCCGGCGTCTTGGGCACGATTTTAATAATCGTATTTATGATTGTTTATTATCGCGGTTTCGGACTTTTCGCTTCTTTGGCGCTTTTGGTTTATATTATTTTGACGCTGGCGGTTTTTAAGGGCGTATCCATCACCATGACTTTATCGGGCATCGCCGGCTTTATTCTGTCAATCGGCATGGCGGTTGACGCCAATATTTTGATTTTTGAAAGAACCAAGGAAGAGATTAAAAAAGGATTGTCAAAAATAACGGCCGTTGAAGAAGGGTTTCGTCGCGCCTGGTCGTCAATCAGGGATTCCAACATTACAACCATCATCAGTTCGGTCGTTTTATATTATTTCACAAGCAGTTTTGTTAAAGGTTTCGCGTTGGCGCTTTTAATAGGCGTTTTGGTTTCAATGTTTTCGGCAATCACGGTTACAAGAACGATATTGAGAATATTTGTAAAATGAACATTATTAAACATCGTAAAATCTTTTTGTCGATTTCCGGAATTTTTGTTCTGGTCAGCGTTGCGGTAATTTTGTTTTTCGGCCTTAAGCCGGGCATTGATTTTGCCGGCGGCACGCTTTGGCAGGTGAAATCGGAAACCGACGGGCAATTGACCGTTGAGTCGCTGAAAGAATTTTTTGAAAAAGATCTTGAAGTGAAAAATCTTATTGTTTACGCCGAACCCGAAAACGCCAGTTTTTTGGCGCGTTTGCCTCATTTAACCGAAAATCAGCATCAACAATATCTTGCCGCTCTCAAAAACAGATTCGGCGGCATTGAAGAATTGCGGTATGAAACCATCGGTCCGACCATCGGCCAAGAGCTTAGAAGAAAAGCCGTGTTCGCCGTTATTTTGGTGTTTTTGGGAATTTCTCTTTATGTCGCTTTCGCTTTCCGCAAAGTTTCCTATCCCATCAAATCCTGGAAGTACGGCGTCATCACTTTAATTACGCTTTTTCACGACGCCGTTATCCCGATGGGTTTTTACGCTTTTCTCGGCTGGAAAATAGGCATTGAGATAGACATTAATTTTATCGTCGCGGTTTTGGTGATCGTGGGATTTTCAGTGCACGACACCATCGTTGTTTTTGACCGTATCAGGGAAAATTTGTTGCTCGCCAAAAACCGTTTGGATTTGGAAAATATAGTTAATTTCAGCGTTAATCAGACGTTGGCCCGTTCTGTTAACACTTCATTGACTTTGGTGCTCGCGCTTGCGGCGCTGCTTTTCGTCGGTCCGGTTTCGTTGAAATATTTTGTTTTGACTATTTTGCTGGGAACCGTTGTCGGCACTTATTCTTCAATTTTCATCGCCAGTCCTTTATTGACAGTTTGGCACAAATTTAGTAAAGTATAATTATAATGATTAGCAGAATAGTTGATAGTTTGGTTTCCGGATTAAAACCCAGGCACCGCGAGATAATCAGTGGTCGTTTTGGTTTAGGAAACGCCAAAAGGCAGACGCTCGCCGACTTGGGCGAAAAATATCTCATTACCCGCGAGCGGGTAAGGCAAATTGAAGCGGAAGCCCTGGAGACGTTAAAGCGGAAGTTTGAAGAGGAAAACGAAGGCCAAAAAAGGGTTTTAGAATCCGTCAAACGGCATTTGGAAAATATGGGCGGCGTCAGGCGCGAAGACCTGTTTCTTCGCGAAATTAAGGTAATTGTCAACGATCCCAAACTTCATTATTGGCATCTGCGGCTGATTTCGGAGATTGTCGGTCATCCTCTTTATTATGTTTCCGACGAGCATTTTCATCATTTTTGGTATTTAAACGAGAAAGACGTTGAAATTTTAAGGCGTTTCGTTGACAATCTGGAGCGTTTAATCGCCGATAAAAAAGAACATCTGGTAAATAACAATAAATTCAGCGTTTATTTGGCGTCCGCTGCCAGGCGTCATCGGATTTCGGATATTGCGGCTTCCAATTACGCCTCGGTTTCAAAAAAATTCAGCGTTAATCCTTTCGGAGATTTCGGATTAAGCGAATGGGAAGAAGTTAATCCGAAAACCATGCGCGCCAAAGCTTATTTGATTTTAAAAAAACAAAATCAACCCATGCATTTTAAAGATATTTCCGAAGCGATTAATAAGTATAATTTCGATGATCGGTCGGCTCTGCCCCAGACGGTTCATAATGAATTGATCAAAGATCCCAAAATCGTTTTGGTGGGCCGCGGCATTTACGCCTTAAAAGAACAAGGTTATTCCGCCGGCATCGCGAGAGACGTTATCAGAAAAATATTGAAAGACAAAGGTCCGATGAATTTTAAAAATTTATTGGCGGAAGTTCTCAAGCAAAGGCTTTTAAAACAAAATACCATCCTTCTTAATCTTCAAAATAAAAAACATTTTAAAAAACTGGCGGACGGCAGGTATTCTTTTGTAAAATAAAAAGAAGTCTTTTTGTTTTATGACGCAACAACTTTTTGAGCCGATTCAGATAATTTGGGATTTTGTCGTGACTTACTGGCTGGTTTTTCAATGGCTGGCGATTTTTATCATCGCCGTTGTTTTGGTGAATATCTTTAAGCAAACCTGGCTTTTTTATAAGCAGGCGGCATTCAAAAATTCCATTGAGTGGACTCTTTTGGAAATAAAAATTCCGCGGCAGGTGGAAAAAACGCCGCGGGCGATGGAGCAATTTTTAATGAACATCCACGGCCTTCGGAACGCCGCCGACGATTTTTTGGAAAAATATATCGAGGGAGAAGTAACGTTGTGGTGGAGTTTGGAAATGGTTAGTTTCGGCGGGGAAATTCATTTTTATATCAGGACGCCGAAAAAACACGCGAAAATGGTTTCCGCCGCGCTTTACGCTCAATATCCGACCGTTGAGGTTTCTGATGTGGAAGATTATATGAATGGGTTTCCCTCGGAGACCAATGAGATTTATCAAAAAGGCGGCGATATTTTCGGCAGCGAGTTTGTTTTAAGGAAAGAAGACGTGTATCCCATCACTACCTACGAAGTTTTTGAAAAATATAAAGATGAATTGGCCATGGACCCAATCTCCGCTCTTTTGGAGATTCTCGCCGGCGTTCAAAAAGAAGAAAAGGTTTTTCTTCAGATTCTTATCCGTCCGGCCGGACCGGAGTATCAGGAAATGGCGAAGAAATTTATTGACAAATTATTCGGCAGGGAAGAAAAAAAAGAAGCCGGCGGTTCCGATCTCGGAGAATTTTTAAGAAACATCGTTTTGGCTCCCAAAGAACATCCAACCTGGGGGGAGAAAAAGGAAGCCAAAGAAGAAAAAGATTTGTATAAAAAATTGACGCCGGGCGAACAGGACCTTATAAAAACGATTGAAAGAAACATATCAAAGCCGTCTTTTGAAACGTTAATCCGCGTATTTTATCACGCGCCCATTTCTATTTTCAACGTTAATTTTGCCAGAAGTGGGATTTTGGGAGCCATAAACCAGTATTCTTCCCCTGTTTTTAATTCTTTTCGGAGCAATTATCTGGCTGAAACAAGGGTGCGGTGGATAAACTGGCCCCATCTTTTCGTGAAAAAAAGAGTGGAAGCGAGAAAACAAAGAATTTTGTACAATTATCGGAACAGAAAAATGCCGGAAGAAACGAGCGCGGGTAAATTATACACCTCGCATGTTTTTGATTTTAACACCAAATCAAGCGTTTTTGTTTTGAGTACGGCTGAATTGGCCACCATTTATCATGTTCCGGCTGAACAGGTTTTGACCGCTCCGCACGTTAAAAGAGTGGAGAGCAAGAAAATGGGTCCGCCGGCCGGTTTGCCGATATTCGCCAATGAATCTGAAGACGAAAAAAATTAATTCGGTTGCGTTTTTTTGAATTTTAACATGGAAACAATTTTTTTCGTTTTTAAAATTATCGTCGCCGTTTTTTTGGCGACCCTCGCGATAGTTTTGGCGATAATTTTTAAAAGAGCCGTTTTTTTTCGGCCGAAGTTGAAAATTTCCAAAGGATTGAAAGCGTATGAAGCGGCCAAATCTTCTAAAAATCAGTGATTTAAAGTATAATTTGTAAAAACCACCGCGTTGCGTGAATTTTTTTAAACAATAAAATGTCAAAAGAAGGAAAAATTCAGTTAATTAGATACGCTCCTCCGCCGTCTGATTTGCCGATTTACGGCCGGATTGACCCGCAAGACGTTTGTTTTATCGGCCGCACCAATTACGAATCCGAATTTGAAAGCAAAAAATACATTTTCGGCATTAAAAGGAAAGATCGCAGGCGCCATTTTTATATTATCGGCAAGTCCGGGGTGGGGAAGTCAAAAATGCTTGAATTAATGATCCGGCAGGATATCGCTTTCGGCCACGGCTTGTGTTTAATGGATCCGCACGGCGACGTGATTGATGACATTCTTGATTTTGTTCCCGAGAACAGAATTAAAGACGTTGTTTTGATTGATCCGTCCGACACGGATTGGCCGGTTTCTTTTAATCCTTTACAAAACGTAGCGCCGGAAATGAAACACCAGATTGCTCAGGGTTTGATTGAGGTTATGGAAAAACAATTCGGCGCCAATTGGACGCCGCGCTTGGAACATGTTTTCAGATTTACCTGTTTAGCGTTGCTTGATTATCCCGGCGCCACAATGCGGGGAATGATTTTAATTTTAACGGACAGAAATTATCGTCAAAAAGCCGTTGAATATATTCAGGACGAAATGGTTAAAAGATTTTGGGCGATTGAATTCGCGGATTGGTCGGAAAAATTCGACACGGAAGCCATTATTCCTTTAGTAAATAAGCTTGGTCAGTTTTTGTCCAATCCGTTACTGCGTTATATTTTTGGCCAGCAGTTAAACAAGGTTGATCTCGGGAACATAATGAATGAGAAAAAAATTCTGCTCATAAATCTGTCAAAAGGGAAATTAGGCGAAGAAAATTCCAGCTTTTTCGGTTCAATGTTTATCACGAAAATTTATCAAGCCGGCATGGCGCGGGCGTCAATAAAAGAATCGGAGCGCAAAGATTTTTATTTATACGTTGACGAGTTTTACAATGTGGTAACCGATACCTTTATTAATATATTGACCGAGGCGAGAAAATACGGCTTATGTTTAACGGTTGCCCATCAATATCGCGCCCAGCTTCAACCGCAGGTAATGGCGACTTTTTTGGGGAACGTGGCAAGTATGGCGATTTTCCGGCTTGGCGGCGACGATGCGACGAATTTTGAGAAAGAAATGACCCCGATTTTCAAGGCAAAAGACATGATCAATTTAGGGATGCAGGAATTTTACATCAAAATGACCGTTGACGGCGGAGTGGCCGATCCGTTTTCCGCCGAAACTTTGAAAATTTTGAAACCAACACATCCGTCATATAAAGACAAAATTATTGAATATAATCATCAGACTTATTGTATGCCGATCGAAGAAGTAAAAAGAAAGATCGCGGAAGAAGACGTTTTAAAAAGTGAAAAAAACGAAAAAATCGCGGTAAAATCCGAATTTAAAAGCGGAACAGAACCAGCGGCAGAAAACGTTTTAGAAGCGAAATCTGAAAAATCTAAAGAAGAACCGGAACCGATAGTGTAATTTTCTTAAAAAGTTCGCTTTGTTTTTGCTGAAATCCATGCCTATTTCCGAAACAAAAATCTGTCAAAATTGCAAAAAAGATTTCATTATAGAACCCGAAGATTTTCAATTTTACGATAAAATAAAAGTTCCGGCGCCTACTTGGTGTCCGGAGTGTAGAATGATAAGAAGAATGCAATGGAGGAACGAAAGGACTTTTTACAAACGAAAGGTTATGGGGAAAAATGAACCGGTGCTTTCAATTTTTCCGGAATACTCCGGACTTAAAGTGTATTATCAAAAAAATTGGGATTCCGCAGATGTTGACGCGAGTAATTTCGCGAAAGATTACGATTTTTCCAAACCGTTTTTTGAGCAAATTAAAGATTTGATGCGGGAAGTTCCGTGGCAGCATAGCTATAATCAAAACGCGGTTGACAGCGAATATTGCAGCAATGCCATGGATTTGAAAAAATGTTATCTTATGTTCAATTCCGGAATGAGCGAAAATTGCGCTTACGGAGCGGACGTATTAAATAGCCGCGATTCTTTTGATTTGCTTGACGTTTCCCGCGTTGAACAATCTTGCGGGCTTGTTGATTCCGAGCGGATGTTTGCCTGTTTCTTTTCCGTAAATTGCGCGGAATGCGTAAATGTTTTTTTCTCGTATAATTTAATAAATTGTCACGATTGTATCGGCTGCGCGGGCTTGCGCAATAAGCGGTATTGTATTTTGAATAAGCAATATACCCGCGAACAATATCTGAAAGAAAAAGAAAAATACAACTTCGGATCTTACGGCGCTTTTAAGGAATTTCGGGAATGGGCTAATCAGTTACGATTTCGTTTTCCAGTCAAATATGCGCATGGATTCAGCAACGTGAATACGACCGGAGATTATTTGCGAAATTGTAAAAACGCCCGGCAGTGTTTTATGTCTCGCGGACTGGAGGATTGCGCCTATTGTCAAAAAATTCTTTTCGGCACGGCGATGTTTGGCGCGGGACATGACCGTGATTCTTACGACCTCACCATTGCCGGAGGAGAACGTTGTTATGAAATGTGCATCGGGGGCGGATATAATATGGCTTTCTCATGGCTTACGGTTTTTCATTTAAATGTTTTGTATTCAATGAATTGCGTGAATTGCTCCAACCTCTTCGCCTGCGTCGGCCTTCGCAACAAACAATACTGCATCCTCAACAAGCAATATACCAAAGAATCCTTCGACAAGCTCAGGACTCAAATCATAGAACATATGAACACAATGCCTTATATAGATAAAAAAGGTAGAGTCTATAAATACGGCGAGTTTTTTCCTCCGGAATTATCTCCCTTTAGCTACAACGAAACAATCGCCCAGGAATATTTCCCTTTAACCAAAGAACAAGCCATAGAACAAGGTTATTCCTGGAAAGATTCTGAAGAAAGGAATATCAAACCAGATATCAAATCAGAAGACCTCCCAGATCACATCAAAGACATAGATGATTCCATATTAACCCATGTCATAGAATGCCAGCATAACAATCATCCGCCAGCCGGCGGATGCAACGAACAATGCACCACTGCCTTTAAAATCATCCCCCAAGAACTTGAATTCTACCGCAAAATGAACCTTCCTTTGCCCAGACTCTGCCCCAACTGCCGCCATTACCAGAGAATCAAACAGCGCAATCCTCTGAAGCTCTGGAAAAGACAATGCCAGTGCGCTGGCCAAAAATCAGAAAATGGAATTTACCAAAACACCATAAAACATTCCCATGAAAACCAACCCTGCCCCAATGAATTTGAAACCTCTTATTCTCCGGACAGAAAAGAAATAGTTTATTGCGAGAAGTGTTATCAGGCGGAGGTGGCTTGATAACAACGCAAAGTTCCGCATTGAAACGAAGTTTTTGCCGCTGAAGCGAGAAGTGCTATACTAAAATTGAAGAAATAGTTTAATTTATTGATTTATTTTTATGGTTTTTATTTACACAACTTGTCAAAATTCGGAAGAAGCGAGAAAAATCGGCAAAATGAT
Organism: Patescibacteria group bacterium; assembly: GCA_031432155.1. GTDB lineage: Bacteria > Patescibacteriota > Minisyncoccia > UBA6257 > UBA9933 > JASJPP01. Next base: position 411 of record JASJPP010000049.1, on the reverse strand, counting down.
CGTTGAAAAAAAATTGGCCGGTTGCGTTAATATCTGGCCTATTGAGTCGATTTATTTTTGGGAAGAAAAAATCAAAGAAGACAACGAAGCCGTTCTTTTGATAAAAACCACGGAGTCGAAAGTCGCCGAGATTGAAAATATTATTTTAAGCAATCACAGTTATGCGGTTCCGATTATCGCCACCATTGATATTCACAGAATAAACAGGGAATACAAAGAATGGCTGATGAAATGGGTTGGATAGTCAATCGATTAAATTCAAAAATATTATGTTGAGCATGCACCGCATTCTTTCGTCAATAATCAAATACCCTTTCGTCTTGCTGGAAGCGTTTATTGGGATAAGGGTTGTTTTAAAATTTTTAGACGCCAGCGAAAGAGCGATAATAGTTGATTTAATTTACGGTCTTA
>JASJPP010000048.1:0-3028 GCA_031432155.1 Patescibacteria group bacterium | reverse complement strand
TCGGTTTAATTCCCGGGGATTTCTCCGCGAGATTTTGCCGCGATTGGCTTTTGGGAAAAAGATTGTGGGAAGCCGGCTATAAAAAAGTCATAGATTATTCAATTATTGTTACTCATAAGTCTCCGGATAATTTCAAAGATTATTGGCGGGTCAGGAAAGCCCGCGGCCGCTTCGGTTCCTTAATGCAGTATTTTTTATACAAAAAACCCCTACCATTTTTATTTTTCAAGTTTTTAGTAAAAGACGTTTTGTTTTTGCTTAAATTTTTGACCGTATTCCCCGCGGTTATTAAAACCGTCAAAATCAGCCGTTATTCCGACAGTCCGTTTAAGGACTTCTTTCCCTTTTTTTACGCTTATTTTATTCAGGAAATCGCCAGAGCAGTCGGAGAATGGGAGGGGTTGCTGATTGCTTTGAAAATAAAATAATATGTAAGAATCAGCAGCGCTATTTACATTTCCCTATCAGATGAAAATAGTGCGAACAACGCTCGGAAGCCATATATATTAATTATATTATTAAGAGGAAGCGATTAAAGGTCGACGTTTCTTCAAGAATTAAAATAGTTAGTGCATCAAGGATTAAAAGTTGGTTTAATTCTTTAAATTAATAAATAATAAATCAAAAAATAACAAAATGAAAAATCTAAAAAATAAATTATTCAGCTTATTGCCTAAATTTTTAAGTCTCACAATTATAATTCTATTTTTGAGCGTGTTAATTTCAACCGGAGTAAAAGGAGCTCGTCCGGTATTGCCTGTGTCCGAGGGCGGCACGGGAACCTCAACAATTCCTTCTATTGGCCAGCTTCTTATTGGCAATGGCATTGATTATTCTCTGTCAACTCTTATAGCGGGCATTGGTATTACTGTAACCAATGGTCCAGGCAGTATCACAGTAGCCAATAACGGCGTTCTTTCTATTAATGGCACACCTAATCAAGTAAATGTGTCGTCTACTACGGGAACCGTTAATCTTTCTTTGCCCCAAGATATTACAACAAGTTCAAGTCCAACATTTTCAGGACTTACACTTAATAACGGAGGCGTTACTTTCGCTGATGGCACCACTCAAACAAGCGCGGCTCCAGCGGGAATTCCTGTCGGAACTATTGTTGCTTACGCGGCTACGACTACTCCTGTTGACTGGCTTTTGGCTGATGGCAGCGCTATTTCTAGGACCACTTATTCTGATTTGTTTGCAGTCATAGGAATCATATATGGACAAGGGGATGGATCTACGACATTTAATCTTCCGAATTTTCAGTCACAGAATCTTATTAGCACGAGTATTAGTATGCCGCCAGACACTGGACAGGGTCTTATCCTAAACTGGCATCTGGATGAAACGAGCGGTTTAGTCATCGCTGACTCTTCTGGCAATAATAATAACGGTACTGCTAATGGTACGACTATTGTCGCTGGCAAGTTTGGCAATGCTCGTAATTTTAACGGAACAAGCGATTATGTTGCGAGTAATACCAATACGGGGATTACTGGTTCATCGCCATTTACTATTTCTGCTTGGTTTAAATACGGTGGCGCACCGACAGATTGGGGCCCCATCACAAGCATAGGACACCAAGGGTTCTCTTCAAAAGATTTTTTTGCCATAACTTCAAAACCTGAGGCAGGAAATAGAAATATGGGGCTTAATTTTGATGACGGATCGTTAAATACCTATTGGGACACAGGAATTGATTTATCGACAGAAATGAATCATGTTGTAGTGGTTTATGATGGAATAGGAACTATATATGTTTACATCAATGGGAGCCTTAATCTTACAAGAACAGGTGTTGGCTCAATGGCTGTAATTGATGATCCGGTAAGAGTTGGAGGACGATCTAGTGGATATACGCAATACTTCAATGGTGTTATTGATGAAGTCCGTATCTATAACCGCGCTCTTCCCGGGACAGAAATCCAGAATCTGTACAGCACTAGTGTTAGCGCTGTCTATCTTATTAAGTATTGATATTGATTTAATTTCTTTAGATAAATTTTGTTATATTTATTCCTCTAAAAATTAAAGGTGGTGTTTTTTGTTATTTTTTAAAGAAAAATATGAGGATTATATTATATTTATATTCAGTAAGCACCTTGCCAATAATTAAAGCGGAATATACAATATTAAAATAATGTCTTCTTTTATTCGTATCATCACCGAGAAGCCAGTAGCCTATGATAGTTCGGATTATATCCAGCCATGGGGCACTGCCAGAGATAGCAGCATTAGGATTTCATTTAACAGGAAATTATCGCAGTGGATTCCCGAAAAGCTTCGAGTGCTAGATTTGGGTTGTTCCGGAGACGGCTTTGTCAAATCAATAATTGATCAAGGCGGATTTGCCGTTGGAATAGAGGGAAGCGATTATTCCAAAAAACAAAAACGGGCGGAATGGGCTGTTATTCCCGATAATCTTTTTACCGCTGATATCACTGAACCGTTTAAATTAATTAAAATCAGCGACGATAATAAAGAACAAATTTTAAAATTCAATGTTATTACCGCTTGGGAAGTAATAGAGCATATTAGCTCCGATAAACTGCAGGCTGTATTCAAAAATATCGATTTGCATCTCGCACCTAACGGAATTGTCATTATGTCAATTTCAACTAAAGAAGAGATTATTAAGGGGGCGAGGATTCATTAAACCGTTGAAAATAAAGAATGGTGGTTTAAAAAAATTTCTGAATTAGGATTTAAACATCATAAAAATGTTTTGAGTTATTTCTATCATGATTGGATAAGAGGAAAAGGTGTTGACGATGAAGCTTCTTTTAATGTTGTTTTAACAAGAAAAAATGAAGATTTGCCGTATAAAAATCGTTTAAAGTTTTTAAAAATTGTTGCTTGGCCATTAAACATTGTAAAAAGATTTTTTAGATATTTGGTTGGTTACATAAGACGAATGCTGCCAAGGCCGATAAAACAAGTCATTAAAAATCTATATGAATATCATTTGCGATCCAAAAAGAATAATTAAAAACTGCCGCGTTTGCGACGCGGTGGATTTGGAACCAGT
>JASJPP010000047.1:5992-10283 GCA_031432155.1 Patescibacteria group bacterium | reverse complement strand
TTATTATTACGCTTATGCCGGCGATGAAAGCGATAAAACTTTTGAATTAAACGCGCGACTGGAAAGTCAAAAATACCGCGACAAAATGATTAACGACGGTGGAGACAGAAATAACTGCGTAATTTATACCGAAATAAATTGTTTTTATGAAATCGGAAACGATCCGGGACTAAACGAGCGTGATGATTTGCCAATATTTTAAAATTCGCTTAATCAACTTTTATAAAAATTAAATTTTTGATAAAATACGGGTAATGATTGACAACCCAAAAATATCCGTGCGGGTAAGAATCGCGCCCAGTCCAACCGGTTTTCTTCATGTCGGAACCGCCAGAACCGCGCTTTTTAACTGGCTTTTTGCCAAGCAGCATAACGGTAAATTTATTTTGCGCGTTGAAGACACCGATATTGAGCGGTCGGAAAAAAATTTTGAAAACGACATTATCAGCGGCTTAAAATGGCTGGGAATCGAATGGGACGAAGGGCCCGATGTCGGCGGCGATTACGGCCCTTACCGGCAATCGGAACGCCCGGAGATTTATGAAAAATACCTGGAAAAACTTCTTGCCGAAAACAAGGCTTATTATTGTTTTTGTTCAAAAGAAGATTTGGAAGAAGACAGAAAAGCGATGCTGGCCCAGGGATTGGCTCCGAAATACAGCGGCCGCTGCCGGAATTTAACGCCGGAAAAAATCAATGAATTGTCCGAAACGAAAACGTCGATTATCCGCTTTAAAACGCCGGAAACCGTCGTGGAATTTAACGATTTGATTCGCGGAAAAATCAAATTTGATTCTTCGCTCATCGGCGACATCGTTATCGCCAAAAATCTGAAATCGCCGCTGTTTAATTTCGCCGTTGTCGTTGACGATTTTGAAATGAAGATTAATTACGTAATCAGAGGGGAAGATCATCTGCCCAACACCCCGAAACAAATTTTGCTTCAAAAAACGATGGGTTTTGACGAAGTAAAATATGCTCATTTGCCGCTTATTTTGGCTCCGGACCGGAGCAAGCTGTCGAAACGTTTTCTGGAAACCTCGTTAAACGACTATAAAGATCAGGGTTATCTGCCGGAAGCAATCGTCAATTTTTTGATTTTACTCGGCTGGCATCCGAAAGGCGATAAGGAGATATTGGAAATAAAAGAAATAACCGAGGAATTTAATCTTAAAAATATCCAGAAAGCCGGAGCGATTTTTAACGCTGAAAAACTGGATTGGCTTAATTCACAGTACATCAAAAAAATTCCGACTGAAAAACTGGCTGAATATCTTAAAAACTTTGTTCCCGCCGAATGGCTTGAAAACAAAGAATTATTTTTGAAGGCTTTGAAAACTCAAAAAGAAAGAATGAAAAAACTCGCTGATTTCCGGGAGTTAGCCAATTTCTTTTTTGAACTGCCGGATTACGACAAAAAATTGTTGTTTTGGGGACCGGAAACGGAAAACGGAAATAAAGCCGCCGATAATCTGAAAATTTTAAACGAAGAAATCGGCAAGATATTTAAAGTTGATTTTAATAGTGAAAATCTGGAAAAATTGATTATGCCGTTTACCGAGGTTTACGGCAGGGGAGAGCTGCTTTGGCCGTTGAGAGCCGCGCTTTCAGGCCAGAAAGCTTCGCCCGGGCCGTTTGAAATTATGGAAGTTTTGGGGAAAGAAGAAACAATCAAGCGAATCAACGCGGCAATTGAAAAATTAAAACAATAACATATAAATGATTTCATTGACGCAAAAAAAAATAATTTCTGCGTTTTTAATTTGTGTTTTTGTTTTTTGGTTTTTAATTTTTGGTTTAACCAACGGCGCCGCCCCCGAAAAAATCAAAAATTCCATTGATTTAAAAACCCAAGAACTCCAAGAAATAAACGATAAAATCAAGAAATCTCAACAAGACATTGAAGCGACGCAAGAAGAAAAAAAATCTCTTCAAAAAGAAATAAAAAAAATCGATTCCGCAGTCAATCAGCTTAATCTGAATATCCGTTCCGGAGAAATAATAGTTGATAAATTGGGGCTGGAAATCCGGTCTCTTCAATACGATATAGATGACGCGAAGATTGAAATCAATGAAAAAAAGAAAATAATCGTTAAAATCTTGCGCGAACTTCAAGAAAAAGACGGTGAAACGCCTTTTATCATTTTATTAAAAAACAAAAGCTTGACGGAAAGCATTTTTGAAATTCAGAATCTTGCCGATTTTAACGGCGATTTAGCCGTTAAAATAAAAGAATTGGAAAACATCAGAAGTGGAATGACGGAAAAAGCCGAAGAATCATCCGTAAAAAAACAAAAAATTGAAACTGAAAATGAAAATCTTAAAAACCGCAAAACGATTATCGTTGAGCAAAAAAACGATAAAAACAATTTTTTAAAAATTACCAAAAACAAAGAAAGTTTGTATCAAAAACAACTCACCGAACTGGAAAAACAGCAAGAGGCGATCGGCAAAGAAATAGAAGAGATGGAAGATCAATTAAGGACGAGTTTCGATCCGAGCCTTCTGCCGGCTAAACGCCCCGGCGTTTTAGGCAGTCCGGTCGCGAGCGGCAACGGCCAAAATTACGTCACTCAGGAATACGGCGCGACTAAATTCGCCCAGAGGGCCTATAAAACGAAATTTCATAACGGCGTTGATTTCAGAGCTCCCATCGGAACGCCGATAACGGCCGCTGAAGACGGAAAAGTGAAGGCTGTCGGGAATAACGGCCGAATTCAGTACGGCCGTTATATAGTAATAGAACACGCCAACAATTTGAGCAGTCTTTACGCCCATTTATCAAGCCAAACCGTTAAAAACGGCGAGACAGTCAAAAGGGGGCAAATTATCGGTTATTCGGGCGGCACCGGTTATTCTTTCGGCGCGCATCTTCATTTCACTGTTTATTGGACGCCAAGCGTTGAATTTAAATCAATGGGAAACGCCGGGTTAGTGCCGATCGGCACGACAATCAATCCGATTGATTATTTGGAATTATAATGGTAATGTTTAACGATAAATAATTTAATTATGAAAGGACAAGAAATTATTCAAAAAATATTAAATTTTTTAAACTATATTTATAATTGGTTTGAAAACAATATTTTTAACGGATTGGTTTCTTTGTTTAAAATTATCGGCGGTTTAATCATTAAAATCTTGGAATTTTTAATTGATTTAATTAAATCGCTGATTTCATATTTATAAGAATAACGCCTTGATACAATATACCTGTCGCAAAAGAATTATTTCGCGACACATATAATCGCGTATAATTTTAATCCCCCATGGAATATTTCAACGCCAACCATTTTAAAGAAACCGCCGGCTACGAAATTAACGGCACGTGGTATCCTCGCGTAACGAAAATCGTTGACATTAAGGCCAAACCGGCCCTTTACCGTTTTTACGCCGAAATGAATAATTTCAACGAAGGCGAAGAGATAAAGAAAAAATCGGCCACCGAAGGAACGCTGATCCACGAAACGGCCGAAAAAATTTTTATCGGCGAAAATCCGGTCGTCGACCCCTCTATAGCGCCGGCGATAAAAGCGTTCGTTAAATTCATTGAAGAAAAAAACGTCCAGGTTGACGCGGAATTCGTGGAAAAACGAGTGGTTAACCGCCAAGAGCGCTATGCCGGCACATTAGACGCCCTGGCCTTGATTGACGGAAAATTCGGAGTTTTAGACATTAAAACCTCTTTGGCGATTTACCGCGACTACAATCTTCAAACATCGGCTTATATGGGCGCCTTGCAAGACGATTTTAAAAATCTTCAAACCAGGTGGATTTTAAGAATAGATCAGGCGCGGCCATGCCTTAAATGCGGAGCCAAACTTCGCCAGAAAGGCGGCCGCGAAAAAATTAAACTGCCATGGAACGGCAGAAGCTACAACGCCAAAGCCAAAACCTGCGAACACGAATGGGCCGAAATCGAAGGAGAAATCGAACTTGAGGAATTCCCCTATTGGCAAAACGATTTTAAGGCTTTTTTAGGCGCCAAAAAACTTTGGGAATGGGAAAGCGAAAGCTGGCTCAAGCAGGTAGGATATTTATAAAACCCCGCTAAAGAACTCGCGCGGGACATTCCGGGCGTTGGATAAATTAAAGCGACTGCCGAAAGACGGCAGTCGCGGTTAATGGAATTTATTTTAATAATATCCAGGGCGAAACTACCCTGGCTATTTTTCTCTCTTTATCGCATCGAAAACAATACCCTCCTTTGTTATTGTAGATTGACAAAATAGTTTCGCAATCGTCGTTCAGACATTTTACTTTTCCCCTGCCTTTGTTTTTAACGTTCCAG
>JASJPP010000047.1:0-5892 GCA_031432155.1 Patescibacteria group bacterium | reverse complement strand
CGTTCCATTTTTCGTAAAGCTCTTTCGTGGCTCTTAAATCTCCGGCGTTGTATCTGGCGATTTCCAAAAATTTTTTCTCTTTAAACAATTTTCCGACGTCGTCGCCCGTAATTCCCTCTTCTTTGGGGCTTTTGATGCCGAAAGCGCGGCTCCATAGATGCAGATTCCCCTTTTTTCTTACCGCTCCGTAAAAAGTAAGCTGATCCTGAAGATCGATGTGTTTGGCGTCTCGCTGCTGATATAAATACCTGCCTTCCATTAAATCTCTTGTCGGTTTTATTCCGTGAATCGCGGATCTCGCCATTAAAAACGGCGCGTCGAATCCCCTGCTGTTAAAGCCGATAAATTCATCGTATTCTTTCGCTCCTTGCCAGAATTTTTCCAGCATTTCTTTTTCGGTTGCCTGTTTAAAAATAATTTCGTTCTCGCTGAATTCTTTAATATCGTTGCCGGGCGCCTGAAAATAAATCACGCCTTGATTTTTGCCGCAATCAAGAACGCCTATAACGACGATTTCGCCCGTTAAAGGAGAAAAACCGAGCCCGTTTTTCAGTTCGTTGAGAGCTTTTTCATATTCGGTTTCCGACGACGATTCTTTTTCTACCCAGCGAGTAAGCGATTCCTGCGTTATTTTATCAAACGAATCAAAATCCGCTCCGACGGTTTCAATGTCAAAAACAAGTTTTTTGGTTGACATAGATTTGATTATAAATTAAAATTGGAAGATATAAAATAGTTATAAATTATCGGATGCTCATATTTATAGCTAATTTTATAATAAAATTAGATAAATATGGCACATACTAAAGCCGGCGGTTCAACTAAATTAGGCAGAGATTCCGCGTCTCAGCGGCTCGGCGTAAAACGTCAACACGGGCAAACGGTTAACGCCGGAGAAATTTTAATACGCCAAAGAGGCTTTAAATATCTGCCCGGTCTAAACGTCGGGCGCGGCAACGACGACACTTTATACGCCTTAAAAACCGGCGTAGTTAAATTTATTTCCAAACGCAAAACGCGTTTTGACGGCAATTCCTGCTTTAAAAAAATGGTTAATGTGATTCCGGCTCAACCGAAATCTTAATTTTTGTTTTTACTCCCCTCCCCAGATCAATTTCCGTCAAATTATCTCCCAAAGTTTTTAAAGGTTTTTCCAAATTGATTTCAATATCGGAAAATTCGGCTTCCCCGTATTTTTTTCTTATCTCGGAAACAATCGCGTCTTTGCCGACGGAACCGAAAACCTCGCCTTTTTTACCGGTTTTTACCTTGAAATGAAATTCTTGATCGGTTAATTTTTTAGCCAAATTCTCCAGTTTTATTTTCAGTTCCAATTCTTTTTTTTCATGCGCCGCTTTTTGAACGGATATTTCTTTCAACAATTTTTCGTCAGCCGGCTTTGCCAAGCCGCGGGGAACCAAAAAGTTTCTGGCATAACCGTCAGAAACATTTTTAATGTCGTATTTTTGTCCAAGACCCCTTATGTTTTCCAAAAGAATAATTTTCATGAATCTCTAATCAATCACGAATTTGATTCGCGAATATTCGCGAATCAATTAGAAAATGATTTGTGATTTTAATATTTCCATTGCTTTTTCCAGCTGCGGATCGCGTTCAGATTCGATGTCCTCGTCGGTTAAATCAACTTCGTAATCGGGATCCAATCCGTTTTTTTCGATTAACTGGCCGTTCGGCAGGCGCCAATGAGCAACCGTAATTTTTATCATTGAATCGCTTTTTAGCTGTTGAAGCTCTTGAACCGTTCCTTTGCCGAATGTTTTTTTACCAACAAGCTTAACGCCGCGGTTGTCGCGCAGGGCGCCGGCTAAAATCTCCGAAGCCGAGGCCGATCCTTCGTTAACAAGAATTACCACCGGCAAATTCTGGAAAAATCCGTTGCCCGCCGCTTTAAAAATTTCTTTTTCACCCAAACGGAATTCTTCGCTTACGACAATTTCGCCCGGTTTCAAAAACCAACCGGCCAAATGGACGCTAACGTCAAGATAACCGCCTGGATTATTTCTTAAATCCAACACCATTCCTTTGGGATTTTTCAGCGCGACATCAACCGCCGCCTTGTAAAAAAGAAACGGCGCCTGTTCATAAAAATTATATAACTGGATATAAGCGATGCCGTTGTCTTTCATTTCCCAGTCAATGGTCGGGATTTTAATAACATCCCTGATAATCGTAATTTCTTTCGGTTTATCCCATTCGTCCCGGATGATCGTCAAAATGACCTTTGTGCCTTTTTCGCCCCTGATAAGTTTGACCGCTTCGTCAACGGAAATACCTTCCGTTGACTTGTCGTCAATTTTCAAAATTTTATCTTTGCTCCTCAAACCCGCTTTCTCGGTCGGCGATTCTTTTAACGGAGCGATGATAATCAGTTGATTTTGACGGATGCCGATTTCCGCGCCGATGCCGAAAAACTCGCCGCTAATGTCTTCGCTGAATTTTTTGGCGTCGTCGGGAGGGAAAAAAATCGAATTCGGATCGTCAAGAGCGCCGAGTAAACCGTCAATGGCGCCGTAAACCAGCTTCTGATTTTCAAGTTTGTCGGCTTCGACGTATTTATCTTTAACTACCTGCCAGACATCCCAAAAAATTCCAAAATCAACCGATTCAGGCCGGCCTTCTTCTATGCTGCCAACTCCCTTAATAACGACGGTTTTGGGGTTTTCCGTTCCTTTTTGATATCCGAAATAAAAAGCGCCGCCGGTCGCCGAGACAAATATAACGATAAAAATAACAATAAAAAAAACGCGTCTGTTCAAAAATTTATTTAAAAAATTAGTCATTTAATTGATAAATATTTTAACACGACTTACAAATTATAATCAATGTTTTCCGCTTTATGAATTTCTCTGGCTTTATCAATGAAAAGAATCCCGTTTAAATGGTCGCATTCATGTTGAAAAACGCGCGCCAAAAGTCCCCATGATTTGATTTTAAATTTTTTGCCGTTTTTGTCGCGCCCTTCAAGAGTGATTTTCTCCGGCCGCTCGACAATGCCGTAAAGTCCGGGAACGCTTAAACATCCTTCTTCCATCGCAACGTTTTTTGACGATGTTTTGACGATTTTCGGATTAAAAACGGCGTAAAATTTAGCCGGAGTTTCTTTGCTGCCCGGCATTTGAACCGTGAAAACTTTCAAATTCAAACCGATTTGATTGGCGCTTAAACCGATGCCCATGGCCGCATTCATCGCTTCTTTCATTTGTTTCATGAGCGCGGCGGTTTCTTTTTTGTTGAATTTTGAAAAATCAAATTCAGGGGTTTTGGTCCGTAAAAATTTTTCCTCTTTTTTATTTTCTACCGTTAAAATTTTTAAGTTTTTTGAAATTTGATTTGTCATTTTCCTTTTCCGATTTTATGAATATTGTTTTTTGAATCACTTTCATGAAATAAGCGCCTTTGTTTTTAACTTTTTTTCTTTCCGAAACGTCTTTCGCCAAAACAAACATTTTTTCACTTCCGTATTCTTTCGCCAACTTAATGTAAAGCGACTTATGATTTTCATCGTTCAATAATCGGGCTATTTCCAGGCCGATAAACTGGTATTTTTTATAAACCCTGGATTGCCTGCCACGTTCTTTGATAATTTCCAAATAATCTTTTTCTTCCGCATAACTTTTTTCTTCCACGTTAAAATGTTAGCACGTTTTTCAATCAAAATCCACGATATTTGTCGCGATCGGTTGTTATGGTATCATTAAAAAAATGAAATTGGATTTTAAATTCGTTTTTTTCGGCACTCCGGAATTTGCCGCCATAATTCTGGAAAAACTGATTGAAGCGAATTTTTTGCCGCAAACGGTTGTTTGCAATCCCGATAAGCCGGTTGGCCGGAAAAAAATCATCACTCCCCCGTCGGTGAAACAAAGTATCGCGCATCAAATATCAAGCATCAAAAATAAAATTGAAATCTTACAGCCGGAAAAGTTGGACTCAAGCATTAAGCATCGAATATCAAACATTGAACCAGACCTTTTTATAGTGGCGGCTTATAATAAAATCATTCCCAAAGAATTTTTGGAAATTCCCCGCTTCGGCTCAATCGGCGTTCATCCTTCGTTTTTGCCAAAACATCGCGGCCCTTCGCCCATTCAAACAGCTTTGTTAAATGGCGATGAAAAAACCGGCGTCACGCTTTTTCTGATGGACGAAAAAGTGGACCACGGGAAAATAATCTCAAATCTCAAATATCAAATCTCAAATCTTGATAATTATGAGACATTGATGCGGAAATTGGCGGAATTGAGCGCCGATTTATTGATTGAAACATTGCCGAAATTCGTTAAGGGAGAAATTACACCTCAAATCCAGAATGAAACCATGGCCACTTTCACGAAAAAATTCAAAACCGAAGACGCTTTTGTACGATTCGCCGATTTGAAAAAATCCATGGGAGAAGGCGGGGAAACGGCCGCGATAATTGAAAGAAAAATTCGGGCGTTTAATCCCGAACCGGGCGCTTTCACTTTTTCCGAAAAAAACGGCTGGCCGTTGCGGATAAAAATTCTTGACGCTGTTTTGAAAGAAGGAAAACTTGTTTTGACCAAAATCCAACCCGAAGGAAAAACCGTTATCAATGATTTAAACGCGATAAAACAATATGTGGATTAAACTTTTCATTATTTTTTTCGTTATCGGCGTTATGGCAATGATTTTTTATTCCGGTTTTTCATTTTCTTCGATTTTTAATCCTTTGAAATCACTGAAATCTTCCGGCCAAAATCCGTCTTTTTCCGGTTATTTTAACGATTATATTCTTCCTCCGGCAAAAGATTTGGCTGAAAAAACAAAAAAAGTTCTTACGGACAGTTTGGCTCTGACGGAATCGTCTGATTTGTCTTTTGAAACCGCCAAAAACGAAATTGCCGACGACGTTGAATCAAAAATTTCTTTGGCTGCGGAAAGCATCGCCGAAAATATCGATTTGCTTGAAAAATCGGCGAAGAAAAAAATGATTGAGAACGTCATTGAGCAAATGCTCGGAAAATTAAGTCCGGAAGACAAAAAAATCGCGGAAGAAGCCGTTTGCCAATATTTAAAATGAAACAAAATCGTATTATCGGCATCGACATCGGCGGATCAAAAATAAAAGGAATATTGCGAAGCGGCGGAAAGATAACGCGCGATTTTAGAGCGAAAACTCCGAAAGCGAAAAAAGAATTCGTCGCCGTTCTCAATAATCTTTTCGCAAAATTAAGCGAAAACAAACGAATATCGGCCATCGGCATCGGTTCGGCCGGCGTCGTAAAAGGAGATAAGGTTGTCTGGAGCCCGAATATCCCCTGCCTTAAAAATTTCAGCTTCCGCGATGTTTTCAAACAGCCGATAAAATTAAAAGTGGACAACGACGCCCGTTCATTTTTACGCGGTGAATATAAAATCAGCGTCAATCCAAAAATAAAAAAAATCATGGGTTTTACCGTTGGCACGGGCATTGGCCGGGCTTTCGCCGAAAACGGCAAGGTGAAAAAAATCAAAAAATTTGAATATCCGGAGAAATGGGAAAAGCAATACCAAAAAATCCGCGACAAAAAAGACGACGACGCTTTCGCGAAATTCTTAGCGGCGAAACTATCCCCCATTATTAAAAAATACAAGCCGGATTTAATAATACTCGGAGGCGGAGCTATGGACAGAAAAAATTTTATTAAAAAGCTTGAAATAAAATTGGCGGGAAAAAGCGTCAAGACAAAAATTAAAAAAGCGGTTCTTGGCGACTATTCCGCCGCCGTCGGATCGGCCTCGCTTTTCCGCTAACCAATTGAATCTCGGGGGTTTTTATGTTAAATTTTTACCGTAATTGCGGGATCATCTAGCGGTAGGATGCGACTCTCTGAAAGTCGTCACCTTGGTTCGAATCCAAGTCCCGCAGCA
>JASJPP010000046.1:2310-21978 GCA_031432155.1 Patescibacteria group bacterium | reverse complement strand
TCAGCGAATCGGAAACGGGGATCAGAGATTATGAGTCTTGAAAGACACTGCGACGTAACCGTTCGTCCACTCCGCGATAAAATTATAATCGACAACTTGACATTAGTAAAGAGTAAAGATAAAAATAACTTCAGAATATTCACATTCTATATGTCATATAGGACCTATAAGTCTTATATGTCCCTCATTCATTAAAAGGAGACAAAAATGGAAAACGAAAATGAAGCCAAAAGACAAGAATTGATAAAATTCGCAAAGACATTGATCAAAATACCTTACGGAAGAGGCGCTAAACCACGCACTCCCGCAGAATTTGAATCATTAAACGGAGAAGAAATAAGGGAAGCCGATTGTTCGTCATTCACGGCTTATATTTATTGGAAAGCGCTCAAAATAATATTGCCGCCGTCAACCATTTTACAGGCAACGAGCGAGCAAGGGAGAATTGTTTCGTTGAGAGAAGCTGAACCGGGCGACTTGGTGTTTTTTCATGGAGAAAAAGGATACTACGATTTCACGAAATTGCCCGGCAGGTATATCGGGCATGTGGCCATTCTCGGATTTGACGGATTTGAAGCGACGATAATACACGCGGTTAACAGCGGCGGGAAAAGCGGTGTCGTTGAACACCCTTTTACCGCGGAAGAACACCCGATGTATTGCCCGAAAAACATTGTTCTAATAAAACAATTGATTTAATCAATAAAAATGAGGTCAATTCAGTCCCGAGTTTCTCGGGACTGATTTTTTTGATAAGATACTAAATATGAAAATAGCGATTTTAGGTTTCGGCGCCGAAGGAAAAACAACTTTGAAATTTCTGAAAAAATCTCCGCGGTTCAAAAAAGCGAAGATTTGCGTTTTGGACAAAAAAAATGACGCGAATTATTTAAAAAATCTGGAACAATTTGACGTTGTTTTTCGTTCGCCGGGCGTGCCCTATAATCTGCCGGAAATTCAAAAAGCCGTCAAAGCCGGAGTTAAATTTTCCGGAAACATTCAATTGTTTTTTGAAGAAGCTGAAAAAATCGACTGTCAAATCGTCGGCGTTACCGGAACCAAGGGCAAAGGAACCGTTTCCACTTTGCTTTATAAAATGCTTGAAGCCGCCGGCCGCGACGCCCATTTAGCCGGCAATATCGGCAAACCGGCGATCGGCATTTTGCCGCGACTCAATAAAAATTCCCTTGTCGTTTTGGAACTTTCAAGTTTCCAGCTTCAGGATTTAAATCCGCCGGCCGGCAAACCCGATATCGCCGTTATCCTTGATATCTCTCCGGACCATCTGGACGTCCATAAAAATTTCCGCGAATATCTTAACGCCAAAGCCGGCATAATCAAAAATCAAAAGAAAACGAATAAAATCTTTTATTTCGCCGGCAACAAACATTCCCGATGGATCGCGCAAAAAAGTCCGGCAAAAAAAATAATAGTTTCAGCTGAAAAATTCGGATTATTCAAGCCGGAAGATTTAAAAATTCGCGGCCCCCATAATTTTAAAAACGCCGTTATGGCGGCAAAAATCGCTTTGGCCTTAAACTGCCCGAAAAGCGCGATTGTAAATACGATTAAAAAATTTAAAGGCAACGAGCATCGTTTGGAATTCGTCCGAAAAATCAATAAAATAAACTTCTACAACGATTCCGCCGGAACCAACCCCCAAACGGCGATAGCGGCGATCCGCGCCTTTAAAGAACCGAAAATCCTGATTGCCGGCGGGAAAGATAAAAAATTGGATTATTTTCCCCTTGCCAAAGCGCTAAAAAAATCCGGCGTAAAATCGGTGATTCTTTTCGGCGAAAACAAGAAAAAAATCGCCAAAGCGATTTTTAAAACCAAGAATAAAGAATCAGGAATTATAGAAGTCGGTAATTTAGAAATGGCGGTTAAAGAGGCGTATAAAACGGCTAAATTCCTGATTCATGATTCTAAATTCACAATTCATATTATTTTTTCCCCCGCTTCCGCCAGTTTCGACATGTTCAAAAATTACAAAGAAAGAGGCGAAAAATTTAAAGAAATCGTAAGAAAATTAAGATAATGATTGAAGCAAAAATTGACTTTTTGACAATCAAAAGATATTTTAAAAACAGCGCATAAACAATAAAAATTCTCAAATAAACCGAAGAATAATAAGGAGGATCCAATGAGAGAAATACGGCACAAGGTTCCGAGACTTTCGCAATATAAAGACGTGGGAATTGAAGATTTCGACAATTTCTGGCAAAAACGGGCTTGCGGAATTGTTTCGCTGGTAATGGTAATGAAATCTTTTCAACCGTTGATCCCGACGAAAACGATTGATGAATTGATAATGAAAGGACTGGAAAAAGAATGTTACATTCAAGGGGTCGGCTGGAAGCACAA
Source organism: Patescibacteria group bacterium (assembly GCA_031432155.1). Lineage (GTDB taxonomy): Bacteria > Patescibacteriota > Minisyncoccia > UBA6257 > UBA9933 > JASJPP01. The sequence continues at coordinate 19,611 of JASJPP010000046.1, read as the reverse complement.
GGGAATAGTTGAACTGGCGAAAGATTTCAGATTTGAGGGAAAAACCTTTGATCTGGCAAATGAAGAGCATGAAAAAGCTTTTAAAGCGTTCATGAAAGAACTGGAGAAACAACCGGTAATTGTTTCGATCCATAAAAATTTCAAGCTCAACGGCGGCGGCCACCTGGTGGCGGCAACCGGCTTCAAGGAAACAATGAATAAATTGAGTCTGGAGATAAACGATCCGGACTGTAAGTCGAAAAAAGGGGTTAGAAGAGTTGTTTCCGCTGAAAGATTCAAAGCCGGCTGGAAAAAAAGATTTATCGTAATCAAACCGGCGGCGAACCTCTTTTAATTCACGCTCTGTTTTCTCAACAGCTCCGCTTTCGCAGCCGAAACGGAGCTTTCTTTTTTTGATTGAAACAAAAAAGAATTTGACCTATAATACATTGAAATATGCAGCCGTAGTGTAGCCCGGTCCAACACGTCTCCCTGTCACGGAGAAGATCGCCGGTTCAAATCCGGTCGGCTGCGCAGATAAATATCTTAAAAAATCCGAATAAATGAAAACAATCATTGATCCCAAAAAAATTGACGAGGTCCTGACTCGCGGGGTTGAAGAAATTATTGAAAAGGAAAGTTTGGTTAAAAAACTGAAATCCGGCAAACAATTAAGGATTAAATTCGGCATTGATCCGACGGCTCCGGATATCCATCTTGGCCACTCCGCGCCGCTCAGAAAATTAAAACAATTTCAGGAACTGGGGCATAAAATCGTTTTGATAATCGGGGATTTCACGGCCACCATCGGCGATCCTTCCGGCCGCTCGGAAACGCGAAAACCTCTCGGCAAAAAAGAAGTTGCCGATAATTTTAAAAAATATCTTATTCAAGCCGGAAAAATAATCAATATCGCCAAAACCGAAATCCATTACAACAGCGAATGGTTTCTGAAAGAAGGGGTTGTCCGTCTTTTGGAGTTGTCGCGCGCCGGAAGCATCCAGCAAGTTTTACGCCGCGCCGATTTTAAAAAACGGATTGACGAGGGCAAAGACATCAGTTTGCTTGAAATTTTATATCCCCTTTTTCAGGGTTATGATTCGGTAAAAGTCAAAGCGGACGCGGAAGTCGGCGGCATTGACCAAAAATTCAATCTTTTAATGGGCCGCCGGACGCAAAGATTTTATAAAATGCCGGAACAAGACATTATTCTGGTTCCTCTCCTTGAAGGCGTTGACGGCGTGAAAAAAATGAGCAAAAGCTACGGAAACTACATCGCCGTGGAAGACGCGCCGAACGATATGTTCGGTAAAATAATGCAATTGCCGGACAATCTTATCGTAAAATACTTTCTGCTCTGCACCGATAAAACCGAAAGCGAAATACAAAAAATAAAAACAGATATGGATCGCGGCGAATTAAACCCCCGCGACGCCAAAGCGAAACTGGCTTATGAAATCGTAAAAATCTATCACGGCGAAAAAACGGCCGCGGCGGCGGAAAAAGAATTCATCAAGGTATTTCAAGAAAAAGAATTGCCGACCGAAATGCCGAAAATTAAACTCGCCGAAAAAGAAACGGACGTTCTGGAACTTTTGACGAAAACCAAACTGGCTTCTTCCAAATCAGAAGCGAAACGGCTGATTGAACAAAAAGGAATAAAAATAAACGGCGAAGTCCAGAACGACTGGCGGAAAATCGTTTCCGTCAGAAAAGGAACAGTTATTCAGTCCGGAAAAAGAAAATTCGTAAAAATAATTTAATTTATCAATAAAAAAACGGCAGCCCGGAAGCTGCCGCTGACGAAACAACATATAAACTCTAATCATTCCGTCTATCCTCCTTTCTTTGGTCTATTCGTCAGAAGTCTTTCCAATTTCAACACTTCCTGGTACTTTCTCAAAAAATTATGAATTATTTTAGCATTTTCATCACACTCCTTAGCCATCCTTACGAACAAAGGATAAACCTCCATCATTTTAGTCGGCTTTGACGCCTCCTTGGTTACTTCCGATTCCAACATTTTTGTTCTTGCCAACACCTCTTTTAGCCCGTTGATGCTGTTTTCCACTCTTCTGATGAAGATTAAACCCTCTTCGATTTTCATTTTCACCTCCGTCATTTTCGACAAATCTCAATGTGCGGATATTGTTATTTTATTCCATTTCGTCAAACTCCGCAACCGCCGCCGGAAGCCGGCGCTTTTTCAATCAGATTATTTTCCGTCAGCCATCTTTTTGTCTCGTTCCAGCCATGAGACGAAGAATATTCCTTTCCCAAAATCAATCTTGCGTCAATGTCTTTAAAATCAAGCCCTTCTTTGGACTTAAAATAAAGAGCTAAGTCAAGATATTTTTGCGAAAACCAAAAAGCGTTGAAATATTTCGCGGCCTCAAACATTTCTTCGGTTGAAGCGTTGTTGGAAGCCATCAGTTCCAAAACTCCCAAAAGCGCCATGCCGTGATTGCAGTCGGGAAAAGCCGTTGAATTGCCGCAACACGGCCTATAAACGCCGGAGGAAACCTCTTCAACTTTTTTCTGCTGTTCCGGAGTCAAAACGACAATGCTTGAATTGGAATAAATTTCCATCACCGGTTTCTTGCCGATTGTCCAGCCGCCGGTTGAAGCAAACGATTCAATTTTGTCTTCGCCGTACTTGGTAATTTCCCCTTCGTCAAGAATCGGATTTTTATTGGCTAATCCCAGCGCCCAGAAAAAATTAAGCAGGAAATAAGAATTGTCGGAATTAACGGTGATTTTTTTGTTTAATCCGTCAGACAAAATTTTAATTTGCTCATCGGTAAGCGGAGCGCCGCTTTGGTCATAAACGCCTTTAAATTTTTCGAAATCAATCGCGCCGTCCCTGACAAGCTTATAACCGATATCGCCGTATTCCGCGTTAATCGTGTAGCCGTCTTTCGGATTAACTTCGTCAATCAAAGAAGTGGCTGATTCCGCGGAAGGTAAAACGCCAACCGTGTTTTTTGCCGGCGTTTTTGAAAAATAATAAACGCCCAAAACCGAAACAACCGCGATAATCAACATTAACGCCTCAGATTTGTTTTTAATTATTTTTTCCATATTAATTAATGATTAATTTTTAATTTCAACTGAAATTTTGAATTCAATTTCCTCGTTATCCGGATCGTTGGTGGGAACGAAAACCGAACGCGAAAAACGGCCTTGCGGTTCTTCGTGAAAATTCGGGTCAAAACTGACGGTTAAAACCGCGCTGGAATTAGGCGCCACGACGGTTTTATCGATTTTCGCCGAAGTGCAGCCGCACGAGGTGACGATATCGCCGATAATCAAATCTCCTTTTCCTTTATTGAAGATAATAAATTCAGCGCTGACTAAACCGTTTTTCTTGCTGATTTTCCCGAAATCGTATTCGGTTTTTTCGGCAAAAACCGACGGCAACTTGCCGGTTTGAATGTTTTGCGCCGACCCCGACGACTTCCGATTAAGCAATCTCTCAACTCCCGAGGCCGCTTCGTCCATTTCCTCGTCTAAATGAACAAGCTGATTTTCTATTCTGACAAGCTGATTTTTAATGTTAAAAAGCGAAAAACCGAAAATAATCAGGATAACAACAAGAATCGCGGTAATAATTTGCTGGTTTGTGAATTTTTCCATATTTTTATTGATTGTTTAATTTCATTTTCATTTCACGACTTCAGCCGAAAAAGTCAGCTGCGTCTGCGGCTGTGTTTTGGAATCGGTTTCCAAATAAACGATTCTTTTGATTTTTCCCGTTCCCTGCGGTCCGTGAGCCGCCGGATCAAAAACAGCTTCAACAATTATTGATTCTCCGTCGTTAACCGATATTGTCTCCGACGATAAACCGCCGTGACCCGGCATACCAAACGGGCCATACGTCGTACCGGCGGCGTCTATCACGGAAGCGACGGTGCACATACAAGAAGTATAAATCTTTTTAATTTTTAACGGCTCGGCTCCGCTGTTTTTGAGTTCAAACCGGTGCGAAACCTTGCCGTTTGCCATTGAAATGGTCTTAAAATCAAAATTATTTTCTTCGGAAATCAAATTTCCGGCCGAAGAAAGATCGGCGGAAGAAGATTCATTTGAAGAATCAACAGGCGGATTGTTGCCGCCGCGGTCGGACGACGACCAGGCAATCAATAAAATAACCGCCGCAATAGCGACAAAATAAGCTATTAATTTTGGAGTTTCTTTTTTCATGGTTTTAATTTTTATTTAATTTTATTAACGAATTCAAAAAACTAAACTTACAAACACTAAAAATAACTCCGTCAATAAAGCCCGTGATGAAGAACAAGCCAGCGGAAAAATTTTTTCTTTTGACCGCTAACCGAATTTAGATCGCGAAAACGGAAAAAAAATCGCTTTTTGAAAAATAATTTGATTTTGCTTTTGCCGAACAAAAAGAAAATCCAAAAAACCGCGATCAAAACGGCGGTTTTAAAATCAACGATTACCGAGATTAAATTTCGCCAACCGGAAAAAATATGGCTAATCATCGCCAGCCGGTCGGCCGACGGACAATCCACTCCGGCCATCAGCGAAAAAACGCAGGAATGATCGACGCCATGACTAATTGAACCCGCGCCGAAAAATACCGTTGTCAAAACCGCTCCGATTCCCAAAACAACAAAAAAAGTAAAAATTTTTTGCCGCGCGATTTTCATTATTTACATTATAAACGATTTTTTGTCCGACAGACAAACGGTTCCTGAATTTTTTGGGAAATCAAAAAAATTGACAATCCCAAAAGAATAACGCTTAAAACGGCAAATTCCTTGCCGGCCAGCGGCAATACGCTCGTAAAAGCGGCTGTCGCGCCGACGCCAAAAATTGAGGAAAGAATCACCGAGCCGCACGACACGCAACCGACGCCCAAAAAACCGCTTAAAATTCCGCCAAAACCAAAAACGGATTGCGCAACCCCGATTTGACGCTTGATATAAAAAAACGCCAGACTAAGATTAATCGCGGAAAAAACGGATATTAAGACAGTTATGGCCGCCGAAAACAAAGTAAAATTGGTTTTTAAAGCGCTTATGCCATTAAAAAGAAAAGTAATTTTCTGTCCGATTCCGATATTCGGAGAAACAAAAATTTGCGCCAGCAGCGAAAAATTGGGAATCCAGACAAAAATTAAAATCAGGAGCAAAAACACGATTAAAACGAAAACAACGTAAAAAAAACGGCTAAAAACTTCCTTAAAAGAAATTATTAAATTCGCCATTCCGGTGCCTCGTTATTAAAGCGCCTGATCAATAATAAGATTTATTTGTTCCGGCAGAGCGCCGCTGACCGGATATTTTTTGCCGTCCGGAGCGATAACAATGCTGTAAGGCGTTCCTCTGGCGCCGGAATTCAAAGCGTCTTTGAAATCTTCTTCCACGTGAGTGGCGTATTTTCCGCTGTCAAGACACGCTTCAAATTTCGCCTTATCAAGACCGATTTCTTTGGCGATAATAGGCAACTGTGACAAATTAATCTGATTATTTGAAGGCGTCACTTCAAAATATTTATCAAGATAAGCCCAAAATTTTTCGTTGCCGCCGAGCTCGTTGGCGCACTCGGTCGCCTCCGCCGCTTTCCTGGCTTTTGAATGAAGTTGATCGATCGGGTAATGGCGGTAAATCCAGGCAACTTTGCCTTTGTTATTTTTTATAATTTCCGTCATGTCAAAATGAAATCTTTTGCAAAAAGGGCATTCCATATCGGAAAATTCCACGATTTTTATCGGCGCGTTGGGATCGCCGAAAATATGGTCGCCCGCCGCAATCGCTTTAACGTTTTCCGCGCTCGCCTCCCCGGCATCTTCTTCAATCGCGTTATTTTCAGCCGCGCCGTTTTTCGCCGGACTTTTTTCCGAACCGGCCGTGTAAATCCAGGCGCCGGCGATCATCGCCGCGGCGACGATTATACTGAAAGGCAAAAAATAATCGGGGTTGTTATTTTCTTGTTTTTCGCCGTGGTGTTCCATAAAAAAATGATATCATTTACGATTTTTCCCGTCAATCGCGTTAAAATCAAAAACCCTTTTAAAGGGTTTTTGATTTTCTTAAATTCAAATCCGTTCAAAGACTTTGAAAATCGGCGTCAATATCCTGAAATTCCTTGTCTAAATCACCGATGTCAATATTTTCTATTTCCGAATTAACCGCTGAAACAGTGTCGTTAACCGCCGATTTCGACGCGTCTTCAACTAAAGGAACGGGAACGGTCGGCGCCTGAGAAGACTGAATGAACCAAACAACAAAACCGATAACGACCGCGGCCACGATTACGATGATGGCAATAAGAATGTTTTTATTCATAGTTTTTGATTTATCTTAATTTAATTATTATTGCTGAGTTGAAGTCGCCGTGGAGGTGGCAGTGGAGGTGGCGGTTCCGTTGCCTCCGTTTTCTTCTTCAACCTCCAATTCGTCAACATTGGGAATTTGAGCCAAAGCCACCGCCGCTTTTCTTACGGCGTCGCGAGCCGCAAAAACAACCTGCCGAACTTTTACTAAATCAGCATGAAGCGTCTGCCTTGTTCTTCCGACATCGGTTCTCAAAGACTCTTCCGTATTAACGGCAATAATGTAAGTTTTTCCGGATTGCTCCTGAATCGCCTGCCGCGCCGCGTTAATGGCGCCGGTCGCCTCCGTAATCAACGTTCTGACCGAAGAAACATCCCGTCCGTTGGCTTCGGCTTTATCGGCGCGCGAACCGATTCTTTCCAAAGCATTTTCCAATTTGTCCAAAACATTGGAAAAATGATTGAGGAGTTTTTCGTTCAAGGCGTCAAGCCGCTCGTCAATCCGCTCAACGATTTTTTGTTTGCGCTCGTCTTTGATTGTTTTAAGCCGCTCTTTCAAATCCTCTCTTTTTTCTTTTATTTTTTCTTTCAGCTCCTCTCTTTTAATTTTTAACGCTTCCTTAAATTCCTCGCGCTTGTCTTTTAACGCTTCCCTAAATTCTTCGCGTTTTTCCCGAAAACGCTGAAATTCTTCCTTTCTAAGTTCTTTTATTTCGCCTATGGCATTTTTCCTGGCCTCTTTAGCTTCTCCGATGGCTTCGCGAACGCCGGATTTTGCTTCGCGAATTTCTTTTCTTGCGTCTTCCCGCGTTTCGCGGATGTCCTTGTGCGCCTCGCGATTTTGTTTTATAATCCCTTCTCGGATTTCAGTGGTTGACGGCGGCAACGCGCCGAACGCGACCGGCAAAGACAAAACAAACGAAAAAACGACGATTAAAACGATTTTGCTTGTATTTTTCATATGCTTTTAATTATACAAATATTAAAAAATTTATCAACATTTCCATGTTAATAACTTCAAATAAAAAGGCGGCTTGGCTTGTGGCCGCGCCGCCTGAAAAATCTCACAAACTACTCAACCATGAAGGGGTTCGATCCTTACTGAAATAACCCCCTTCTCGATGGCGTCCAGCGCTTCGGCCGCGGCGCGGGAAAGATCGATTTCCCGCTTGTATTTGCCGTTTTCGTCAACGGCATACGGGCCCCGATCTAAAACTTCAGCCATAATCATTCTGCCGTTGGAAATATTGATGATCTTAACGAATTTCCCCAGCGGCAAAGTGCGATGAGCAATGGAAATTTTATCTTGATCGTACAAATTTCCGTTAGCCATCACTTTTCCGTGAAAAGCGGTCCCATACCATGACGCCTTACCTTCGTAAGCACGCCATTTCGGCCGAGGAATTATCAACATCTGGCCCGGCTGGAGCAATGTATCGTCAACGGTCATCCCGTTGGCCAATCGCAATTGCCAGGGCAACACCTTGAACTTTCTGGCAATTTTTTCCACTGAATCTCTCGGTTGAACCGCGTAGAGCGCTTCTTCCTCTCTATGATCCTCCCGCGGCATCACATAATACTCATAAATCCCAAAACTAATACCGATAAAAAAAGCGATTATTATGAAATTTCTTGTCACTTTTTTCATCAACGCCTCCTTTGTTTGTTGAGTTGATAACGTTTTGAATTGACAATAATTAAATTTTAATGTTCCGACGTTATTAAACACGACGAAAACAACAATGTCAATAAAAAATTCGGAAAATAAAAACTTCCCGCGCGACGGGAAGTTTTTTGCCGAAAAATTTTAATCGTCGATTTACTGATTAACAGACGTCGGCTTGATGAATTCAATCACGTATTTATTTTTTTTGACTATGGACGTCGTTTCGGTAATTTTCTGCGCCGTCTCATCAAGCAAACCGCTGACCGTTACTTCGGCGTCTTTCAAATTTATCGGATCAACCGCGACTGTCCGGCCGTCTTGAGCTTGGATTACAAAACTGCCGTCGCTTTTCACCTCTATCACTTTGCCGTTTATCGTCGCTTTTTCCGGCGCCTTCGGCGGCCTGGACAAGTTTCTCATAATCAGCGCTTCAATTTCTGAAATGCTTTCCCCGCTATGAAGGCCGTAGACGTTGATTTTGTCGCCGACCGCGAAGTCGTTAATCGTCGCTTTCTGATGATTTCTTAACAAAAGAACGGTTCTCTCGGTTATTCTGATGTTAAACGGATAATACATTTCAGGGTGCTTGACAATTTCCGGAGCAACCGCGGAAACGCCAGCGGCTTCATCGGAACGAAGCGGCAAAGGCACCGGACAATCCGCGTCTCTTTTCGCGCCAACACCGGTTTCTCCGTAAGAATAACAGGGGGAATCTTTTTTACGCGCCGCTTTAATCAAGTTTCCCGATTTTTCTATCACGACAAGATTGTTAAGCTGAATAAATTCTTTCTCTTCCGGTTTTGACAAATTTCTCGCGATTACTGCCTGAAGAATCCCGTTTTCAAAATGGCCGTAGACGTTGATTTTGTCGCCGACCGCGAAGTCGTTAATCGTCGCTTTCTGGTGGTTTCCCAAAAGCAAAACCGTGTTTTGGGCAAAACTGATTTCATAAAAATTCAATTTTTCCGGCATCGCCGCGCCGGATGTTTCAACCTCCATCATCGGGCAGGCAATTGATGATTTAGAAGATTCCCCTCTTTCTCCGTAAGAATAACAAGGAAAATTTCTTTCTCCGCGCGCCAAAATTTTTACCGGAAACGAATCGCTTTTTTCAATCTTTTCTATCGTCAGGTTGTTGAGCTGAATAAAATCATTTGTCAAATCGCTCGGCGAAACAATTGTTTTTTTGGAAACAACGCATTCTCCTTTGGAAACAATCTTTACTCCCTTGTTTTGAGCGACGCAGTTGTTGGAATAAGTTTTACCGTCAGATCCGCAAACCGGATCATATTGTTGAGTGCAAACCGTTTCTTCTTTTTTAATGACTGATGTTCCCGCGCCGGACTCTCCCGATCCGCTTTTTACAAACGATTCAAATCCGCAACCCGGATATTTTTCCGCTATCTCCCTCATTTTATCAACGCATTCAGAAGAATTTTTGTCTTTCTGACAGGCCGGCACGTAAAGCAGAGGACAAGCTTTCGGTTGAGTTATTCCTAAATTGGAATAATCAACTACTCCGCTGTCGCTGCCGACAATCGCCGTTGCCGCTCCGGCAAACGCCAAAACCGCTCCGCCGACAAACAAGGAAAAATAAATGTATTTTTTCATGTTTTTATTGTTGATTAAACAACCGACCTTTAAATTCTGAATTTAATTATAAAATATTAAAATTTTTTAACAACCGTGCCAAGCGAATAAGTAATAACAACCGCGATGGCAACGATGGCTAAATTGACGAAAACGCGTTTTTTCACGTTCATTCCGGAAATAAAAGCCACGATAAAAGAAATCACGACAATCGTCAGAGCGCCGGCGGCCACCGAAATAAAAACGCTTTTGGCGCCCAACAAAACCGGCAAAATCGGAACCAACGCGCCGGCCAGATAAGAAAGTCCCACCAAAATGGAGGAACTTAAGGTTTTTTCTTTGTGTATTTCTTCTTCTTTTTTATTGTCAAAAAATTCGCGTTTTTTTTCTTCAATACCCGCGACTTCATTGCGCGAACCGGTTGCCACATAAACTCCGGCGGCCATGGAAAAACTGCCTGCCACCGCCACGGTCAAGCCGGCGATCAAAACCGAAACCGGATTGGAAAAGGCGGCAAAAAATCCGGAAACCGCCCCTAAAATTTCCACCAACCCGTCGTTTAAGCCCAAAAAAACGTCGCGAATTTTTTCGGCGTCAATTTTCTTTTCTATGAAACGGGAAACCGAAGCGTCTTCGTGCCGAAGCTCGTCTTCCAGCACTTCTTTGATCGCCGCTCCCAACGGCGTGTTTTTGTAATTCCCCCAAACCAACAGATATTTTCTGACGCCGTAAATTTCTATCGATTCCAAAACCAAATGGGTAAATTTTTCTCCCAATAGCCGCCGACCCAAAACAATCAAGCGGAGTTTCAATTTTCTCGGCCAGTTCAATTTTACGATTTTTAAATCAAAAAATTTTTGCCAGAAACGGTAATGTTTTTCTTCGGTCGGAACAAGCTCTGCCAACAATTTTGCCAATTCGCCCTTCTCAATTTCCAACAACCGCTTGTAAAGCGTAAAATCAAAAAGCTCGTCCAAAATAAGCCGCCGGCCGAGTTTTTTATCCGCTCTTGTCATTAAAATTATTATAACAGAAATTAAAGGAAAAAACCCGTCAACGCGGAGAAAATTTCGTTTTCAACTTGTTGAAAAATAAAAAATTGATATAATAAATGTCATCGTTAATCCAATATCAAACGCTCTTTTAAAAATAAAACCGGAAACAATTAATTATAAAGGAGGCAAGAATGAAAACAGCGATTGCGACGATTGTGTTGGCAATAACAGCGATAAACAGCGTTTTCGCCGATGAAATTACTGACGGAACAAGAAAAACCGAGGCGAAAACGCCGGCAATGATTCAAGCGCTTAAAATCATCCAAAGAGATTCTTTTTACTCGGACAGGGCCGCGGCGATAGATCCAAGCGATCTTCCAGTTAATGAAGACGAAGCCGTTAAAAAAATGCTGGAAGCGGTCGGCGATTTAAACGGCAAATACGTTGAAGAAGATTTTTTGGCGTTTAAAAAAGAACATATAAAAGCAACGACTGTAAAGGAAAACGGTTACGCTATCGCCGTTATCGAGCTAAAACAATTTTCGCGCGGCAGCGCGGAGAAATTTGAAAAAATCCTCCGAGAAAAACTAACGAAAAAAATCAGCGGTTTGATTCTTGATTTGCGCGATAACAGCGGCGGATACCTTGACGAAACCGTTTTGATCGCCAGCCAATTTATCGGAAAAAATAAACTGATTACGACGATTAAAAACGGCAAAGGAAAAAAAGATACTCTGTTCAGCCTCAATGAAAAAAATAAAGATTTTGAATTACCAATGGCAATTATTGTCAATCGCCGTTCCGCCAGCGCCAGCGAGATTCTTTCCTCGGCGCTCCAGCACCATAAAATAGCAACGATAGTCGGCGAACCGACTTACGGCAAAACTCACATTCAAAGAAAATACGACATAAACGGAAAAACGCTGAGCTTGACCACCGAAAGATGGAGAAAGCCGGGCGCTTCAACCAATGACGGGACGGTAATCCCCGACGCGATAATAACCGAAGAAGGCAGGAAAAATATCCTGCTTGAAACGGCGAAAAAAATAGTTCTTTACAAAATAAACAAAAAAGCCGAGTAAATTTTCGGCTTTGATCCCCCGCCCGATTAAACGGCGGGGTTTTTATTAACTCAAATCTTTCTTTTTGCTTTCAAATTCTTCTTTTGTGATTTCTCCGCGAGCGTAGCGTTCTTTTAAAATATCAAGCGCCGATTTTCCGCCGATTTTATTTTCACCGTTGTGCCCGAAAAGCCATTTTATCAGGGCAACGATTGCCGCGATTATCACCACCCACCATACAAGCATAAAAAACCATCCAAACCACCATCCCCATAAATTATTTCCTAAATTCCACATCATAATAATAAAATAGTATCTGTTTCATTTTACACTGTCAAGCATAATGAATTTAATCATTTCAAACGAGGAAGTATCAATCTGCGGAAGGGGTGGGATTTGAACCCACGAAGCCGGTTAAGGCTTACCCGCTTTCCAAGCGGGCGCAATAGACCACTATGCGACCCTTCCATTTTGTTTTTTTATTATAGGCGGCTTTAAAAATTTGTAAATTAAAAAGGGACAATTGTCGTTGACAGCTGTCCCCTGGTTTATTCTCATCTCGCTTGGAGCGGCGCCGGCCTGACATTTGCCGAACCAACCACTCTTTTCAGCGCCAACGAAATTTTGTCGGTGCCGAATAAACTAACCTTTTTTCCGTAATTTTGAGCTTGCTTTGCAAGCTCAATCATGTGGCGATCGTTGCTTACAATCACCACATCGGTAATTTCTTCGTAATCTATGAATTTCAAACCCGATTGAATAATATGAATATCAACCGAGTCTTCCAGTTTATCGCTTTCAATGCTTCTTTTGGGACAAAGCAAAATATGAAAGCCCAGATCAATCACGCCGCCGTTGCCGATCGGCAAATTATACACTCTGTCAGCCGGAATACAAATGAAAGCAAATTCAATTTTTCCGATTTTCAAAAGCTCGTTCCGGAGCTTTCGGAAATCAATAATTTTGCCTTCTTCTATCGCGGCTGACGCGATATTATCGTAATCAACGAAAGCCACAACTTTTCGTTTCTTTTCAAAAAGCTTTTTAAACACTGTCTCACCTCCTTTAGAAAAAATGGCCGGAGCGCGAAGCTTTCCGCGCTCCGGCCGTGAGAGTCGTTAAGAGCCGCTCTACGACACCTGCGAGCTCCTCAAATCCCGCAGAGCGTCCCGGCACGCGTAATTCAAAACGCGCGCCAACTTTTGAGAAAACTCCAGCTTGCTTGCCGGAGTTTTCTCCTTTAAGACATGACCGGTCACGATCGCTACAAAGGGAATCCAATCCCCCTTGTTGATTGACATCCAGCGCAATGAACCGGTGCCGTCAATCGCCTTGACGACGAAAAACGGCTTTTTATCAGGCTCGTTGAGATTGACCACCTCAATTAACCCGACGCCTTCCTGTTGTTTTTCGCCGCGGCCATTTTCCCGCGAGGAAAAATGGATACGGTAAATCCCGGTTTCTCCGGAGACAAGCTGCCGGAAATTTCCATTGCCCTTCTCCATCAATTCCGCCATTTTTGCCTGGCGGAACTTTTTTTGCTGGTTCCTATATCTAAAAACCAACATCCCCAGCTCGTAAAAAATTTTCTTGTCAGCTGGGGAAATTCCTTCCGAGTAAAACTCGGACGCCTGCGGAATCAAACAAAACGACTCAAAAAAAATCGTTTGCTTGTGAAACCCTTCTTTGCCGTTGCGATTCCGATGTAGATCGGCCTCGCTCTGGGAAAGAAGCTTTCCCCGCCCGGCTTCAGTCACTCTTCGGAGATAATCAACTACCTCCGAAGACGACGGATTTTGGCACGCCACAATTTCCGCGATCAGGCGCGCCACCTTCAAGCTTTCCTTGAAGGTTTCGTCTCCGGCCGCGACGATTTTTTGCCGCGTTCCGGAAAGCTGCTGGTGGACCCGGATCAACTCCGGAACCTCATTCCACCCCAGAACCGACTCAATCCTCTTGAGCTCCCTTTCAAGCTCAAGAAGCTTGACCGCGGCCAATTGCGCCGCGTTTTTTCTTTCTTCCGCCTCTTTCTTTCTTTTTTCAATCTCCTCCTCAGAAAGGGGCGTCGGCACTTTAAGTGCCGAAATGGTAGAGAAAATACTGTCTTCTTTTCCTCTTGCCTTTTCTTCCGCCGCGATGAAAGCGGCGGCCATCGCTTCGTTATTCGCGATTTTCATTTTAGCCCCCTTTTAAAATTAAATTACAAATAATAAAACAACTTCTCGCCAAACTATTCTAATCTGCTTTTCCCGTCATTCTCACCCCCTTTTTAGCTAAAAGTTAAAGAGCGCGCCTCAAAAAACGAGGCCAAACACTGAATCAGTAAATACCATATTTATAAACTTGTGTCAATTAAAAACATTTAGTAATTTGACAAAGGTTAAAACGCTTGTTATTTTTCAAAAAGCCCATCAACAAAAACGTCAACCCTCCAGCCAAAGAGGTTAAAATGATAAATTTCCCGAAAGAACAACATGTCGCGCTGATAATCGGCCGGCCAACGGAAAAGAACCGGTTGCGAAAGCTAATCGTCATTCCGGAAAAACTGAGCATTGAAATTCAAATGAAAGAAATCGGCGGCCGCGTCGCGCTTGATCCCGAAAAAATCAGAAACAGCGACGGTCTTACAACGCCGAAAACGATTTACACCGTCAACGACGTTGAGGACGGCTCGGGAACCGCCAGAATGAATCCCTTGAAATGCCGTCAATATTTCCCGAAATACGGACGGCGAGGCCTCACCGTTTATGAAGGCATCGGCCTTTTAAGGGAAAAACCGGAAATTTTCAAACGATCCGGCGCGCTTTATCTTGTCGGATCGCATTATGTTTCACCGGAAAAAGTTCCGGTCATTTACAACAGCGACAAATTAACGCTCGATTGGGATTGGATCGACGACCCATACGCGCGCGCTAACGCGGGAAGCAAAATTCCCTCGTGCGAACCCTTCTCGGAGCGGCTGACTTGACCGCTCCTTTTAAATTTTGATTTTCTCCGCTAAAAGCTCTAAAAGATTTTTTACTTCCTGTTGAGCTTTTATTTCGTCCCGACTTTCAATAAATTTCTGCCACTGGGCCAAAATTTCTTTATCGTCCAAATTCCTGACGGCATTTTCCAAAGCCAGCCGCGCTTCAAAATCAATTTCATTGTCGGCTTTAAGCACTTTTTCAATGAAAAGCTTGAGGAAATTCAAAATTCTTTCGTTAAATTTCCGGCCTTCCAAATTTTTTTCCGCCTGATAAAGATTATTTTGAGCGGACAAGTATTGAAAACCCAAAAAAACGTTGCCGGCCAATAAAACAACCATAACGAACGCTAAAATTATTTTTGACGCTGTCATTTTTTATAATTTTAAAAATTAAACGCTTTCCGATTTTCGTTCTCTTATTTTATCACTATAAAAATTGTAGAACAACAAAGCAAACGACAAAATTATCAGCAAAATCAAAACAAACGTTTTCCAGTCAACGGCTTTCAGCCACCAATATCCGGTTTTCAGCTCAATGTTCATATGCGCTCCGCCGCCTTCTTCAACCTGAAACGGCCCGCTTTCATAAACCGGATAACTCGGCGCTTCGGCCTTTAAATAGTAAGAACCCGCCGGAGTCAAAAAGGCGTATTTTCCGGTTTTATCGGTAATCTGCGGATTTTCCTGCTGATATTTCTCGGCCGGCCAAAGTTCGTATTTTTTGTTTTCCGGATTCAGCCAGAAAAGAGAAACGATGGCGCCGACGATTCTTAATTCCTGATTTTTAATTTTTTCATAAACGTATCCCTCGGGATCAACAACCGCTATCAACCTGATTTCTTTCGTTCCCAGTTCCGGATCTTCGTAATCCATCACCGTGATGATTTCGTATTCGCCGTCAACCGCCGGCGCCTGAATTTCGGCGGTGTAAATTCCGTCGCCGTCGGGATCGGTGTATTCAAATTCAATCAAAACCAGCTGTTCTTCAATTTCTATCGGGTCGTGAGCTTCAACAAAAGAAGGCGCGGCAAAAAACGTTGATGCTAATAAATCTTGCAAATTGAAATTTGAAGATTGAAGCTTTTGATTTTCAGGTTTAGAGCCGCGAGATTTAAAAACAACGTAGCCCTTGACGCTGTTGGCCCGATTAGCCGGCTTAACCGTCAAATGAAGAGGTTTGCCGGCGATGGCGGAAATTTTTTGGCGGGGCTTGCCTTTGTCGGTAATCTCCAACGCGATGTTAAAATTAATTTTTTGCCCGCCGGTCCGGACGAAAACAATCTCGCTTGGAAATTCCTGTTTGAATTCCGCTTTTTTGTCCAAGCCGGGCAAAACCAGCTTAACCGCTTTCAATTTTTCAACGTCAATAAGTTTTTGAACGCCGGTTTGTTTAAGAGTTTTTTCAAATTCGGGGAATTTTTGGGCCAGAATTTTAATTTCTTTCGGCAGAGGCGCGGAAACGAATTTTTCAAACGGCAGTCCCTGCCAGAGATAAGAAATGAGACGCCACTTGCCGCTCATCGCCAAAGGCGGCTCCTTGGAAACGATTTCTTCAACCGGTTTTTGTTCGGTTTCTTCCGGCGGCCGAGCCGGTTTTAAAAATTCCGGAATAATCGGCTCTAAAATCTCCAACGCTTTGTCGGTAATTTTTTTGAAAACCGTTTTTGATGACGGGGGCGCAATTTTATAAACAATGCCGTCTTGAGCTTCCGAAGTTTTCCCGTAAGCGGTATAAAATTTAACATAAACAGCATAATCGCCTTCCGGACATTTTTCTTTGTCAGCCGCCGGTTGATGACAAATGTCCCAAATTTTTACCGCGGCATACGGCTCCTGAGCCGCGTTTTCAAAATCGGATTTATTGGAAATCGCCATCATTTTCACGTCGGAGCCGGCGGTAAGCTGAAGAACGACTATCCGATTATCGCTTACTTCCGCGCCGTTGTTGATTAAAACGCCGTAAGGCGAAGCAGGCGGACTATAAGCTTCAGGCGGCAAAGCGCCGCCGCCTCCGCCGCCAGCCGAAGAAGTGGTTCGGCTGGAAGCCGGCCGCCAGTCGGTTTTCACTTTAAAATCCGAAGAGCCGCAGGAACTTGTGTTGGAACAATTAAAACTGATGCGGCCGCTGTTGTTGGTGGTGCTGGCGTAGCCGAGGAATTCGCCGCTGGAATTGATGGTAACGCCGCTAAAATTTATCCAGCCAAGACTTTGTCCCCAGGCGTGGCCGGACAAAACTCCCTCGCTGTTGTTTAAAACGCCGCCGTTCGTCGGATTAAGATTTATCCAGCCGTAATTATCGCTCCAGGCGTAACCGGTCAAAACGCTGTCAGTCACGTGAACATTGCCGCCGCTGGCGCCAAAATTAATCCAACCGATGTTTTCGCCAAAAGCATATTTATAAGTACTGTCTATGGTCCCGTCGGTAGTAGAAGCGAAAACAACGCCGGTTGACGCCGGTCCGACCACCAGAACAAAAAGAAATAAAATGATAAATATCTTTAAATGCCGCATCGATTTTATAATTTGACGGATAAATCAATACTTTCGTTGAGAAAAATGTTTTAAAATTATTTACTCGTTATTTTTTGTTTCGGAAAGCGGGGTTTCCAGACGCTCGGCCGGCGGTTGATCGGGCGGAACAATATCTTCAAGGGCCGGTCTTCCCGTTTTTAAGTTTTTAACGATTTTTTTTATTTCCTGATTGTCGGGATTTAATTCGGCGATTTTTTCAAATTGCGCCAAAG
>JASJPP010000046.1:0-2210 GCA_031432155.1 Patescibacteria group bacterium | reverse complement strand
TTTATTTCCTGATTGTCGGGATTTAATTCGGCGATTTTTTCAAATTGCGCCAAAGCCGCCTGCTTATTTCCAAGATCGTCGTAAATCAACCCCAAAAAGTACCGGCTGTTGGAATAATTGGGGTCAATGCCTATCGCTCGTTCAAATTCAAATCGCGCTTTGTCCGGTTGACCGTTTTGGTAATAAACCAGTCCCAGCTGAAAAGCCAAACCGGAGTCAAAAGGCGCGGCCGCTTTCGCCAATTCCAACTTTTCAATCGCTTCTTTGGTTTTACCCTCCCTTAAATAAATTGCCGCCGAAAGAAAATGAGCGGGCGCGTAATCGGCTTTAAGGGCGATTGACTTTTTCAGATAATCTTTCGCCTTGTTCAATTTTTCCCGCCAAAGAGAAGTGTTTTTTGAACCGATTAAATCGGCGGAAACGATGAAGCTCCTGGCCGCGTTAACCGGTTCCTGGGGATTTTTCGGATCAAGCTCCATCGCTTTTTTGTAATTTTCTTCGGCAAAAGCGTCGGCGCCGGCCGCCAGCGGAATTATTTTTTCGTAAACGCCGCCCAAATTGCTCCAATTTAAAGAATCAACCGGATTGACAACGGTCGCTCGCCGGCCGCTTTCTATGGCAAGAAACGCCGTGTTCTGAATTTCCGTTTGAATTTCCGGAGGCAAATCCCCCGACACTTGACGCGTCAGATTATCAATTCTTAAAAGCAGGAATTGGCTTAACGTCCGAAGATATTGATCGTGCCGCGAATCAAATTTTACGGCCTTATCAATATTTACAAGCGCTTTATTGAGGTCGCCGGCGTTATAAGCCGCGAAACCCCTTTCGTAATAAACGGCGGCGGCGTGTTTTCCTGCCAGATAAAAAACTGAAGCTAAGCTCGCGGTAATCAAAACGATTAAAACAAAAAAAGAGATAAAGCTTTGACGCCTGGAAAAATTACGAAGAAAAATTTCCTTGACCGACCCCGATAAAGCCGCGATTAAACCGAGCCCCAGAAAAATAAAAACGGATTGGGTGAAAAAAATGGGGGCCAACAGCCAGTTGATAAACAAAAATATCACCCCCAATGAAACGGCCTGTTTCGCGAGCCCCGCTTGATTGCGTGAAATTCGCTCTTCCGTCCGGCTTTGCCTCAAAAAAGCGAAAATCAAAAACAAAACGGCCAGAAATCCCAAAACGCCGACGGTGCTCAATGCCGTCGTCAAAAAACTGAATCCCTGATTAAAGCGAATCGGCCAAAAATTCGTCTGGTTTAATTCAGCCGGCCGGTAAAAAGCGTAATCATAACCGAAAGTGGCCGGCCCGTTTCCAAATACGGCAGATAAACCGCTCAAAGATTCCTTGGCCACCGACCAGGTTACCGCTAAACTCGGCCTGCTTTCAAAAGGAACGGGTAATATGGCCGGCAAGGACTGGCCGACAACCCCGAGAAGCAAAAACAAGCTTACGATAACCAATAAACCGGCATTTAATTTAAAATCCGCCGAAAATTTATAAGCCGCCAGAATAAGCGTTACCGCGGCCAATGCCATCCATATCAAAGGATAATTCAAAACAATCAAACCGAAAAAAATCAAAATCCCGAGGCCGATTAGCCGGCCGTCTTTCTTTTTATCCGAACCGAATAAAACCGCGATAATCATTGCAAGGCCGAAAGAGAGATAAATGCCCCAATTTAAAAGAGAACCGACGGTGTTAAAACCTATCAATCCGATTTGCTTTAAAGGCGCGATCAGCCAAAACGTTTCAATTTTCCCGCCAAAAATCTGGAAAAGCCCCAGAACTGCCGCGATCGCCAAACCGACAAAAAACAGCCGCCCCGTCCGTTCTATCGCCTCTCTTTTTTCGTCATCGGTCTTGTTTATTAAAAAAACCGCCGCCAAAAAGAAAATCAAACCGTAAATCAAGAAACTCAACAAACTGTCCGGCTGAATAAGATTGCCGTACAAACTGACGGTTTTTGACTGTGAAAGAAAAGCGCTGACGCCGAAAACCGCCAGCAAAACGGCGATTGAAAAACTTAACAATGATTTGGGATAAGCGATTTTGCCTTTGCCGAAAGAGTCAATTAAATAACCGGCGAAAGCGACCAAGGCCAATAATGCGGCAAAAATCTGTTTATTGATTTCCACCGGCGCGATTGTCAACGGCAAAAAAAACAACGGCGTCAAAAAAACCAAAAGATAAAAGGAAACATCCGTGATTTT
>JASJPP010000045.1:0-5394 GCA_031432155.1 Patescibacteria group bacterium | reverse complement strand
CATTTTAGAAAAAAGCAAAATCAAATATTTAAAACCTCAAGGCGGAAAAAATGAATTAAACGGCTGCCGGCCAAAAGCGCCGTTAAAGCCGCCAGCAAAAACGGAATTCCCAGCGTCGTATAAGTTTCCCCGTAAAACAGACGGCGGAAAATCGAGACGATTATTACCGAAATAAAAACCATCGGGACAAAAATTACGAAATTCGGCCAACCAACGATAAGAGCCGTTAAAAACCCCAGTTCCACTTCCCCTTCTTCAAAAAACCGATCGCGGTACTTTCTTAAAAACCTCAAAAATAAATAAAAAACGAGAGCGGCGGCAATGGAAATAAAAACGCTCAGCCAGAACCGGCCGTAAGAATAAAAAAGAAAATAACCGAGCCGGCTGTTGAAAACAAAATCAAAAACCGAGGGGAAAACGCCGTCGCCCAACGGCGATCGCGCCAATATCTTTGTCAATTCGTTTTGAGACCAAACATAATACTGAACAAACGTCAAAACAACGGCATAAAGAACGCGAAAAAAAACAACCGCGATAATCAGTTTAAAAATTTTGGAGGCAGAAATTTTTTTGAAAAAATAAAAGATAGCGGATAAGGCCAATGCTCCGATTAAAAAAACAGCGGGGGACCAAGACAGAAAAATATCCAAAAAAAACCAAGTCATTGCTATTTGAAAATTCGTATTTTAATATATTATATAATTATATCAGGCAGCAGAAACTTAACCAAATGTCTTTGCGGAACGCAGTCAAGTTTTCGCTTCCTGATTATATTTTAAAAATCCATGACATACGAAACGAAAAATTTCGACCATTTAATCGGCCTGGAAGGATTTAGCGACGAATCGCTGAAAAATCATTTCACGCTTTACAACGGCTATGTTTTAAATGCCAACAAACTGGCTGACATCCTGGCTGATATGCTGAAATCCGACAAAACCGCCCTGCCGGAATTCGCGGAACTAAAACGGCGATTCGGCTGGGAATTCAACGGCGCGCGGCTCCACGAATATTATTTCGGCAATTTAACGAAAAACGGCGAATTTCTTGATAAAAATTCCGGATTATTCAAAAAAATAGAAAATGATTTCGGGTCTTACGACCAGTGGCAAAAAGATTTCAAAGCCGCGGCAACGATGCGCGGAATCGGCTGGGTGATTCTTTATTACGACAAAGAAAACGATAAATTATTCAACGCCTGGATCAACGAACACGATCTCGGGCATTTATCCGGCGCGACTCCGCTCCTCGTCTTGGACGTTTTTGAACACGCCTATTTGACGGATTACGGCATTAAACGAATTGATTACATTGAAGCGTTTTTTAAAGCCGTCAACTGGAAAGAAGCTGAGAAAAGACTGGGATAACCCCCTGTTAAAAACGAAAAACAAAAAAATCTCTGCGCAAGAGATTTTTATTTGCTCTTTAAAGCCCCGTCTTTTGATTTCCCTGACTGAAAATCAAGTGGGTGAGCTCAATTCCAATCCTAAGATCGAAACAATTTGCCCTCCCTTTTAAAACGATTTGACCAGAGAATCGTAGGCGGGGCTCACTATTATTATATCATAAAAAAAGAAAAATCAATAGCTGGCGGATTTTTATCTCTCTTCTTCACCGTAAACGTGTTCAAAATCAATCTTTTTGTAATCAAAAAGCTCTTTGTCGCCGAAAAATCGCCGAATTTCTTTTTCGGCGGTTTCAATAGAATCCGAAGCATGGACGATATTGGCCTGGGTTGACATGGAAAAATCGCCTCTGATGGTTCCCATATCGGCCTGCCGGCCGGAAGTAGCTCCGCAAATCATCCTTACCGCCTTAATCGCCTCCAATCCTTCCAAAACCATCACCGCCACCGGCGATCCTTTCATAAATTTTTTTAACCCGTCAAAAAAAGACTTGTCTTTATGATGGCCGTAATGTTCGTCGAGCAAAACGTCGTCCAGTTGAATCATTTTCAGTCCAACGATTTTCAGTCCTTTCCGCTCAAAACGCTCAATGATTTTGCCCAGCAAATTTCTTTGAAGAGCGTCGGGTTTTATGATGACCAGCGTTCTTTCTTTTGTGTTCATTATTTCATTATTTTTAATTTTAACTCGTCCAGCTGTTTTTTATCAATCTCGGCCGGAGCGCCGATCATTAAGTCGCGTCCGTCGCCGGTTTTCGGGAAAGCGATGACTTCACGGATGTTTGGTTCGTCCAATAAAATCGCCAACAATCTGTCAAGCCCCAAAGCAATTCCGCCGTGCGGCGGCGCGCCGTATTTGAAAGCGTCAAGCATATGACCAAAGCGTTCGTTATAAATTTCCGGCGCCAATCCCAAAACGTCAAAAATCTTTTTCTGAAGTTCTTGATTATGAATCCTGATCGAACCGCCGCCGATTTCAAATCCGTTTAAAACAATATCGTAAGCCCGGGCGCGGACTTTTCGCGGTTCTTTTTCCAGTAATTCCAAATCTTCTGAATTGGGTTGAGTAAAAGGATGATGCGTGGAAACCAGCCTTTTTTCGGTTTCCGAATATTCAAAAAGAGAAAAATCCGTCACCCACAAAAAAGCCAATTCGCCGTTATTGTTTTTATCGCTTCGCATGTCCGGTTTGTCAGTTTTATGTTTTTCCATGACATAACCGTAAATTTCTCGGGGAAACGGTTTTTTCCAAATTTTCTTTTCAGGGAAAAATTTTTCAACTATTCCGATTAAAAGTTCTTCGATTAAATCGGCGATTTCGCGCTCGCTCGCGAAACTCATCTCCAAGTCAAGCTGAGTAAATTCCGGCTGTCTGTCCCCTCGCGTATCTTCATCCCTGAAACATCTGACGACTTGAAAATATTTTTCCAATCCCGCAACCATCAAAAGCTGTTTGTATTGCTGGGGAGACTGCGGCAAAGCGTAAAATTTTCCCGGTTCCAAGCGCGAAGGCACCAGATAATCGCGGGCGCCTTCCGGGGTTGACTTGCCCAAAATCGGGGTTTCAATTTCAATAAAATCCTTTTTAACCAAAAAATCGCGGATAAATTTAACGATTTCGGCCCGCATTTGAAGATTTTTTCGCAAGCGCGTCCGGCGCAAATCAAGATAGCGGTGCTTCATCCGCGATTCTTCGCCGATTTCATATCCGTCGCCGCTGACGGAAATGGGCGGCGTTTCGGATTGATTTAAAATCTCAAGATTTTCCGCCTGAATTTCAAGATTGCCGGTTTCTATCTCCGGATTTTCCATTCCCTTGGGACGGCGATTGACTTTGCCGATAATTTTTACCACCCATTCCAACCGCAATCGCCCAGCCGATTCATAAAGACTTTTATCGACCGGAGTAAAAACAACCTGGACGATTCCGCTTCGGTCGCGCAAATCAATAAAAATAATCTTGCCGTGATCCCGCCGATTATCCACCCAGCCGGCCAGCTCCACGCTCTCTCCTTCTTTATTAACAATTTCTCCTGTTAAAACGCGCATTTGTTTTAAATATAATCGTCTTTCGGAAAATGTGCAAATAAGGCCGATATGTGCTATAATTCGCTTAAATTTCAATCATTATGGCAACGACCGCAGAAAAAGACATAACCTTTTTCGCCAAAACGAATTTCAGAAACGCCGAAAGGATGTTCGGGATCAAATCGCGCGACCGAAGACAGCATATGTACGTAATCGGCAAAACCGGCACCGGCAAAACCACCCTGATTTCCAACATGGTGATTCAAGACATCGTGAACGGAAAAGGGGTATGCGTCGTTGACCCGCACGGCGAACTTGTCGAAACTATTCTTAAAAAAATACCCAAAGAAAGAGTCAACGATGTCATTTATTTCAATCCGGCCGATTCGGAACACCCGATGGGATTCAATGTTTTGGAAGTTTCGGATCCGAAATACAAACATTTGGTATCTTCGGATTTGATGGGAATTTTCACCAAAATCTGGGCTAATGTCTGGTCGGCCAGAATGGAATACATTTTGAACAATTGCGTTCTAGCTCTTTTAGACACCCCCGGAACGACGCTTTTGGGAATCACCAGAATTCTCGTTGACAAAGATTACCGCCAAAAAATCATCGCCAACATAAAAGATCCGGTGGTAAAATCGTTCTGGATCCACGAATACGAAACGTGGCGCGACCAATTCAGAAACGAAGCGATTGTACCGATTCAAAATAAAGTCGGCCAATTTTTGTCGACTTCCCTCATCAGAAACATCGTCGGCCAGCCAAAAAGCACCATCAATATTCAGAAAATAATGAATGACGAAAAAATTCTGCTCGTCAACGTTTCCAAGGGAAGAATCGGCGAAGACAATTCCGCGCTTTTGGGAGCGATGTTCATAACGAAAATCCAGCTGGCGGCGATGGAGCGAGTAAGAATATCGGAAGAAGAAAGGAAAGATTTTTATCTTTACGTCGACGAGTTTCAAAATTTCGCCACCGATTCATTCGCCAACATTCTTTCGGAAGCCAGAAAATACCGCCTTAATCTCATTATCGCCCACCAATACATCGGCCAATTGCTTACCGAAAAATCAACCAAGGTCAGGGACGCGGTTTTCGGAAATACCGGCACGATGATAACTTTCCGAGTCGGGGCCGCGGACGCCGAATTTTTGGAAAAAGAGTTTGAACCGGAATTCACCATCCAAGACATCGTCAACATCCCCAACCACCAAATTTATCTTAAATTGATGGTTGACGGCGTAACAAGCCGGCCATTTTCAGCCGCCATCCTCCCCCCTTTTTCCATAAACAGCCACGAGGATCACTCGGAAACGGTAATCCAGTTTTCAAGAAAAAATTATTCAAACCCGCGCAAAGAAGTCGAGAACGAAATTGCCCGATGGAGCGGTTTCGCGCCGGAAAAAACAGCCGGACCGGCGGAATACGACAAAGAAAAACCTCGATTTATCAAAAAAGAAAGAGTGGAAAAAATCAGGTACGCGGAAAATCTCGGCGACATCGGCATAGAATTCGAACCGCGCGAGAAAAAATTTTCAATGGCGCAAACAATGAAAGAAACGCCGGCGGAAGAAAAGCCAGCGCAAAAATATCTCTCGCTGAAAGAACTGCCGAGAGAAGAAACGCCGAAAAAAGAAGAATTAAAAATCGAAGCCAAACAGGAAACCGCCAAAAAGCCAAATATCGAAGAACTTAAAGACGCGCTCAAAAAAATTCTGGGAACGGGTTAATTGAATAAATGCTTTTTACTTTTTCAAAAAAAGCAGGTCTAAAAGCCTCAAAACCGCCAAGACAACGATAAAATATCCGATCATTGCCGAAACGGCGACGATGTCAACGATGCCGTCCCGCAAATAAATGTTCGGAAATATATACCTGAACGGAACAAGAAAAATATCCGTAAGACCGTAAATTAAATCAACTATTATCGCTCTTTCGCTGGCGTCTAAAAATTT
>JASJPP010000044.1:0-10110 GCA_031432155.1 Patescibacteria group bacterium | reverse complement strand
ATGCTTGATGACATCATCAAAGAGCGAAAAAAGAAACTAGCTAATCTTATTGAAAGCGGCGTCAATCCTTATCCTTCAAAAACGCGGCGGACAGACTCAATCGCCGCGGTCTTAAAAAAATTCAACGAATTATTACGGCTGAAAAAAGGGTTGTTTCTTGCCGGCCGGATTGTTGCTTACCGCGACCAGGGAAATCTGATTTTTTTTGATTTTCGCGACGAAAGCGGAAAAATTCAGGCTGTTTTAAAAAAAGATAATCTTTCCGATTTTAAAATTTTGAAGCGGAATCTTGACATCGGCGATTTTGTTAGCGTTTCGGGGCTTTTTTTCAAAACCAAAAAAGGCGAAAAAAGCGTTGAAGCGAAAAATTGCGAAATTATTTCCAAAAGCTTGAAGCCGTTGCCGGGCCAATGGTACGGCTTAAAAGAGATTGAAGAAAGATTCAGAAAGCGATATTTGGACGTCATTTTTAATCCCGGTGTTAAGGAAAAATTCGTCAAACGCTCGCAAGTTATCGGATATTTAAGAAAAAAACTGGATACGGAAGGATTTTTGGAAGTTGAAACCCCGATGCTTCAGCCGCTTCCGGGAGGCGCCAAAGCCAAGCCGTTTATCACGCGCCATAACGCCTTAAGCTGCGATTTTTATCTGCGCATCGCTCCGGAACTTTATTTGAAAAGATTGCTTGTCGCCGGCTTTGAAAAAATTTTTGAAATAGGCCGGAATTTTCGGAACGAAGGCGTTGATCGCGATCACAATCCGGAATTCACGATGCTGGAGCTTTATTGGGCTTATCAGGACTGGCAAGGATTGATGGATTTTACCGAAAATTTGTTGAAAAAATTGATTGGCGCCGGCAAAACGAAATGGCCGAGAATCGCTTTTGCCGATTCTTTCAAAAAATACGCCAAAATCGACGTTAATAAATTGAAAAACGACGAAATTGACGATGTTTTTAAAAAAGAAGTCCGTTCAAAAATCGTCAATCCGACTTTTATCACTCATTATCCGAAAAGTATTTCGCCGTTGGCGAAAAGTTGCGCCGATAATCCAGATTTAACGGAACGATTTCAACTAATTGTTGACGGAATGGAAGTTGTCAACGGTTTTTCCGAATTAAACGATCCGGTGGAGCAAAGAAAAAGAATGGAAGAGCAGGAGAAAATGCTTCGCGCCGGAGACGAAGAGGCTTCGCGTCTTGACGAGGATTTTTTGGAAGCTTTGGAATATGGAATGCCGCCGGCCGCCGGCTTGGGCATCGGCATCGATCGTTTAGTCGCGTTGATAACCAAAAGCCACAATATTAAAGAAGTGATTATTTTCCCGACGCTAAAACCCGTGAAATAAATACATGCTTGATATTAATTTTATTCGTAAAAACCCCGACGAAGTTAAAAACGGGTTGGCCAAAAAAAATTACGCATCGTCGTTAATCGACCATTTTTTGGAATTTGACGAAAAATGGCGGAAATTGACCAAAGAAAGCGAAGATTTAAAGGCAAGGCAGAAAAAAATGTCTCAGGAGCGGCTGATTGAAGAGGCAAAAAACGTTAAGGCCGGAATTCAGGCATTGGAAGACGAGCTTAAAAAAATTGAAGCGGAAAGGGGAAAAATTCTCCATCTTTTGCCGAACTTGCCCCTTCCGGAAACGCCGGTCGGGAAAAACGAAAAAGATAACGTGATTATCCGTGAAGAGGGAGAAAAACCGGAATTTTCCGCCAAAGACGGATTTGAACCGAAAGATTATCTGGAAATTTCCAAAAATCTTGATTTGATTGACATCGAGCGCGCTTCCAAGGTTTCCGGCAGCCGTTTCGGTTATCTAAAAAATCAAGCCGCCATATTGGAATTCGCGCTGATTAAATTCGCTTTTGACGTTTTGATCAAAAACGGTTTTGTTCCGATAATTCCGCCGGTAATGATAAAAGAAGAAATGATGAAGGGGATGGGTTACGTTGACATAAAAGAAGATAAAGAAGAAAGATATTTTTTGGAAAAAGACGATTTGTATTTTGTCGGCACCGCCGAGCAGGCAATCGGACCGATGCATAGCGGCGAGATTTTTAAAAGCGATGAATTGCCGAAGCGTTACGCCGCTTTTTCAACTTGTTTCCGGCGGGAAGCCGGCTCTTACGGCAAAGACACCAAGGGAATTTTAAGGGTGCACCAATTTGACAAGGTGGAAATGTTCAGTTTCGTCAGGCCGGAAGATTCAAAAAACGAACATAAACTGTTTCTGGATATCGAAGAAAGTTTGATGAAGGCGTTGAAACTTCCGTACCGCGTCGTTCAATTATGTTCCGGCGATTTGTCGCGGCCTTCCGCCGCAACTTACGATATTGAAGCGTGGATGCCGGGCCAAAACAACGGCAAAGGCCAGTATCGTGAAACTCATTCCTGTTCCAACACGACTGATTTTCAGTCGCGGAGATTAAACGTTAAATATCGCAAAAGTTCCGGCGAAACGGAATTTATCCATACGATCAACGGCACCGCTTTCGCCGTCGGCAGGATGCTGATTGCCATCATCGAAAATTATCAGCAAAAAGACGGCTCAGTTTTGGTTCCGGAGGTTTTGCGCGATTATCTTGGTTTTGATAAAATTTATAAATGAGAGTTTATGTTGACGAGAGAGAAAGATTAAAAAGAAACCGTCTATTAAAATTTAAGATTTACGGCGTTTCCCTTGTTTTTCTTTTGTTGGCGGCTGGGGCGGGCTATCTGATATTTTTTTCGACGTTTTTAAAAATTAAGGAAATATCAATAATAAGAATCGCGCAAAATAATCAGCCGATTTATCCGGATCAGGAGTTAATCGACGATCTTAAAAAGTTTTTCAATGGTGAAAAAAAATCTTTTTTGTTTTTCGAGCCGGATCATATTTTGGGTTGGAATGAAAGCGCGGAAGCGTTTTTAGAAAATTATCGCGGAATCGAAAAACTGGAAATTAAAAAAGATTATTTTGAAAGAAAAATTAAAATAGAAGTCAAAGAAAGGGAAAAATTCGGCGTTTGGTGCCTTACAACAGCGGTTAATAATTGTTGGTGGTTTGATAAAAATGGAGTTATTTTTTTGGAGGCGCCGAAAATCGAAGGTAATTTAATAAATAAAGTTGATGATTTTTCCAATCGTGAATTGGAAATCGGCGATTCGGTTTTGGAAAGAGGATTTGCGTTAAATCTGATTAAAATTTTTGAAGTTTTGGAAAAATCCGGTTTGCGTTCAAAATCGTTGAAATTTAAAGATATTCAGCTTCAGGAGATATTTTTTGAAAATGAAAACGGGTTGTTGCCGAAAATTTATTTCAGTTTGAGATTTGACCCGGATTTCGCCGTTGCCGCTTTGCGCGAATTAAAAAAACAAGGATTGGAAAAATTTGAATACATCGATTTAAGGGTAAAAAACAGGGGATACTATAAATTAAAATAATTTATAAATAAATATCGAAGTTCCGGCTTTAGCGTCGGGATTATAAGGGTCTTTGATTTCTTTCAACCATCGGTATTCGTCTTCGGGATTTCGTTGTTGACCGGGCTGGAGCCGGCCGAAAGCGCTTTGAAGGGTGTTTATTGAAACCGCCAGCCATTCGATTTTTTGAAGCGCCGGATTGCCCTTGGCCGACTGCCAATATACGGCTTTTTCGCCGAGATAATATCCGGGGCTTCCTCCTCCGAAATAATCAACGCCGATTCGCTTGCCGGCGGGCAGGTTTTTATCCGCCCAATCTTTCAACCTTTTTAAATCTTGTCCCCAGTCGTAATTTGAATCGGTAACGTAACGATAGCCGTTTTCCGTTCCGCCGGCGAATTGATTGAAATAAGAAAGATAATAAGGATAGGCCGATATCGTTTCAAGCAGATACCAGATAATTAAAAAACTGAGTAAAACGCTTTTAAAAGACAGTTTTATGAATTTCGCCGTTAATTTTATTATTGTTTTTAAAAAGTTTTTGCTTATCGTTATTTTATTGTTCAGCCATTTTCGGAGCGCGCCGGCGGTTAAGATATACATAAAAGGAATCGTCGGCAGAATATGGCGGACACCGATGTTTAATGGGCTGTTGATACTGTAAAGCCAGTAGAAAATTACAAACGAGATCATTGAAAATTCGGCGAAATGAGTTCCGAGATAGTCCAGGAAAATCTTAAATCTTGACCCCCCCGATCTTATTTTTTTCGCGATATTCCACATGCTTAAAATCAACGCCAGGCCGATTAAAATCAAAGACGGCAGAGGTTCTTTAAGGATAAAAACCGCAGGGAAATAATGACGCCAGCCGGAAGCCGACACTTCGCCGAGAAAATAAGCGGTGTTACCGCCGGACGATCGTTGCATCACCATTAAAACCCCGAGCAGATATTGGGCGAAAGGCCTTAAAATTTTATTGCCGCTCATCCATATGTTTATTTCGGCCAGGCATCTCGGCCGGCGCGACAATTCCGCGCCGGAATTCAATCGGCAGGTTTTCCATTCCGGGTCCGGACCGTCGGCAAAAGAAGTCAGTATAATCTCGGTGTCTCTTTTTTGTTTTTCCGCGGGATAATTAACGGAAAATAAAGCGTAAACGAGAAATACCAAAAGATATCCGATAACAAAAATTGTCGCGATGCTTCTGATATAGCGAAAAAGCCGGATTGAAAAACGTTTTAGTCTCGTGAAAGACGGCGTTTCTTCCCAGTCAATTTCCATTTTCCAAAAATAAAAAACAAAAATCAAAAACAAAAAAAACGGTATAAGAAGAAAAGCGGAAAATTTTAAAAGCTGGGCAAAGCCGAAAGCCAGGCCGGCGAATAAAAGATTGCGTCGCGACGGCTCAAGAAGAAATTTGACAAGACAATAAACAGCGATAAATATTCCCAAAGCGGCGCCGACATCGGTTGTGACGTAATGCCCGTGAGCCAGGACATTTGGAGAAAAAGCGAACAAAAAAGCCGGCAAAAACGCCCACCACCGGCCGATTAGCTCTTTTGACCAAAAATAGATAAAAACAACTAAGAGCGCCATGAAAATCATGGGTCCGATGCGGGAAAGCTTGATAATTTCGTCCGCGTCGTTGCCGGATTCATAAAGAAATTGAGCGCCCATTGTCCATTGGCCGTTGACGTCGTTTTTCCAAGCCGAGCTTTCCGTCGGAAAATTTACGTCAAGAAATAAAAGCGGAAAAGCGGCCAACGCTTTTACCATGGGCGGATGTTCGGGATTGAGTCTAAAATCCAAGTATTCCACATAGCCGTAGCCGGCCGGAATATGGGCGAGTTCATCCATTATGGCCGATTCTTTCAATGAAACGTTAAATGCTAAAAAAAACGGGACAATGACAATCGTCGCCAAAAGAATCCATTGAATCCATTTTAAAACATCGGTCATATTGTTTATTGTCGCAAAGCGGTTTATATTATTACATATTATATAATGAAAATTATCAGAAAGCCAAAGGTTTTGTGGTGGACAAGGCATGCTCGCGCCAAAATGCGTTTTTACCGCCTTTCTGAACAGCGAATTAAAAGAGTGATTCATTCGCCGAAAAGAATTGAAACGGGAATCGCGGAAGGAACAATAGCGATGCTTCAGTCGGCGGGAAGCAAAAAACATCCATGTGAAATATGGGCGATGATTGTTGAAGAAAAAAACAGGCGTAAAATAATTTCCGCCTGGCGTTATCCCGGGATGACAAAAGCCGGCGATTCTCTGCCAAAAGAAATTCTTGAGGAATTAAATCAAATCGTTGCGGATTAACACATTATATGAAACTTTCAATCGGCATCGTGGGTCTGCCCAATGTCGGCAAATCCACGCTTTTTAAAATTTTAACCAAACAGGATATTAATATCGCCAATTATCCTTTTGCCACCATTGATCCGAATGTCGGAGTTGTTTTTGTTCCGGACGAACGGCTGGAAAAACTGGCGGAATTAAGCGCTTCAAAAAAAACCGTTTCGGCAATCGTGGAATTTTACGACATTGCCGGTTTGGTCAAAGGCGCGAACAAAGGCGAAGGTCTGGGCAATCAGTTTTTGTCGCACATTCGCGAAACAAACGCCATCGTCCACATCGTTCGCTGTTTCAAGTCGTCCGAAATCATTCATGTTGAAACCGACATCGATTCGCTGAGAGATTTGGAAATCATTAATACGGAGCTAATTTTAAAAGATTTGGAAACGGCTGAAAAAAGATTGAATAGTCTTGAAAAAGAAACAAGAACCGGCGACAAGCAAAAATTAAAGGATTTGGAAATTTTAAAGAAAATTCGCGACGGGTTGAATGAAAATATTTTAATCGCGAATTTGGGCGAAGAAATAACCGGCGCGCCGTTCGTCAAAGAGCTTAATTTCTTGACGGCCAAGCCGCAAATTTATCTTTTAAACGGCGAATCCGGAGATGTTGACGAACAATTAAAAAATAGAATAAAATCTTTAAACGCCGATTATTTAACCGTTAATCTGGCGAAGGCCGATGTTGCAGATATCGAGGAATTGATAAAAAAATCCTACGAAATTTTGGGACTAATCAGTTTTTTCACGACCGGCGAAGATGAAACAAAAGCGTGGATGATTAAAAATGGCGTCAAAGCGCCGCAAGCAGCCGGCGAAATTCATACCGATTTTGAGAAAAAATTTATCAAAGCCGAAGTAATTAATTGGCAAAAATTATTGGAAGCCGGTTCCTGGGCGAGCGCCAAACAAAAAGGTTTAATTCGCCTGGAAGGAAAAGAATATGTCATCCAAGACGGAGACGTAATGATTATCAAACATGGTTAAAAAAACAAAAATCGTCGCCACTATCGGGCCGGCGACGGAAAACAAAAAAACAATAGAAAAAATGATTGAAGCCGGAACAAACGTTTTCCGGCTTAATTTCAGTCACGGCAATTACGAAGAACATTTAAACAGAATTAAATTAGTCAGGGCGGCGGCCAAGAAATTTGAAAAACCGACGGCGATTTTACAGGACCTTTGCGGGCCGAAAATAAGAATAGGCGATTTTTACAAAGAAAGCGTTGTTTTGAAAAACAATAAGCGGTTTATATTGACGACGAAGAAATGCGTCGGCGATGAACAGAGGGTTTTTATCAATTATAAAAATTTGCCGAAAGAAATTGGAAAGGGGGCAAAAATAATGCTCAATGACGGAAAGAACGAGTTGGTCGTGGAAAAAATCTCGGGCGATGAAATTTTTTGCCGTGTTCTTGTCGGCGGAGAAATAAAAGGAAGAAGAGGCGCGAATTTTCCGGGAACTTCGCTGAAAATCAATTCGTTGACCGCCAAAGACAAAGAAGATATTAAATTCGGCGTCAAACATAAAGTTGATTTTATGGCGATTTCGTTCGTCAGGACGGCGGCGGACGTTCTGGAACTTAAAGAAATTTTAAAAAAGAATAACGTGGGTGTTCGGGTAATCGCGAAAATTGAAACGCAGGAAGCCATAGAAAATATTGATGAAATTGTCGCGGCGGCCGACGGAATTTTGGTGGCGCGCGGCGATTTGGCGGTTGAGGGGCCGCTTGAACACGTGCCGACGCTTCAAAAAATGATTATTAAAAAATCAAACGCCGCCGGCAAACCGGTGATTACCGCCACCCAGATGTTGGAATCAATGATTAAAAATCCTTTGCCGACGAGAGCCGAAGTCAATGACGTTGCCAACGCCATCATTGACGGCACGGACGCCGTGATGCTTTCGGAAGAAACGACGCTCGGCGCTTATCCGGTAAAGGCGGTTGAAGTGATGAGCCGCATCGCCCGTCATACGGAAGAAAAATTGGATTACGAAGAAATTTTAAAACATAACCATCTTTTGCCGAAATCAATAAGCGATTCAATAAGCTTCGCTATCGTCAACGCGGCTCATAACATCGGCGCCAAAGGAATCGTGGCGCTGACGGAAACGGGTTTTACGGCCCGCGTTATTTCCCGTTACCGGCCCAAACAGTCGGTTTTGGCGTTGACGCCGAACGTCAAAACGTTTAATCAATTGGCCGTCAGTTTTGGCTGTTATCCGCGGCTGGTGAAAAAATTCAACAATGTTTCCGAAGTGATTGAAATGGCGAAGAAAATGTCAATAAAGCATAAAATCGTCAAAAAAGGCGATAAAATAGTGATTGCCGCCGGCATTCCTTTCGGCAAATCCGGCGCCACCAATTTATTAATTGTGCAAGTGGTGTAAATATTTTTATATCAGAAATCCGCGTGATTGTTTTATTTTATAATCGCGGTATAACTGTTTTCCGGAATTTGGTTTTTCTGTTCCGGCAAGACGTAATAAATATTTTTCTCTTTTTGTTTTTCGGGCGTGAACGTGTTGGTGATAAACATAATAGTCTGCGTCGGCATCGGAATTCCTCTGACTAAAACGCCGCCGGTTTCCACAACTACGTATTTCGGCAATTCTTTCGGCAAGGCGTTCAGTTCGCGGCCGATTTTTACGTATTCGGCCGCGAAAGCGCCGGCAATGTGTTCGCTTTCACCCCATTTAATGAAATAAGAGTTATAAGCTTCAAAAACAAATAATAAAAGAATGATGAATAATGAAGCATGAATTATGAATTTTTTAATTTTTAATTTTTGATTATTATTGTTCATGATTCTTAATTCATGATTCTTGATTCTCGATATCAGCCAGACTCCGCCGACACCGGCCAAAATAAACACCGCCGGAGCCATTAAGATGGCGCGCAAGGCGTGAGGAATACCTTCATTGGAAACGATAACCGGCAAAGCGGCGATAATAAGCCAACTGAACAATACAAGAAAGGCTTGTGAATATTTTTCTCGAAAAAAGAACATTCGCAAGCCTAATAATATTCCGATTAAAAATAATATTCCTACGGGCCAAAAAAGCAGCGGTTTTCCGGCGTAATTGTGCCGCCAGTTATAATCGCCGGAAAAATTAAACATCCCGGCGGTTTTTAAAATATTTACTGATAAATCTTTAAGAGGAGAAGGGGAACTAAAAACAGAAACTTGCGTCGTGCGGCCCATAAAATCTTGAGGATTGTTCAGAAAATATAATCCCAATGGCGCGGCGACAACAAAAACAGCAAGTAGAAAGTAGCAAGTAGAAAGCAGGATTTTTTTGCGAATTTGCCAATTTTTATTTTGGAGCCAACATAAAGCGACGATTATTAATATCAAAATCGGCGTGGCGCGGTAGGCGATGTAGGAATGGAAGCCTAAGCCAAAAAAAATTCCGGAGAATATAGAATTTAGAATATAGAATTTAGGAGTTTTTTGTTCTTTTATTTGCCGAAGCGCCAACAATAAAAAATAAATTCCCCAAGTCAAGAAAAACGGCGCCATGATGGCGCGGAAGCCAATGCGTGAAAATAAAATATGCCAAAAACTCGTGGCGAGAAAAAAACTGCTTAATAAGGCAATTTTAACTTTCGTACCCTCGTATATTTTTATAATTTCGCAAGAGAAAAGTTCTTTCGTTAAAAAGTACAACCCCAGAACCGTTAAAATTCCAAATAACGCGCTTACGCCGCGCAGGGCCCACGGCTCGTTTCCGAAAATATAAACGGAAAGAGCTTGTATATTTATGAATAGCCCTTCGCGGCCGTTGTTTTCCGGATAAAAAACTTTATATTCTCCGGTCGCCAAAACCTCCAAAGCGTTATTGCCGTTCATCGCTTCGTCGGGATAAAGCCCCGGCGGAGTTTCGTCTATGTTGTATAAGCGCAAAAAAGAAGCAACGCCGATTACAAAAATCAACAGAATGATTATTTTTTGGCGCTCCATTTATTTTTGTTCTCTCCACCAATTAGGATCTTCTCTCCGTCGTTTTTCTTCTTCCTTAACTTCTTCAGGCGTTAAAACGCGGCCGGTTTCGTCAATTTCAAGCGGTTTAGTTTCGTTGTCCGCGTCATTATTGTCCGCGTCATCGGCGCCGGATTTTTCAAAAAAATTTAATTCTTTTTCCATAATTTTTAAATTTTTAATAACTGAATCGACCTTGAAAATTTAATTTGACTGAATAATTAAAATATGGTTTGATTGTAAAAAAATCGGTCTTTTCAAATATTATACAACCGAAAAGGAGGAAATCAATGAGAGACAGAGACAGGTGGGAAGAATGGAAAAACAAGTTTTGGGAAGGACTGCTTGAAAGACG
>JASJPP010000043.1:0-14508 GCA_031432155.1 Patescibacteria group bacterium | reverse complement strand
AAAAAAATATACCCGCCAGAATATTAAAAAAGAATTAAATATCGCCAATAAATTAAAGCAGGAAAATTTATATCCTCTGCAAAAATCCACAATTGATGAATATCTGATTTCTTTGGCAGAGTATTCCAATAAATATTTTTTTTCCAAAGATACGATTAATGATTCTAAATATCAAAATCCGAAAATTATCAGAGATGATGGAAAGTTTGGATATGGATTAGATGAAAATAAGAAAGAATTTCCACTAGTAGTGATAGATATAATAAAGAATGAAAGAAAAGAAGATATTAAAATATATTCTATTTTAAATAAAGAAGAATATTATCCCATCCTCGACGCCTATTTCTCCCGCCTTTCCCGCCAGGCGGTTCTCCACGGCGCGGGAGTAATTGAGTTATTTCTCAACAAAGCGGCGGAAGAAAAAGAATATCCCACTCACGCCGTTGCCCTCGATTTTTCCATATATAATTATTTTGAAATTCCTCGAATTTCTTTTACCGGAGAGTTGGCTCGGATATGGGGCGTTGCTCAATCTTTTTTTGCTCAAGTCGGTGACGCGGTTTCTTCGGCTGGCTCTTTCTTTTCCAAAATTCTTCAAGGCACCGATTCAGGCGAATTAAGCGCTAATTTAAGCGGGCAAGTTTCTTCCGGCCGGCAGCAGGTTCAATACGAAGAATCGCAGACTTTGGAAAATCAAATTAATCAAATAACCGAACAATTATCAACGCCGGCAAATGAAGCTGTCGGACAGACACCCGCGCAGACAACCGAACGCCGGCAGATTTTAGCGGAAATTCAAGACAAACTTAATTTGCTTAAAGCGCAAGCTGAAGATATTGTCCGACAAGAAAAACAATCGCAACTTGCCGCTTTAACTCCAGTTCAAATTTTTAGCGGTTTAGGCGGCGGCGGAGGAGGCGGCGGAGGCGGAGGCGGCGGCGGAGCGCCGGCGGTTTCCACCGGCAGTTCAAGTTCTGAAAGTCAAGATAGTCAAGAATCGGAAAGTCAACAATCTGCAAATCAACAAAATTCAACATCAACAAATGAAGTTGCGGCCGCAACCTCGACTCAATTAAATATTACAAACGCCGACCATCTTGTTATTGGCGAAATTTTTTTTGACGCCGATGGCGGCGACGGCGGAAAAGAATTTATTGAGCTTTACAATCCAACGAGCGGCGGGGTTGATTTGGACGGATGGTCGTTGAAATACCAAGAGGAAAACTCCACTTCCACGGAATTAATAGCCGTTTTCGGGAGGAAAAAAGAAGACAATGTTTTTATCGCTTCAAGCGGTTTTTTTCTTATCGGGCTGAATAATTACGAAGCGGCGAATTATAACGACAAAGCCGCCGATATTAAAAGAACGAAAAGCCTGCCCAATGGTTCCGAAAAAATAACAGTTATTTTATATGACAATCAAGACGTTGAAATAGATAGAATGATTTACGACAAGGATTCGATTAGTTTTGCCGGCCAAAGTTTGGAACGAAAAGCTTTTTTTGGCGATATTTGTGTTTCCAGTCAAAACGGCGGCGAATTTTTAGGAAACGGATGCGATACCGATAATATCGGCGATTTCCCCGCCGAAGGCGGACCAGCAAACTGGGAAATTCGCGACAACCCTAATCCGCAAAATTCTTCAAATTTCCCGGAGCCGCGCCAGGCGCCATCCGCGCCGCAAAATTTCAATATCCAATACAGTTCTAGTACGGCCGAATTGGTTTTTAATTGGGAAGAGTCAAAAGATTACAATGGGGCCACCTCAACGGTGATTTACGAAATTAAAGAATATAACAGCCCGGGAGAAACGATTTTTAAAGAAGCCGCCGCAACTATGTTTCGTAAAACCATTAACGAGTTCGGCAGAACATACAGATTTTCCATCCAGGCGTTTGATAAGGAGGGTTTTGGTTCGGATTTGATTGAAGAAGAGATCGGTATTTCGCCGGCTACATCGATAATCGCTCAACAACTGGACAAATCAATTTTTGATCAGGGGACCGGCAACGGCGAATTTTCTCAAAGACTGGGCAACGGCTTGGCGGGTTCGCCGGACAGCGTTACCGTTCACGTCAGATTTCCGTCAGCATCGATAAGAGGCACATACGACACCAGGGCGGAGTTTTGGGAATCCGACAACGGCAATTACGACAATTCAAAAAGAGTTTCTTTTAATCATTGCCAGATGACTGACGGCCAAGGAGGGATTATTGATTCCAATTGCCCGAATTTTAATTTTGAATTTGACGTTGACAAGGATTATACGATTCCCGTCAGCGAATCCTTTGTTTTTGATCCGAATAAATATTACAAAATCAGGTTTGTCACTTATCAGTCCCAGTCTGATTTTTACGGTTCCGCTTCCGATGATTCTTACGATTACGGTTACGCCGCGATAGAAAAAGGCGGCGAGAGCGCTCCGTCTCAATTTCCCGTCGTCAAGGATTTGTACTTTATCATAAAATCAAAGTCGCCGATCGAGCTTCCCGTTCCGATATCTTTGTCGGCGCCTCAAAATTTCAATGTTGATTTTAACCCCGATGATTTGGAGCTTCTTTTTAACTGGGGCAAGCCGCGATATTTTGACGATACAAGCTCGACGACTTTGTTTTATAAAATTATTGATGCGTCCACCGGCTCAACTTCGCCGGTTATTGAAACAACCGATTATTCCGCCCGTCTGCCGATTCAAGAAGTCGGCCGGGATTATCAATTTAACATCCGAGCATTTGACGAAAACGGACAAGAATCTTTTTTGGTTAAAAAAGAAGTTGCGGCGCCTCATTTATTGGTTGATCCTTATGTCATCGTTTCGCAGACAAACGTTTCATCGTCCAGGGAAGGGTCTAGCAACGGTGAAGTATCTCAAGTTTTG
This sequence comes from Patescibacteria group bacterium, assembly GCA_031432155.1. Taxonomy (GTDB): domain Bacteria; phylum Patescibacteriota; class Minisyncoccia; order UBA6257; family UBA9933; genus JASJPP01. Next base: position 11,630 of record JASJPP010000043.1, on the reverse strand, counting down.
GGAAGCGGTTTGGACGGAAAGCTTGGTGCCGTTACTTTTCGGGCGAAATTTGGCAGAGCCCCGCAATCAATACGGGTGAATATGCATGAATCGGACAGCGCCGATTATGGCGGCGCCCGCCTGGTTGAGGCGGCGGCTTACTGCGGTATTGACGCAAGCTCGGTTTGTTTCGGACAAAAAATTGAAAACGGAGTTGAAAAAGACTATACGATTCCGGCGGCTAAAGATTACGTTTTCGATCCGAATAGATATTATAAATTTGAAATCATTACTTATCAGGCTCCGGACAGGCCGCTTTTCTACGGTTTTAACGATGATTTGTATTTTATCGTCAGTTCGCGAACGCCTTTATGATCGTCGTTCTTCATAATATCCGTTCTCTTCACAATGTCGGTTCAATTTTTCGCACCGCCGACGCCGCCGGCGTTGAGAAAATTTATCTTTGCGGTATTACGCCAAAACCGATTGATGAATTCGGGAAAACGCGCCAGCAACTGGCCAAGGTTTCTTTGGGCGCGGAAAAATACGTTAAATGGGAGCGTGTTAAAAACGCGACGCGGTTGATTGATAAATTAAAAAATCCGCCAACCGGCGGAAAATATAAAATTTTCGCGATTGAACAGTCAAAAAAATCGATTCCGTATCATAAAATAAAACTAAAAACCGGAAACGAAAAACTAAAAACCGTTCTTGTGGCGGGAAACGAAATTAAGGGCTTGCCATTATCAATTTTAAAAAAATCTGATAAGATTTTGGAAATTCCGATGCGAGGGGCAATGATTCGGCAAGCTCACCATCCCCGACGCACAGGTCGGGGGAAAGAATCGCTCAATGTAGCGGTGGCGTTCGGGATAGTCGCGTTTCATTTAATGGGCGTCCGATAAACAATGATTAAATACCTGATTTTTTGGATTATACTGGTTGTTGTCGCGGCGATTACCCTGTCTTTTTTGTTCAAAAAAAAACAGGATTACGAAATTTCCAAAATAGAAATTAACGGGAAAGTTTTTGAAGTTGAAATCGCCGATACGGCGTTAAAAAAAATCAAAGGGCTCTCCGGCCGAAAATGTTTGAAAAATTACGAAGATGTTTGTCCGGAATCCGCCGAAGGCATGCTTTTTATTTTTTCAAATCCGAGCAAGCGTAGTTTTTGGATGAAAGACATGAAATTCGGGCTTGATATTATCTGGATAAACGACAGCAAAGTCGTTGATATTTCAAAAGACGTTCCGCCGCCGAAAAACGGCGAGTCGCCGGCGGTTGTTTCGCCGTCGGCCGCCGCCGACAAGGTTTTGGAACTGCCGGCCGGCTCGGCCGAAAAATTCAACATCAAAGTCGGCGACGGATTAAAGATGTTGGAATAGCCGGTCTGTCGTTGTTTTAAAAAATTTGATATAATTTCAGGATGAACAAACCAGTAAAAATAGCCATTAACGGTTTCGGCCGGATTGGCAGATTGTTTTTGAGGCAGGCGATCGGCAAAGAAGAGCTGGAAATCGCGGCCATCAACGATCTTGGAGACATTGATAATCTGGCGTATTTATTCAAATACGATTCCGCTTACCGCGCTTTCTTCGGCGAAGTTCTCGTCAAAAAAATTTCCGGAAAGAATTATTTGACGATTGACGGCAGGGAAATTTTGGCGATTCAGGAAAAAGACCCGGCCAAGCTTCCGTGGAAAGAATTGGAGATTGACATTGTTGTTGAATCAACCGGCGTTTTTGAATCTTTTGAAAAAGCCAAGGCGCATCTGGACGCGGGAGCGAAGCGGGTAGTGATGACCGCGCCGGCAAAGGACAGCGATGGAGAGTTGGGGCAGACGGTTCTTGTGGCCATTAACGAGAATAAATTGAAAACCTGCAAAATTTCCTCTAATGCTTCTTGCACGACTAACGCCGTTTCGCCGGTAATCGCGGTTTTGGCGGAAAATCCCGGCATTGAAAAAGCGATTTTAAACACGGTTCATGCTTATACCAACACGCAAACAATGGTTGATTCGCCCGTCAAAGGAAGTGATTTCCGGCGCGGCCGGGCCGGAGCGCAAAACATCATTCCTTCAACGACCGGCGCCGCCATTGCCGTCACCCGCGTCATAAAAGAATTGGAAGGAAAATTCGACGGCATCGCTTTGAGAGTGCCGGTAATCACCGGTTCAATCGCCGACGTTACTTTCGTTTCCAAAAGAAAAACTTCGGTTGAGGAAATCAACGAAATTTTAAAACAAGCGGCGAGTTCGCCGAAATGGCGGGGGATTTTAAAAACCACTGAAGAGCAAGTCGTTTCTTCGGACATTGTCGGCGAGCCTTACGGCGCCGTAGTTGATTTAAAATTTACCAAAGTCATCGGCGGCGATTTGGTCAAGGTTTTGTCGTGGTACGATAACGAATGGGGTTACGCGGCTATGCTTGTGAGGCATATTTTGAAAGCGGCCGAAAACGTTTAATTTAATGATTATTTATATCGGCGCGGATCACCGCGGTTTTAAACTGAAAGAATCTCTTAAAAATTTTTTGAACGCCATGAATTATCAGGCGATTGATTTGGGGAACGGTCATTACGATGAAAACGACGACTATCCGGATTTTGCGGAGAAGGTGGCGGAAAAAGTCGGAGGAGACACCTCCGGCGAAAGTCGCGGCATTGTCATTTGCGGGTCCGGCGCCGGCGTTGGTATTACGGCGAATAAATTTAGGGGCGCGCGTTGCGTCACCGCTATTTCTCCGGAGCAGGCGGCTGTTACCCGAAAAGACGAAGACACGAATATCTTGGCTCTGGCAGCCGATTTTTTAAGCGAAGAAACGGCCAAAAATATCGTGAAAACCTGGTTGGAAACTTTATTTTCGGGTGAGGAGCGGCATAAAAGGCGGTTGGAAAAAATTAAGGCGATAGAAAATAGACAATGATTGTTGTACCGGCCATAAATTGCGCCGATTCTGATTGCGTTAAAGAAAAATTGCTGAAAGCCGAAGAATTCGGCGCGGAATGGGCGCAGATTGATATTGCTGACGGAAAATTTACTAATTGGAAAACATGGAATAACCCGGAAGAAATCTCAAATCTCAAATCTCAAATCTCAAATCTCAATTTAGAAATTCACTTAATGATTGAAGAGCCGCAAAATATTATTGACGATTGGATTAAAGCCGGCGCGAAAAGAATAATCGTTCATTTGGAAACGGTAGAAAATTTTCCGCCAGAGGCGGATTCGTTTTTGGCGGAAAAACTTAAAACCGAAAACTTAAAACATTGTGAGATTGGGCTGGCGATAAATCCGGATACGTCGGCTAAAAAATTGGTTCCTTATTTAAATCAAATAAAATTCGTTCAAATTTTGGCAGTTGATCCCGGTTTGTCAGGCCAGAAATTTCAACCGCAGGTTTTGGACAAAATCAAATTTTTGAAAAGCAATTATCCGGATGCTATAATTGAAATTGACGGCGGCATAAATTTGGAAACCGCCAAGTTATGTAAAGAAGCCGGCGCAGACATTTTGGTTTCCGGTTCGTATATCTGGAGCAGCTCAAATCCAAAAGAAGCGTTTAAAAAATTGTTTGAATTATAAATTATGGAAATTCTTAACGAAAAGAAATCAAAGTTTTTAGAAGAAACCGCTAATAAAATTCGGCAGGATATTGTTGAAATGTTGACTGAGGCCGGTTCCGGGCATTCGGCTTCGCCTTTGGGCACCGCCGACATTTTTGCCGCTCTGTATTTTCATATTTTAAATCATAATCCTAAAAAACCGGATTGGCCAGACAGGGATAGGTTTGTTTTGTCCTGCGGTCATTATTGTCCGGTTCAGTACGCGGCGATGGCTCGCGCCGGCTACTTTCCATTAGAAGAATTAAAAACTTTGCGTAAATTGGACAGCCGTTTACAGGGGCATCCGCACAGAACGGCATTGCCGGGGATAGAGGTAACGAGCGGGCCGTTGGGTGACGGTTTGCCGCAAGCGGTCGGTATGGCTTTGGCCACCAGAATGGACGGCAAGAAACATCGGATTTATTGTTTAACCTCCGATGGCGAGCACGATACGGGGATAATCTGGGAAGCGGCGATGTTTGCCGGCAAAAATCGTTTGAGCAATTTAACTTTAATAATAGACCGCAACAATATTCAAATAGACGGGTTTACCGAAAACGTGATGCCCATAGAGCCGCTTAAAGACAAATATGAAGCGTTTAATTGGCATGTTTTGGAGGTTGACGGCCATAATATGGAAAGTTTTATTGACGCGGTTAACGAAGCCAAGGCGATTTACGAGAAACCGACCGTTATTATCGCCCACACGATTCCGGGCAAAGGCGTTGATTTTATGGAATGGGATTATAATTGGCACGGCAAACCGCCGAAGACGGACGAAGCGAAAAAAGCGCTTCATCAATTAAGAACATTAGGAGGGAAAATTAAATCAGAACATGAATAAATATCCATTTATCAGAAAAATTTATCTTTATCTATTCGCCTTAATCGGTTTGGTTTTGATTGTGATTGGTTGCGTCAGGTTGGTTGGTTTGGCGCTTAAAACTTATATTTTCACCAAAGCCGATGTTTATTACGAATATCCGATGACCAGGCCTGTAAAAAATCCGCCAGCTGGCGGAGCGCCAACCGAAGGCAATAAAACAGAAGAAATCCAACAGCCCACCAAAGAAGAAATTGAGGAATACCAAAATAAACAGCAAACTTCTAACCGTCAGAGGGAAGCGGCTGAGTCATTGGCGTTTATCATTGTTGGTTTACCGCTATATTTGTATCACTGGTCAGTAATCAAAAAAGATAAAAAAGAAGAAATTATAAATGATTAACCAAAACGCGAAATTAAACAAGAAAGTTTTTAACGTGAATGTAGAAAAATCGGCGCATGATTTACAAGATGAAATTTTTAAAAAGATGCCGATAGATAAAAAATTATCGCTTCTTGACGAATTTTTTAAGTTTGGCAAAGAATTACAGAATTTAAATAACCGTAAAAAGAAATAATTTTAATGGAAATTACTGGTGTATTGGCAAAAATTTCAGCTGTTTTAAGCGAGGCAAAAATTCCTTATGCCGTTACCGGAGGAGTGGCGGTAACGGTTTGGGGCAGGGCGCGCTACACTGCCGATGTTGATATTATAGTTGATATCGCTCCTCAAAAAATAAAACAGTTAGTCAGCGCGCTGCTAAAAATTGATACGGGCGTTTATTTGGACATAGACGTTGAAACGCCTATTGATATTATAAAACAACGGGGAGGATTTAATCTAATTCATTCGCAAAGTGGAGTCAAAGCTGATTTTATAATAAAAAAAGACGATGAATTTTCGCGCTTGGAAATTAAACAAGCGATTAAAAAAAATTTTCATGGTCAGAAAATTTGTTTTATATCTCCCGAGGATTTAATTTTAATAAAACTTCAGTGGTATAAAAATAGTAATTCAACGCGGCATTTGGAAGACGTGGAATCAATTTTGAAAATCACCGAGGTTGATTTAGAATATATTAAAAAATGGGCAGGAGAACAGGCGACAATAGAAATTTTGGAAAATTTGTTGGAGAAATAAAAAAGATATTCAATAATAATTATGATTAACAAAAAATTAAAACTTTCCGAAAAAATTTTTACCGACAATATTGAGCAAAAGCCGACGCGCGACGGCTACGGCAACGGGCTTGTTGAGCTCGGCGGACAAAATCCCAACGTCGTTGTTCTTTGCGCCGATCTGGCGGAATCAACCCGTTCTTTGTGGTTTAAGGAAAAATACCCGGAAAGATACATTGAGATGGGCGTGGCGGAGCAAAATATGGCGGCGATTGCGGCCGGTTTGGCGGTTTCGGGGAAAATTCCTTTTGTTTCCTCTTACGCGGTTTTTTCTCCGGGCCGGAATTGGGAACAAATCAGAACTACGGCGGCTTATAACAACGCTAATGTTAAAATCGCCGGCGCGCACGCCGGAGTTTCGGTCGGACCGGACGGCGCCACTCATCAGGCGATTGAAGACATCGCCACGATGCGGGTAATTCCGAACATGAAAGTAATTGTTCCCTGCGACGCGATTGAAGCCAAGAAAGCGACTGTCGCGGCCGGCGAAATTTACGGTCCGGTTTATCTGCGGTTCGCCCGCGAAGCCACACCGGTTATAACTTCCGAAGAAACGCCGTTCAAAATCGGCAAAGCGGAAGTTTTGTGGCATAGCGCGAGGCCGGAGGCGGCGATTATCGGTTGCGGCCCTTTGCTTTATAACGCGATGCTCGCGGCCGCTGAATTAGAAAAAGAAGAAATCAGCGTTGTGGTTTTAAACAGTCATACGGTAAAGCCGATTGACGAAAAAACGATTATTGAGGCGGCCAAAAAATGCGGAGCCGTTGTCACGCTCGAAGAACACAGCATTATCGGCGGCTTGGCCGGCGCCGTTGCCGAAGTTCTGGCTAAAAATCATCCGGTTCCGATGGAGTTCGTCGGTATGCGAGATGTTTTTGGCGAATCCGGCCCGCCAAACGATTTAATAGAAAAATACGGAATGGGAGTTAAAAATATCAAAGAAGCGGTTAAAAGAGTTTTGAAAAGAAGATAATAACTGCATCACTTGTATAGAATTAATAAAAAATAAAATATAAAATTTAATAAATTATGGACTTAAACACATCTTTTATTTTTATAGCGAAAGATTTTCTTATCCCGATCATCAAAAATACCCGTGTTAGAACCCGTAAAGATGCTGGAAAGAGAACGGTTTTTGCGCTGTTCAAGCGCTCAAACTGAAATTCGGTGCGTGCGGAGGGGATCGAACCCCCGACCAGTCGTGTATAAGACGACCGCTCTACCACTGAGCTACGCACGCAATATTTTCTTTAAAAATCTTCTGCCCGCCGCTGATTTAAAATATAATTCTCTTCTTCTTGCTTCTTCAAAATCTTTATACTCCTCTTTATATGATAGCTTAATATTGTGCATTCTTGATGTCGTTTTAGTTTTTCCGTTTTTATGCTCGTTTAATCTTCTTGGTAAATTATTTGTTAATCCTTTATATAATTCACCATTCTTATCTTGTAAAACATAAACCGTATACATATTTTTATAAACGCTCCCCGCCCGACCGAATGACTTCGGTCGTTCGGGCGGGTACCACTGAGCTACGCACGCAAGTCCGGTCTGATATCAGCTTATCATTACCGGTTTTAATTTGAAGCTTTTTATTAAATTCGCGAATTCTTCCTGTTCCAGAGTTTCTTTTTCAATCAGTTTTTCCGCGATCGCTTTGAGAGCTTTGCCGCGCGAAACGACGATTTTTTTCGCCGCCTCATAAGCTTTGTCTATGAACGCTTTGACTTCCTTGTCTATTTCCGCCGCCACTTTTTCGGAGTAATCTCTTTCCGAAGAAATTTCGCGGCCGAGAAAAATTAACTCGCGCGATTTGCCGTAAGTAATCGGCCCGAGCTTTTCGCTCATGCCGAAGCGCGTGACAAGACTCCGCGCCAACTCGGAGGCGGTTTGCAGATCATTGGAGGCGCCGGTGGAAATGTCGCCGAAAGTGATTTTTTCCGAAACATATCCGCCCATAAGAGTAGCCAGATCGTTCATAAATTGTTTTTTTGTTTTTAATCTTATTTCTTCGGTGGGCAGTTTCAGCGTGTATCCGCCGGCGCGGCCGCGGGCGATAATGGAAACTTTATGCACCGGATCGGAATCTTTCAAGCTGGCGGTGACGAGAGCGTGGCCGGCTTCATGATAAGCGGTAATATCTTTTTCTTTTTTAGACAGAATGCGGCTGCGGCGTTCCGGTCCCAAAAGGACTTTTTCAATGGAATCCAGAACGTCCTGCTGTTTGATTTGTTTTTGGTTTTTTCTGGCCGCCAAAATCGCCGCTTCATTCATTAAATTGGCCAAATCGGCGCCGGAAAATCCCGGAGTGCGCTCCGCCGCTTTTCTTAAATTAACGTCCGGAGTGAATGTTTTGTTGCGGGAATGTATTTTTAAAATTTCTTCGCGATCGTTGATGTCGGGCAGGTCCAGGATTATTCGGCGGTCAAAACGGCCGGGGCGCAACAAGGCCGGGTCTAAAACATCCGGCCGGTTGGTGGCCGCCAAAACAATTACTTTGGTGTCTCTTTCAAAACCGTCCATTTCAACGAGGATTTGGTTGAGAGTTTGTTCTCTTTCGTCGTGGCCGCCGCCGATGCCGGCTCCTCTTTCCCGGCCGATGGCGTCTATTTCGTCAATAAAAACAATGCAGGGCGCGGCTTTTTTGGCCGTGGCGAACAAGTCTCTTACGCGGGAGCTTCCGACGCCGACAAACATTTCTACGAATTCCGAGCCGGAAATGTGAAAAAACGGCACATTGCTTTCTCCGGCAACCGCTCTGGCGACATAAGTTTTCCCGCAGCCCGGCGGCCCCAAAAGCAATACTCCTCGCGGGATAGTGGCCCCGATTTCCAGATATTTTTTCGGGTTTTTCAGGAAATCGACGATTTCCATCAGTTCTTCTTTCGCTTCTTTCAGTCCGGCAACGTCTTTAAAAGCGATTTGCTGTTTAAATTGGGTGAAAAGTTTGACGTTCGCTTTGCCGAAGGTAAAGGCCTGTCCCATGCCGGTTTTCGCCTGGCGGAACATCAGCCAGAAGAAAACGCCGATGATCAAAAGAGGCAAAAGGGCCGGCAGTAAAACGCTCGCCCAGAAACGAAGGCCGGATTCTTCTTTGATTTCAAAAGCGACGGCCGCCAGTTTCGCGGATTCAACTCCGTAATTTTTGAGCGTTTCCGAAAGGCCGGCCTCCGTTTCTTTTTTGGAAACCGCTTTTTCGCCGTTTTTCAGCTCTATTTCAAGATTGTTGCCGCTGACGGCGATCTTGGCGATTTCTTCGGAATTGATTTTAGAAACCAGCTGGTCAATCGTTAAAATTTCCGGCTTTTTTTGTTCGGCGTAAAGAACGGAGAAAACGAAAGCCAAAATTAAAAAAGTGGCGATTGCCCAAAAAATATTTTTGTACAAAAAATTTCTGTTCATCGTAATAATGATAACTTTTTTATTTTCGCTGTCAACAAAAAAAAGGCAGCCGAAGCTGCCTGAGCGCGGAGGTGATTCTGTTTTAAATCAGGGGGATGACGCAGGGCGTCGTCTGGATGCCGACGAGCTCGGCGACTTTTTGAAGTCGCGCGAAAATCTCGTTGGCAATCGCCGCCGCCTTTTTGTATAGCTTGGCGGCGACTTCGTTGGCCCGGCGGAGCAAAACCTCCGCGAGCCGCCTGAGCGTTGATAAACGAGTGGCATTTGCCACCCGCTCGGCGCAGATAGCGTCGTCGCAGACGCCCCGGCCGAGGAATAGGATTCTCAGCATCTCGTTCTTCGCCTTTTGCAGGCGAAGAAACTTTGAGTGACAGGAGGAACTTCCTCCGTCTGTGCACAGGGCAAAATCTCCCATATGCACGTGGTTTGCGGATGGCGCCACCTGATGGCAGTACCCGCAAACCGGCCTCGACTCCGACCTTGTTTTCATCCTTTCCTCCGCTTGGTTAAAATCTTAAAAACCAAAACCAAAAAATTCACCTCCTTTTTTTGTGGGATTATATTGAAAAATCCGGATTTCAACGTTCCGCCAATATTATAACCTATTATTTTTTAAATTTCAAGAGTATCTTCTTTTCTTCGGGGTTGAGAGATTCAATGGCGAAATTATAAGTTTTGCCCTGTTCCAGCTGTTTTTTCATTTCTTCAACGCCGCCGAATTCCGAAACATGGATCATTCCCTGGAGTTCGTGGTCCAAATTGATGTATGCGCCGAAAGGATTGAATTTGTAAACAACACCTTTAACTTCCTGGCCTTGTTTGAATTTTTCCGCGGCTGTTTCCCATGGGTTGGGCTTTAGCGCTTTGAGCGAAAGAAACACCTGGCCGTCTTTGATTTCAATGATTTTCGCCTTGATCGCTTCGTCAATCTTAACCGCTTCTTTGGGATTGTCGATCAGCCGGTGGTCAAGCTCGGAAATGTGGATCATTCCTTCAATGGCCGGATTGTCGACGAAGCGGACAAAAACGCCGAAATCGGCGGCGCCGGAAACAATGCCGTCAATGACGTCGCCTTCTTTGTATTTGGAAATAAGCTCTTTGATGTTTTCCTGGGCCGCTTCTTTTTCTGAGATTATCAATTTATCGTTGCGGGGATTAAAATCAATGATTTTAACGTTGATTTCCAAGTCAATGAGCTTTTTCAGCTCCTCAAGAATTTTGGTTTTGTCGCCGTCGTTGACCCGCGGATAGTGTTCGCTGGCCAGCTGTGAAACAGGAAGAAAGGCTTTGATTTTGTTGATTTCCGCCATCAACCCTCCGCTGTTGGCGCCGATAATTTTTACGGTTAAAACTTCATTGGCCTCTTTGAGTTCTTTGATTTCCTGCCAATTTTTTTGTTTATGGGCGCCGGCCAGCGAAAGCTCAACGTAGCCGTCTTCGTTTTCGCGGTTAACGACTTTGGCGTTGATTGACTGCCCGATTTGAAGTTCTTTGGCGATGTTTCTGGCGTTAGTCAGTTCGTAACCGCAGACAATGCCGCTTCCGAATTTACCCAAATCAAAATAAAGCGCTCTGGGCGTTTTTTGGAGAAGCGCCGCCTCAACTAAATCGTTTTCTCTCAGAAAAGAAATCAACTCCGGCGAGTTTTTGATTATTTGATTGAGAATCGCGGGATTCATTTTTTTATCGGCAATCGCGGACATGTTTATAAAGTATATTTAGAAAAAACAAATTGTCAATTCTGCGCGTTATTTATTTCGCTTTTTCAACGCGCTCCGCGTATTCTCCGGTTTGTGTGTTGACGCGGATAACGTCGCCTTCGCTAATGAAAAGAGGAGCGATGATTTTGGCGCCGGTTTCAATCACAACGGTTTTCGCGCCGCCTTGGGCCGTGTCGCCGCGAAGCGCCGGCGGCGCTTCAATTACCCGGCAGTCAATTTTAATCGGCAATTCAATGTTGATGATTTTTTCGTCAAACATTATCGCCAAAATTTCCAAACTCGGCTTCAAAAATTCGGCCTGATCGCCCAACTCTTCTTTTTTTAAAGAAAAACGGTTTTTCGGGTTGCCCATTTCATTAAACCAGCATTCTCCGCGGTTTTCATAAAGAAAAACGGATTTCATTTTTTTTACTTCCGCTTCTTCAAATTCGTCCGACGGCTTATAGTTCCTTTCAAGCACCTGGCCGGTTTTGAGGTTTCTGATTTTTGTCTGAATTGAAGAGCCGCCCCTGCCGATATGCTGGTGTTTGACCGACATCACGACATAGGGGTCGCCGCCGATTACCACCAGCGAGCCGTTTTTGAGATCATTGATTGAAAGCATAAAAATTTAAACATTAAAACAAAACATTTTGCTTTTCCGCGTTTTCTTTTTCGTTAAATATTTTAATCTTGCCATATTCACCGTCGTAACCGGGCAGGATTTTCACTCTTTTTTCTTTTACCGCCTTGATTCCTTCGGCGACGCGGCTGTCCGCCGCGGCCGCCAATTTATCCGTTTCCGTTTCCAAAAGAATTTTCAATTCGCTGCCGAACGTTTTGATCAGTTTTTCGTATTCTCCTTTTACTTTTTTGGCGCCAACCCCCACATTAAAAGCTTCGGCGATAATTTCGTCAAGAGGAATAAGGCTGTAAAAAGGAAC
>JASJPP010000042.1:0-1152 GCA_031432155.1 Patescibacteria group bacterium | reverse complement strand
TTTCATTCCTTTGTTAAAAAACGCGCACAAAAAAATATTCTTAAGTCATAAATCTAGTTCTACCTAACTTATTACTTATCAATGCTTTGCGATATATTTTACACTTGACTTATTCCCTTACTCCTGGTATGAATTGCACTTGTGAACTTTCGAAATGCCTTTCACCAGGAGCAAAGGATTTGACTATTTTCAAGGCTAATATTTCTCTGCTCAATACATTGCTGAAACATTTCACTCCGTGTTTCAGCAAAAAACAAATGGCTCTGTTTATTCTCGCCATTTACGCCTTATTCAAGAAACTCTCTGGATGCAATGGCTCAGGCAACTCATACCGATTATCAGAAGTTCCAATCCCCATTTTTATGAGGACAAGTATTTCTTCTCAGACTCCGCCTGGGATTTACCAGCCATTAAACGAAAGAGGCTGGAAATCATTCAAAAACAAAGAACTACTGCCTCCACCAAAAATGGACTTCTTGCCATCGATGACACAGGACGTCCAAAGCCCTTTGCCAAGAAGACACAAGGAGCAAAGTGGCAATACTGTGGCCCTCTGAAAAGAGAAGAAGTCTGTAATGTGGGAGTCTGTGTCGCCTTCGTTTCAAAGACAAAACATTTTCCCCTTGATATCGTACCGTATCTTCCCGCTAATGAATTTCCCGGTGGTAAAAGCAATCCTCACTTTAAAGATAAACTCCACATTGCTCAAGAACTCTTTGATAAATCCCTAAAAACCATTGAATTCTCTGCCGTTACTTTCGACTCCTGGTATGCAACAACTGACCTTCTTGAACATATCCACACCAGGAAGAAAATCTTCTTCTCTGAAATAAACATGTCCTCGTGAAAACGGGGATCAAACAGAAATATCTTCATGTACCATCCGATAAAAAGAACGAAGTGTTGTGTTAAACCAGATGAGCTCGTGACCCTCATCAAAAAGCATTATTGGGACAAAACCAAAACAGTCAAGTATCAAACCACGGATGGCTCTGAAGTTTCTCATAGAACGTACTCGTTTGAGGCAAAACTGAAAGATTGTAAGGTTCCCATCAAGCTTGTAGTTGTTTTGGGCAAGGGGAATAAGGATGACGATAATTCGTGTCACATCCTCATTACCAACCAACTCAACGCCTCTGCCAAAACCATTAT
>JASJPP010000041.1:0-3078 GCA_031432155.1 Patescibacteria group bacterium | reverse complement strand
ATCATCACTTGTCCATTTTTTTTAGTGTTCATAATTTAAAATATTAAAATTAACATTGTAAACACCGTTTCGTTTTCTTATGTTTAAAATTATACCATTTTTATTTTTTTTCTCCAAAGGCGGGTCCGACTTTGACGGAAAAAACAATAAATTTATAACCGGTAAAATTCCAAACCATGGAAACGGCGGTGGCCGCGGCGGCGGCGATATTGGCCCAGATCGGCAAAGAAAGGCCGCCGAAAGGAGCGATAAAATTCACAATTGACGAAGCAATTCCTATGTTAATGAGAGCGCCGATGGCGCTGATAATTAAAAATTTCAGGAATTCATTGTCGCGGCTCGTTCTGGACTCAAACGTCCAATATTTATTCCATAAATAACTGTTAACAATCGCGATTCCGAAAGAAACGGACTTAAACCCCGAATAAGCGAATCCGGCGTAAATACCGCTCAAAAACATCATGATATTTAAAATCCCCCAATCCATCAGGGTGTTAAGAACGCCGACAACTCCGAATTTGGCAATCTGATAAAAAACAGCGGAATAACGGCTTAAAAAATTGGCGATCATCAACCCCAAAGGAACTAAAATCATCAAAAGCGGCGCCAAAAATAATTGAAATTTAAAACCGATCGGCAACCCCAGGTTTTTAACGATCGGCAAAACCGATAAACCGATTAACAAACCGATTAAAACTCCCAGCGATAAATCTTTTTTATTCATTAGCTTATTAAAACCCGAAGCTCAAAGAAACCACCATTGAAATGATGACGATTGAAATTACCGCTATCGCGAAAATTTTACCGGCTTTTTTCATATTTTTTTATTTTAACTCGTAAGTTACGCTTACCTGAACGATTACCTCCTGACTTCCCGGCTCAACGGTCGGCAAAACAACATCTCCTTTTTTGTTGGCGATCATTTCTCTCATTACCGGATACGGAGGCGAGCTCTGGTAATCACTGAACGTCAAAACCTGTTTTATCTTGGTTTTGTTTTGAACGGCCATTGTCTCGGCTTTTTGACGGGCTTTTTCAAAAGCTTGCTTTCTCGCCTCGGCCATATATTTTTCCGGATCATCAATGCTAAAACCGACTGAAAAAATTTGATTGATGCCGACCGACGGCAAACCTCCCAAGATTTTCGCCACCCCGCCTAAATCGCGGATTTTAACAGAAACCGTCTGAGTCAAAACATAACCGGAAATATAAGAAGTCCTTTTGTCTTCGTCATATTCGTAGCGAGGATTAAGATTGTAATTCGTCGTTTTGACGTCTTCTAATTCAACGCCATTTAATTTAACGAATTCAATCGCGGCCGAAATCTTTTTATTGTTATCATCGGCGATTTTCTCGGGGTTCATTCCTTCGGAAACAACCGAAAAAGATAACTGGGCGATATCGGGACTCGCGGTCACTTTACCCTCGGCTGAAACCGTAATGGTTTTTGAAGGCGTAAGGGAATCGGCGTATTTTTTCAGCGGCCCGAAAAAAATACAATACACGACCGCCAGCGTCAAAACGACGAAAAACGCGGAAATGGTTTTAAAAAGAATTATTTTGAATTTTTCTTGTTCCATGATTTTTAATTATACACCGTTTCAATAATTTTGTTAAATTCTTTTGGATTAAGACTGGCTCCGCCGACCAAAAAACCGTTTATTTCTTTGCGTTTCGCGAAATCTTTAATGTTTTTGCCGTTTACCGAACCGCCGTATAAAATTTTAAAATTTTGAATTTTAAATTTTGAATTTAAAACGCGCCTTATGAAACTTATCATTTCCACTGCGTCTTCCGGCGTGTCCGAACGACCCGCGCCAATCGCCCAAATCGGCTCATAAGCGACGGTTAAAGAATTTGAAATTCCTTTTAAATCTTTTTTTAATTGATTTTCAATAAAACTTTCCACCGCTTTTTTGCCGCGGCGGCGAATTGACAAATCCTCGCCAACGCACAAAACAACTTTTAATTTTCCTTTCAACGCAGCTTTGATTTTTTTATTAATCATATTGTCCGTTTCACCTAAATACCGACGGCGTTCAGAGTGCCCGACAATCACGCGTTCAACCCCTAAATCTTTAAGCATCTTGGCCGAAGTCTCGCCGGTATAAGCTCCGCCGACAGCCGGGTTTTCCCAAAAAACATCCTGGGCTCCGAGTTTTAAATTTTTGGTTTTACTCCCGGCTTTTGATAAATCCCCGAAAAGTCTTTTTAAGTTTTGTAAATAAACAAAAGGCGGCGCGACGACAATTTCCGAATTTTTATTCTTGAGTTTTGAATTCTTAATTATCAAGGCGCGAAAAAGCTTGTCCGCTTTTTGGCGCGAAACCGGATCCATTTTCCAATTAAACATTAAAATTTTTTTCATATCGCCGATAATCCCGCCGTTAATAATATAACAAACAATCCTGAAATGATAATTCCCGATCCGATCATCAAAACGGATTTCCAAAAAGGCAAATTAAAAACAAAAGCCGCCATCGTGCCGGCCCAGGCGCCGGTAAACGGCAAAGGAACGGCGACAAAAATCAACAGCGCTAATTCTTCCAAAACTTCAAAGCGATGGCTGTGATTTCTTTTTGTTCTTTCAAAAAGCCAGGCGAAAAACCGATTAAACCAATAAGACCGACGGGAAAGCCATTCAGACAAATAACGCCAAAATAAAAGAAGAGGGATTACCGGCAAAAAATTGCCGAAAATCGCCAATAAATAAGCTTTCCATATCGGCAACTGCCAGACAAAAACCGCCGCGGGAATCGCTCCTCTTAATTCCGAAACCGGCAAAGCGGCCGTCAATATCGTCAATAATTCTTTTGAGAAATCCAATGTCATCATAATATCATAAAAGGAAAGAAGCAGGAAAATGGCGTTGTTTGAATCCCTCCCGAACGCGTAAAACTTGTTTTACGCGTTCGGGAGGTTAAGTTCGCCATTTTCCGTTAAACTTATAATGACGAGCGAGAATAATTTATTTCTTGCGAAGACGACTGACGGGAAACAATCGGTTGCGGCATGAAATAAAACAACACAAAATTTACTTTTTTACTTTTTCAAAATCTTCGCCGCGTCGTCCGGATC
>JASJPP010000040.1:0-1188 GCA_031432155.1 Patescibacteria group bacterium | reverse complement strand
TGGTGCGCGGGAGAGGACTCGAACCTCCACGTCCTTGCGGACACATGCACCTCAAGCATGCCTGGCTACCGTTACAGCACCCGCGCGTTACGCCGCGCCGCCGATTTTTTGGCGGATTTTTTTCTTGGAAAGATTTCTCAAAAAATACATTTTTGAGCGGTGAACTTTTTTGGGCGAATTTAAAATGTTGACTTTCACGATGTTCGGCGAATTAAAAGGATAAACTTTTTCCACCCCCACTCCGCCGACTGTCGCGCGCACCGTAAATGTGGCTCCGGCTTCCCTGCCGTGCTTTCTTGAAATCACAATACCCTTAAATGTTCCGAATTTATCCTGAACCGAAATTGTAGCGCCCGACTTTATTTGTTTCAAAATTTCTTCCGAAATCATGTCTCTTATAATAAAACCAAAACGAAATTTGTCAATTAAATCACGTGAATTCCGTAAAATCATAAAACTAAGGTTTGGTTATTGCGCTTTTTAATTCTTCGGGCAATTCGGCTTCAATTTTAATCCTCCGGCCTTCGGCCGTGTTAAATTCCAGCGATTCGGCGTGAAGAAATTGCCGCTTCAAACCGAAAGGATTTTCTTTTTTGCCGTAAAGCGAATCGCCAACGATAGGATGGCCGATTGAAGCCAAATGAATCCTTATCTGGTGCGTTCGTCCGGTTTTCGGAACCGCTCTTAAAAACGAAAAATATGGCAAATCGCGCGCGGCTTTAAAATATTTTAACACCTCGTATTCGGTAATCGCTTCTTTCGCGTCTTTGGATTTTTTCATCCAAACCGTTCTTTTGATCGTTCCGCTTTTAATGGCGATCGGTTTTTCTATGGTTCCAGTTTTGGGCTCCAGCTTTCCGTACACTAAAGCCAAATAAGTTTTTTTCATCAGACGGGTTTGAAAAAGTTTTTTCAGATATTCAAAATAATTCTGATTGCGGGCGATTAAAATAACGCCGGAAGTGTCCTTGTCCAAGCGATGGACGATTCCCGGACGAATCTCGGGATTATCGCCGACGCTTTTTATTTCCGGATATTTTTTCAGGACCCAATCAACCAAAGTCGGCTCTCCGGAAACCGCCGTCGGATGAACCAATAATCCGGCCGGCTTATCAACAACGATGAAATTTTTGCTTTCATAAATAATCTTTGGCTGTTCCATGTTTAAATTTTACCCCAAACCCCGCC
>JASJPP010000039.1:0-26070 GCA_031432155.1 Patescibacteria group bacterium | reverse complement strand
GCATATCGGCGAAATAATCGATCTCGTCGGGAAATTGCTCAAAAAAAAATTCGCTTATCACGGCGCCGACGGTTCGATTTATTTCAACATTTCCAAATTCAAAAATTACGGCAAACTTTCCCGTCTCAAAAAAAGAGAAATCAAAATCGGCGCCAGAATAGCGGCCGACGAATACAACAAAGAAGAAGCGCGGGATTTTGTTTTGTGGAAAGCGAAAAAAAACGGCGAACCGAGCTGGCCGTCGCCGTGGGGAGACGGCCGGCCGGGCTGGCATATTGAATGTTCGGCGATGAGCATGAAATATCTCGGCCCGAGTTTCGACATCCACGCCGGCGGCGTTGACCTGCTGTTTCCCCACCACGAAAATGAAATAGCCCAGTCCGAAGCGGCTACCGGAAAAAAATTCGTCAATTACTGGATTCACGGAGAACACATGATGATTAACAAACAAAAAATGTCAAAGTCCCTCGGCAATTTTTTTACTTTAAATGATTTAGAAAGCAAAGGGTTTGATCCGATGGCTTTTCGCTATCTTATTTTAACCAGCCATTACCGTTCAAAACTTAACTTTACATGGAAATCATTGGAAGCGGCGCAAAACGCCCTGCGCAACCTGACGGACAATTTGCGACAAACAACAGACGGCCAACGACCGGCGGCAACCGACAAAAAAACGGAAAATTACGAAAAACAATTTTTAGCCGGCGTCAACGACGACCTGAACACGCCGAAAGCGATGGCTGTTCTGTGGAAAGCGATAAAAGACAAAAAACTTCCCGCTGAAAGCAAAAAACGCCTGGTTATGAAGTTTAACAAGGTTATAGGACTGAAATTAAGCGGCCCCAAACCGGCCAAAATCCCCGAAAATATCAAGCAAATGGCCGATGAACGCGAAAAAATGAGAATTAATAAACAGTTTATTCAGGCCGACGCCTTGAGAAAAAAAATAGAATCGTTAGGATATAACATAGAAGACACGCATTATGGACCCAAAATTACCCCCTCAAGACATTGAAGCCGAACAATCGGTTCTGGGAGCTTTGATGCTCGACAAAAACGCCATCATCAAAGTGGCGGATTTGATCGACGCCGAAGATTTTTACAATCCCCATCACGCCAAAATTTTTCAGGCGATTTTTGAGCTTTTTGAAAAAGGCGAACCGATTGACGTTTTAAGCGTCACCAACAAACTGAAAGACAAAGACGAACTGAAAGCCGCCGGCGGATCGGCTTATTTAACGGACATCATCAACGGCGTACCGACCGCCACCCATGTTTCCTATTACGCCAAACGCGTCCGCGAAAAAAAGGTGCTGCGCGATCTGATCGGCGCGTCCTCGGAAATCACGGAACGGATTTTTGAATCCGGCTCCGACGATTCAGAAGACCTTCTTGATGAAATTGAACAAAAAATTTTTTCCATCGGCCAGAAATCGCGTCCCCAAAATTTCATAGCGGTCAAAGACGAACTGAAAACCGCTTATGAACGGATAGAAAAACTCCATCAGGGAGAAAAAGGTTTGCGCGGCGTCACCACGGGATTCGACGAGCTTGACCATTATTTATCCGGCCTGCAACGTTCGGATTTGATCGTTTTGGGAGCCAGGCCGTCTTTGGGAAAAACCGCCCTTTGTCTGGACATCGCCAGAGCCGCGGCGTCCAAAGGCGGAGTGCCGGTCGGAATTTTTTCTTTGGAAATGTCGCGCGATCAGATTATCGACCGCTTGATCGCGACCGAAGCCCAGGTGCCATTGTGGAAGCTGCGCACCGGCCGGCTGTCCGACGAAATAGAATTTGAAATGATCCGCGAAGCCCTGGATCGCCTTTCCAAGATGCCTATTTTCATCGACGACACTCCCAGCCCGAACATTATCCAGCTCCGCTCGATGGCGCGGCGGCTTCAGGCCGAACACGGGCTCGGACTTTTGGTGGTTGACTACCTTCAATTGATTCATCCGCGCAAATTCACCGACAATCTGGTGGCGGCGATGACCGAAGTGAGCCGCGGCCTGAAAACCCTGGCGCGCGAACTTCAAGTGCCGGTTCTGGCGGCGGCCCAGCTTTCGCGGGCCGTTGAGCAAAGAGACGTTAAAATCCCCCGTCTGGCCGATTTGCGCGAAAGCGGAGCGATAGAACAAGACAGCGACGTGGTTTTATTGATTTACCGCAAAGACCGCGACAAACTGAATCCGGCGCCGGAAGAACAAAATACGGTCGAAATCATCATTGCCAAGCACCGCAACGGCCCGATTGGCAGCGCCCGGTTAAAGTTTGACCCCGAAAAAGTAAGTTTCCGAAGCATTGACAAAGCGCATCAAGATTTTTCCAACGAGTTTTAAATTACCTAATCGCGGCTCCAAATTTATTTTTAAGGAGATCGGATATTTTTTTCAGCTTCTGGTTTATTTCTTCGTCCGTCAGAGTCCTGTCCGGCGCCTGAAAAACGATCCGAAAAGTTAAATTATTTTGGTACTCGTCGATCAAATCAACGTCTTCGATGTGTTTTAAATCGCTTTGCTGAATGGCGGAAACAACGTCGCCGATTCTGACGTTTTCGCCAAACGCCGCCGAAACATCGCGCATCGCCGAAGGATATTTCGACAAAGGCGCGTATTCGCGTTCCTCGACGACGAGCGCCAGCAATTTTTCAAGATCAATTTCGGCCAGAGAAACGCCGGCGCCGGATTCTTTTTTCGCGTAACCGACGCTTTCCCCGCCGGATTCAATTTTTAAAATTTCCCCCTCGGGAACAAAAAGATAATCAACGAGGCCGATTTTCCCGAACAACTCTTCGATCATTCCTTTTAATTCAAAAAAAATCTCCCTGTTTTTTGAAGCCAAAGCGACGCCGAGAGTCAAAATTTCACGGCGTTCCCTGTTGAAAAAAATTTTTCCGATTTCAAAAATTTTAACTTCTTCAAAAAAACGGCGGTTGTCTTTAATGTTGTCCAAAAGAAGAGGCGCCAAAGCGTTCCGCAAATACCGCCTTTCTTCGGAAAGCGGGTTTTCCAGCTCAACACAATCGTCTTTGCGGCATTTTCCGGTTAAAGAATAATTTTGCGTTTCGCTCAAGCCGAAAGCCGTCAAAATTTTTCTGATTTTCGCCTGAAAACGCTCCGCGTCTTGGAAGCCGGAAGAAACGAGATGAACGCGCGGCGGCGCCGCTTTCAAACGATTGTAGCCGTAAAGCCGGACGACTTCTTCGGCCAAATCTTCAAAAGTTTCAATATCCAAACGCAATGGCGGAACTTCGGCGAAAAACTCTTTCTGATTTTTCGCGCTGATTTTAAAACCGAGGCGTTCCAGATATTCACGGCAGACCTTAATGCCAAAATCAACCCCGATAAATCTGTTGAATTTATCAACGTCAAATTTAACGATTTTTTTTGAGGGTTTTTGGGGATAAAAATCAACCATTCCGCCGGTTTTGGCTCCGCAAACCGTT
Source organism: Patescibacteria group bacterium (assembly GCA_031432155.1). GTDB lineage: Bacteria > Patescibacteriota > Minisyncoccia > UBA6257 > UBA9933 > JASJPP01. The sequence goes on along the minus strand of JASJPP010000039.1, from coordinate 22,625 downwards.
TCCAGCAATTCCGAGGCGCGGCGCAAACCGGTTTCCGCCAGCTCCGGACTCAAGCCGCGCGAAAACCGCGCGGAAGCGTCGGTCGCCAACTTAAAATTCTTTGAGGTTTTATAAATTGAAAAGGAATCGAAATTGGCGGATTCAACGACGATTTTTCCGGTATTTCCGCCAACTTCGGCTTTTTTGCCGCCTTTTACGCCGGCGATTGCCAAAGGCTCTTTTTCGTCGGCAATAACCAAAACATTATCGTTTAATTCAAAAGATTGATTGTCCAATGTAATAATTTTTTCATTTTTTTTCGCTCGCCGCACAATCAAAGACGAACCGGAAATTTTATCAAAGTCAAAAACATGGAGTGGCTGGCCGGTTTCCAACATAACGTAGTTCATAACGTCAACGACATTGTTAATGGGCCTCAAACCGCAATCAATCAAGATTTTCCGCAGCCATTGCGGCGAAGATTTGATTTTAACGTTTTCAAAATAACGGGCGATATAACGAGGACATAAATTTTTGTTTTCCACCTTAACATGAAAAGGCGAGCGCCGCGATTCCGAAGAATAAAATTTTATCCGCCGGTTATCTAAACCCGCGATCGCCGAAATCTTAATCCCCAGAATCGCTGAAATTTCTTTGGCAATGCCGATATGGGAAGCCTCCGAATAACGGTTTGGCGGAACAACGGCGTCAAAAGCGTCGCCGTCTAAATCAGCGACCTCAAAAGAATGAAGGTTTAGTTTTTCAATCAATTCTTTTTTGCTTTTCAGACGCGGAACCAGTTTTTTAATTAAGGAAAAAGAAAGTTTCATTTACGTATTACATCTTGCCACAAAAACGAGAATGTTTCAAACATTAAAATTCCGAAAACGACGTTAAGCGACAATTCTTTCAAAAAAACATAGGAAAAAATCAAATCAGCCGCGCTCAATAAATACATGACAAAAGTCGCCGCGGCGATCAAAAAAACGTTGCCGATAAAATGGCGCGCCGACAGACGCTCTCTTAAAACAACGGAAACGGCGGCCGAAGCGAAAAAAAACAAGATTTCTTTTTCAAAACCAGGGGAGAATTTCAAAACAAGAGAGGCCAGCGCCGCCAAAATCAATCCCTGCCAAACGTCGGCGACAAAAAAAGAAGCGGAAATAACCGCTACTAACGCCAAATCCGGCTTAACGCCGAAAATCGAAAAACCGAAGGCCTGAATAAAACTGAAAATACAAACCGCCAAAATAAAAAAAACTAACCTCATAATCCGACATTCACTTCCCTTAAATCGCCGACATTAAAAGGTATTTTCAAAAAAGCTTCTTTGAAAACGCCGGTCGCGTCTTTGCCGATTTCTTTGATTTCGCCGATTTTCAATCCGTATGGAATCCCCTCGCCGGCCGAATAAACGACGAGTCCTGCTTTCAAAAATTCGTCGTTGTCAACCAAAACAATTCTCGGTTCGTTGCCGCCCTGAAGCAAACCGTTTATTTCTTCTTCGCCGATTCTGACCGGCAACTGCCAGTTCGGATCAAAAACCGTCCGGGCGACGCCAAAGTCGCGGCCAACGTCGGTAATCTGGCCGATAAAAATATTTTCACCGAAAGCGACGACCGCCGATTTTTTCACGCCGTTTTTTTCGCCGACGTTAACGGTAATTTTATTTTTAAAATTAAAAGGGTAAGTGGAAAAAACTTTCGCCGTCAAATAATCGTTTTTTTGGGCTTCTTTGATTCCGGCGGCCGCCAATTGAAGCTCGCCGCGCAGATTTTCGTTTTCCCTTTTCAGTAAAAGATTTTCCCGAAAATCCCGCTCTTTTTTGATAAAAAAACCGGTAAAATAAACAACGACAATGATTAAAACGGCAAAAACAGCCGTTAAACGCCGTTTCATACGTTAATTTCCGTCGGCCTTAAAGCGCCGGCGAAAAGATGGGTGTGCGCCTCGATGTTTTCGGCGGCAATGCCGGCTCCTCTTACAACGCAGGTCAAAGGATCGTCAACCACCGATGTTTTCGCCAAAGTTTCTTTTTCTATCAATTGGTCAATGCCGCGCAAAAGACTGCCGCCGCCGCAAAGATAAATGCCGTTTTTAAGAATGTCGCCGACCAGCTCCGGCGGCGCCGACTCAATGGTTTCTTTAATGGCTTCAATAATCGATCTAATGGAACGGCTGATCGCGGTTCTGATATGAATGCCCCTGACGATAATTTCCCGAGGCAGGCCGGTGGCCATATCGCGCCCGCGAATCGCCAGTTCCAAACGTTCTTCGGTCGGCATCGCCGCGCCGATAACGGTTTTTAATTCCTCGGCCGTCGGCTCGCCGATAGCCAGCTTAAATTCGTCGCGAACGAACTTGATTATATCGTCGTTGAATTTATCGCCGGCGATTTTCAAACTGGTGGCCGTAACAATGCCTCCCATTGAAATAACGGCGATGTCGGTGGTGCCGCCGCCGATATCAACGATCATATTGGCGGTCGGCTCATTGATCGGCAGCCGGGCGCCCAAAGAAGCGGCAAGCGGCTCTTCGATCAAATAAGCTTTCACTATTCCGGCGGAAATCGCCGCGTCTTCAACGGATTTTCTTTCCACTTCCGTCAAATTCGGGGGGATGCCGATGATCGCGCGGTGATATTTAAAAAGCCGGTTATCGCTTATTTTTTTTATGAAATAACGGATGATTTCCTGGGTGATTTCAAAATTGGAAATCACGCCGTTAACCAGCGGCCTGATAACGTCGATATGCGCCGGCGTCCGGCCGAGCATTTTTTTGGCTTCTTCGCCGATGGCCAAAATCTGGCCGGTCTTATTGTTGACGGCCGCCAGCGACGGCTCGGAAACGACAATTCCCTTGCCTTTGGCGTAAACCAAAAAATTGGCGGTTCCCAGATCAATGCCAACGTCTTTTGTAAAATAATTGAACATAAAACTACGAATTACGAAATCAATACCAAAATACGAAATTACGAATTTTATTTATTTTTCGTATTTTCGTACTTGTGTATTCTGTTCGCGCTTGACAACAAGATTATTAACTCTTTTTCGCTTGTCAATTTCACTTTTTGCTCGTTTCTTTTTTTAATCTCAATTTTGTTGCCGATTTTTTCGCTTATAACCAAGCGGTAAGGGATGCCGATTAAATCGGCGTCGCTGAATTTTTCCCCGGCTGAAACATCGCTTCGGTCATCATACAATACCTCAATCCCTTTTTTTTGTAAATCTTTATAAATTTTATCCGCGAAAGATTTGATTTCGCCATTTTTCGCTTTCAGAAGAATCAAATGAACGCTAAACGGCGCCGCGCTTTCCGGCCAGATTATTCCTTTCTCATCGTGAAAAACTTCCGCAATCGCGCCCACCAAACGATTGATTCCCAGACCGTAACAGCCCATTATCACTTCGCGCTCTTCTCCTTTTTCGTTTTTATAAACAAGCCCGAACGGACTTGAATATCTGGTTTTGAGTTTGAAGATGTTGCCGACTTCAATGGCTTTTTCGGTTTTTAAATTTTTGTTGCCGCATTTCGGACACCCGCCGGCTGACGAATTTTGTTCTTTAATTATTTCTTCATTTACGGCTATTTTACATTTTTCACAAATATGAATTGTGTCTTCGCCGGCCGGCGTAAGCGTCTGAAATTCATGGGAATGCTTTGAAAAAGTGCCGCCGGACGCGAAAGTCAGGTAAGTTTTATCGCCGAGACCGAAAGTTTCAAAAATAGCGGCGTAAGATTTTTTTACCTTCTCGTAATAATCGTCTAAATCAGCCTCATCTTTGTGAAAACTGTAAAGGTCTTTCATAAAAAACTCCCGTCCGCGCAAAAGGCCGGATTTCGCCCGCGGCTCGTCGCGAAACTTGTTCTGAATCTGAAAAACGTATTTCGGCAAATCCCTGTAAGAAGAAATGAATTTCGCCGACAAAGGCGAAATAATCTCTTCGTGAGTAGGGCCGAGAGCGAATTCGTTTTTGGAATAAAAACTTTTGAATTTGAACAAAGAATCGTAAGTGTCCCAACGGCCGGTCTTTTGCCAGTTGACCTTGGGCTGAAGAGTGGGCATCAAAATTTCCTGGCCGCCCAAGGCAATCATTTCTCTGCGGATAACATCTTCAATTTTTTTAAAAACCCGCAAACCGAGCGGCAAAAAAGTATAGACGCCGGCCATCAGTTTTTCAATAAAACCGGCTTGTATCAAAAGGCGGGCGTTAACCGCTTCTTCGTCTTTGGGAGGATATTTTTTTGTTTTCGCGAAAAGCTCCGATTGAAACATATTGTAAATTTTATTGGGCGCTTTGAATGGCGCTGCGAAGCTCGTCAACGTGGATTTTTCTCACCGGCGTCTGGCCGGCGGTAACGGTGGAATTGGCGTAGGTTGGCGCCGGACCTCCAGGGCATTGAGTGTAAACATCGCCAAGTTTTTGCCGAAGCTCGGTAAGATGCAAAGCCCGAATCGGCGTAAAATTGCCGAGATAACCGTAAAGAGCGTCGGCAAACGCGTACCATATTCCTCCCGGATTAATTTCGGCGTTATCCCTTAATACATTAACGTCCCAACGCAATTCGTCAAAATGAGTTTTTTTAACCAATGTCTGGCCGGCCGTCAAAGTATTGTCCGTGAAATTAATGCCGCTAAACGGCCCGCCGCAAGGCTTGGCGTATTTAACGGTTAAAGCATCTTCGGTGGCCGCTACCCTGTAACCGCTTAAATAAACGTTTTTCTGGCTGTCAACGCCGACACCATAAGCAAATTCATATACATTGCCGCTGTCGTAAGTTTTTAACCAAATTATATTGCCGTTACTGTCCATTTTAACAGCCAGATAATCATAATACACATTCCAAATTAATCCTCCAAGATAAAGATTGTCATTATTGTCAATATCAATATTTAAAAAGGCGCTGTAAGGATTGCTTAAAAATTTTGACCAAATTAAGGTTCCGTTTGTGTCGTATTTTCTGATAAAAGCGTAATCAAGCGGCCCTCCATAATTCACCAATCCAACCACGTAAACATTGTTTTGCCGATCCAAAATCAGACTGTAGCCGTAATCGGCGGCATAATTTATTTTCCCGTCCCAAAGCTTATTGCCGTTACTGTCCAATTTCATAGTCCAAAAATCATAATTGGAGCCGTTATAAGACCGACCCGTTACATAAACATTGCCGCTTCCGTCAACAACAACGCCATAAGCTTTATCCCCGCCGCCGTCGGAAGCGCCGGAATCTCTTCCACCGCCTCCGTCAAAAGTTTTATCCCAGATAAGAGCGCCGGCTTTGTCATATTTTAAAACCAGATAATCCCATTGATTATTATTGGGGGGACTGCCCGTACAACTGGCGCCAACCACATAAACATAATTGTTGTCAATGGCAATACGATAACCGGCATCGCCCTGGCAATTATTGTTCGGAACATCGTATATCCACACGGTCGGAGGATCATTGCCGGCCGGATATTTCAAGGTGACAACTCGCGAATAATCATTCGTTGCGCCGTTGCCGGTAACATAAACATCGTCTCCTATGTCGGCGTCAACGGCAATTCCGCGTCCCCGATCGCCGTAACTGTTGTTGTTATAACCGCCGTCCCAGGTCTTTTGCCAAAGCAAATCGCCCTGATTGTTGTATTTCATAATCAAATAATCATTATTATTGCCGTTATAAGTATAACCGGCGATATGAATGTTTGATTTGGCGTCAAGGTCTTGGATAATATCGCTCCGGCCGGAATCGTAAATCCGACTCCATAAAAGGGTGAAATCAACGAAATTATTCGCCAAAACGATCAACGGAGATAAAATCAAAGATAAAACAAGAAACCGGATTAAATTTTTTTTTGCCATTTAATTTTTATTGCGCCGAAACCGCGATTTTAATTTCGTCCGACCAGTAATTTTTGCCTTCAATCACGGCAAAAGCCCGGAAATAATAAATTCCCGGTTCCAGTTCCGGCAAATATTCAAAATTCTGCGACGTCTTGCCTTGATAATTTTCCGAAAAAAATTGATATTTTGCCGGCTGGGGATCGCTGACGGAATTAGCGCTCCAATAAAGAAGAGTTTTTTCTATTGTAGAACTGCTTTTATCGCCGATTACGCCCCAAATAATTTTTACCGGCGCGTCAACGCTGTATTGGCCCGGATAGCCGACAAAGTAAATTTTGGAATTGACGGTCTGTGTTCCGCCTGAATCACCGCTTATCTCAAACATCTTTTTTCTCATGTCTTGCGCTTCTTTAGGCAAAGGCGCGGACGGACGAGTCAAATCGGCCGGATCGGAAACGAAAGTCGTTGAACGCAAAGCGAAATTTTCAGATTCAGACTTGCTTATTTTAAGTTCCGGAAGTTTTGTTTTTTGGGTTTGAAAAAAAGAAGATGAGGATTCTTCATTGATTCCTGCCCATTTAAAAAATTTGGAAAACGGCGTCGGCGATTGGGAAGATTGGCCGCCCGAAGAATTTTGAGACGTGTCAACCGTATTTTCTTTGCCGCGAAAAACGTTTTGCGGCAAAGAAAAAACTCCGATCAAAACAAAAACAACGCCGACAACAAGCAATAAAACATAATAATAACGAGAATTCATAAATTCAAACCAAACTAAGGAGCGTAGACCGCGTAATAGCCGGGCGCGGTGCCGGTGGCGTAGGAAACCTTCAACTCTCCGGAATTAACGGCGTTGGATTTAAGATAAATACCGCCGGCGACGTCCAAAATGCTCTGCGGAGTCGTGGTGCCGATGCCCACCCGTCCGTCCGAACCGATTGACAATCTGTCCGCCGCGTTGGTGACAAAACGCAGGATATTATCTCCCCCGCGATAAAAACCCGTATCGCTGTCGGCCGAAAATGTGTAAGGCGGAGCCGAAACGCCGCCGTCAGCCATAAAAATTCTCGTCCACGGCGAACCGGACTGGCCGAGACTGAAATTATAAGAGCCGCCCGGAACAACGTCGGAATCAAAAGTGGCGGCGGAAACCCGGCCGATCGCGGACTGAACGGAACGGCTGGTTTTAATTTGCTGATTTTGAGTGTTGTAGCTCATCTGTAAATCAATCGAAACGGTGTCGTGCCCGGGATACTGACTGAATTTATTGAAAACCAACTGATCAACAATCACGCGGTTATTCGTCAGATCGGACGTCAAGGAAGAACAATTTTGCTGATTGACGGTATCGGGGCCTTCGGCTAATTTGATGACGCCGCCGGCCAGCGAAACGCAGGTCGGGTCTTTGGCACTGTCTTTCATCCGAAGTTTAAGAGATGTGCTGGTCGCGTTTTCAATGTTTGAAGATTCGCGCACCAGACGGTTTACGGTCTGCATCACGAAATCAATCTGGCCGGTTACTTCGGCGTCCGCCGATTCCTGATTATGAACTCTTGTGGTTGTCATCAAAATAACGGTTAAAAAACCGGCGACAACGGTAACGATACCAATATAAATCAAAAGCTCCATCAAAGAAAAACCTTTGTTATTTTCCATTTTCCTTACCATAACCTTGTAATGTCTTTAATTGTAATAATTAACATTAAAAAGAGCAACAAAGCCATGCCGAGAGCGTTGGCGTATCTTTCAAATTTTGCCGGCAAAGGAGATCCTTTGATTTTTTCAATGATTAGAAACATCAGCCGGCCGCCGTCAACCGCCGGAAACGGCAAAATGTTTAAAACCGCCAGATTCAAAGAAATCAAAGCCAGGAGCTGGAACAGATAAACAATGCCCAGATTACTGGCCTGATTTATTATTTTAACGATGCCAATCGGGCCGGTAACCGTCTCCAAGCTGCCTTTGCCGACAAAAACATTCGCGATAAGATGGAAAAAAGCGGCAAATGTGGCCTTGATAATATCAAAAGACGCTTTCAGGCCGCTCCAAACGCTGGAAAGTAAATCTTGTTTCGGGCTGCCGGCTTCAATTAAACTGACGCCCAAAGCTCCCTGGCCAACCGGCGGATTTTCGCGCGGCGCCGCCTTAAAATCCATTGGTTTTCCGTCGCGTTCAATGTTTAAAACTATTTCTTTGCCGCGATTTTGATCGACATAAACGATAAAACTTTCAACGTTTTCAAATCCGGAAATTTTATCTCCGCTGACTAAACCGATTTCTTGAGCCGGACTGTTTTCGGAAACTTCGGCGATAAAAACCGCGCTCGGAATGCCGATAAAAAAAATCAAAGAAACCACCATCCAGCCGACAAAAAAATTCATCAGGACTCCGGCGGAAACGATGACGACGCGCTTCCAAACGGAAAGAAAAGCAAAACTTTTGCCGGCCGCTTCTTCGCCGTCATTTCCGTTTTCTCCGAAAATCTTCACGAAACCGCCGACAGGTAAAGCGTTTATACTATAAATCGTCTCGCCGATTTTCTTGCCCCAAATCCGCGGCGGCAAACCGATGCCGAATTCTTCAACCAAAAGTCCGAATTTTTTAGCCGCCCAAAAATGCCCAAGTTCATGGACAAGAATCAAAATTGAAAGAAAAATTACGGCGAGTATTATCCCCAGCAGCATAATTTATATTTTAAACAAAAAAAACTTTTTCCGCCAGTCAGACAAAGCCGGTAGTTCTTCGAAACCACGCTATTATTCCCCGATTTCTTTTATTTTGTTTTCCAAAATTTTTTCCGTCTCGGCGTTCGCATTGTCAATAATTTTCTGAACCTCGTTTTTCAATCTGAATTTTTCGTCTTCGCCAATCGATTTTTCTTCCTCCTGTATTTTTATTTTTTTCATCGCCTCGTCGCGCAAACTCCGAATTTTTATTTTTGTTTCTTCCGTTTCGCGCTTAACAAGCTTAATCAATTCCTGACGCCTTTCTTCGGAAAGCGGGGGCAAAAAAACTCTCAATAAATTGCCTTCGATGTTGGCGCCGACGTTTAAAAACGACTCTATCGCCTTGGCGATGACCGGCAAAGCTTCTTTATCCCAAACGGAAATCCGAATTTCTTTGGGCGGCGCGACGCTAATGGCGCCCAACTGCTTAACCGCCATTTTGCGGCCGAAATACTCGACAACAATGTCTTCAACAAGCATGGTCGTCGGCCTGCCTCCCCGAACTCCGGAAAGCCGGTCCTTAAGATGTTTAGCCGTTTCCCCTGTTTTTAAATCTAAATCGTTTAAAATATCCGCCATATCAATCTTTTGTCCCTATTATAACATTACCGTCGTAAATTTTAATCAGCGAAATTTGGCGGCCGCCGACTTTGGGATCGATAATCTGCCAACTTAAACCGCTGTCCGCGCTCTTGTAAATTTTCCCGTCGGAAGCGGCGTAAATTTCCGATGACCGCAACCCGACCGCTGAAACGTCTTTTTGCTCGGACGGCAAAGTTTTAAAAAACTGCCAATTCAAACCGGCGTTTAACGAACGGATCAATCCGTAAGCGGTTGCCGCGTAAACTGAAAAATCGTTTTCATAACCGAAAGAAAACGCGCTGATTTGCTCCGCGCCCCGGTAGCCACCCAAAAATTCCCGCCGGCTGAAATCCTCTCCATTTGCACTCACCCACAATCCGCCGTTTTTAAGCGTCAAATAAATCAAACCGTTATCGGCGGCTCTCACGTTTTTAACCGGCCCGGAAAAAGTTTTTAAAAGACGGAAGGTGTTTTTTTTCAAAGAATAAACAAGAAGTTTTCCATCCGACAATCCAAGATAAAGCCGATCGCCGAAAATATCAAAACCGTACACCGCTTCGTTGTTCAACTCCAAAATGCTTTTCAATGAATAAAAATTGTCTTTGCTTTCATAAATAAATCCCTTGCCCGCCCGAAAAACCGAAATAAATCCCCCGGGATGGATTCCGTAAACTTGCGCGTCCGGAGTTATTTTTTCTTCAATATCGGAAAAATTATGCCAGTTTAAACCTTTGTCTCGGCTGATGAACAAACCATGATCGGAAGCGGCGAACATAAACAATTTGTCGGCCGAACGCTCAATGTCGTAAACATCGACGTCGCGGCTGAAATGCAAAACGGCGCTTTTGAAATCTTTTCCGTCTTCGGAAAAAACAATGACGCCCGGGCGACTTTTAGCCTGTCCGTTGAAATTATCAAGGGCCGAAGCCAAAAAATTTCCGCCTCCGCCGCCAGCCGGCAAATAATTGAAAATTATGAAAAGGAGGCCGCCCCAGACTATTATGACGGCGATAAAACCGTGACCGCCGTCTTTTTCGTTATCTTTCTTTTCCATAAAGCGTTGACATCAAAGCCCTTATCTGCAAGCGTTTGTTGGTTTTAAACTGCTTGATGTTTTTCAGGCTTTTTAGGGTTTCTTTAAGCGCGGCGGCGTTTTTAATTTTATTTTCCGTCAAATTGGCCAATAACGACCGGAAAAAACCGTCAATTTCTTCGTCCGTCGTTTCTTTTCCGAATAATTTCAAAAAATCGGATTTTTTGAAATCGCTCGTTTTACCGGCCGAAAGAGAAAAATAAATTTTTTGGAAACGAGAAACCAATGTCGGCAGAAGATTTTCCTGGTTTTTAACGATAAAAACAAGCAAAGAGTTTTCCGGCGGCTCTTCCACTATTTTTAAAACCGCGTGCTGGGCTTCCGGAGTCAAAACGTCGGCGTTTTTGACGATCGCCGCGCGGCAAAAAGAAACAACCGGCTTCTGCCAAAGAAAACGTTTTATTTCGCGAACGGCGTCGATGCCGACGGAATTTCTTTCGTCCGGCGAAACAATCAAAGTTTCGCGCAATAAAATTTTTGGCGGCTCAAAAACGCCGTTTTCCAAAAAATTCGCGAGCGACTGGGCGAAAAAAAATTTTTCTTCGTTTTCTTCTTCGCCGAAAAACAAATAAGCGTGGGACAATTTTTTGTTTTCCGCCAATTTTTTGAAATTTTTCTCCAAAAATTTATTGACAATCATAATTTTATGTTTATCTTTTATTCAATAAAGTCCGCTTGTAAACATCCAGATGGGTTAAAATCAAACCGGCGCCCTTGGCAACGCAGAAAAAAGGATCTTCGGAAAGATAAGCGTTGACGCCGAGCATTCCCTTGAAAAATTCCGGCAAATGGGCGATTTGAGCGCTGCCGCCGGAAAGAATAATGCCTTTCTCCATCACGTCGGCAACCAACTCCGGCGGAGTTTCGTTAAAAACATTCTGCACCGCGGAAGCGATATCGGTAAGGTGATGATTGATGGCCTCGGCCACTTCGTTGGAATTAACCGTCAAATCTTTCGGCAAACCGGAAGCCAAATCTCTTCCCCTTATTTGAAATTCTTTTTTATGTTTGGTCGGCAACGCCGAGCCGATTTCAATTTTTATGGCTTCGGCGGTCTGCTCGCCGACGGACAAGCCATATTTCTTTTTAATGTAATCGGAAATGGCGGCGTCAAATTTATTGCCGGCGACGCGCAAACTGGCCCAGGAAACAATGCCGCCCAAAGCCACCACCGCCACTTCGGCCGTGCCTCCGCCGAGATTGATAATCATATTTCCGGAAGAAGAATTAATGGGAATGCCAGCGCCCAGAGCCGCCAAAATCGGCTCGCGAACGACATGGGCTTCTTTGGCGCCGGCTTCTTTGGCGGCGTTAATAACCGCCCGGCGTTCCGTTTGGGTGATTCCGGCCGGCACCGAAAGCACGACGTCGGGACGAAAAAGATTGTAAGCAACCGCCTTGTTGATAAAATATTTCAACATCGCTTTAGTGATGTAATAATCGGCAATCACTCCTTCTTTGAGGGGCCGGTATAAAACGATGTCTTCGGGCGTCCGGCCGATCATTTCTTTGGCTTCTTTCCCGACAGCCAAAACCGTATTGTCCGGCGAACTTAAAGCGACGATGGTCGGTTCATTAATGATAAAACCGCGTCCTGGCACAAAGACGATTGTATTGGCGGTCCCCAAATCAATGCCTATTTTACGAGTAAACATGATAAAAATGTAAATTACTGCTTTAATTTACGCGTTTTATATCGGCGCCGATATGCGCGAGACGCTCGTTTAACTTCTCGTATCCCCTGTCGATCTGATAAATATTATCAATTTCGGTTTTCCCTTCGGCGATAAGAGCGGCCATCACCAAAGCAATGCCGGCGCGCAAATCCGGACTGGTCAATTTTTTTCCGCGAAGCCGGACAGGGCCGCTGATTATCACTCTGTGCGGATCAGCCATAACGATATTGGCGCCCATTTGAACAAGCATGTCGGTAAAAAGCAAACGGCGGTCATAAATTGTTTCGTGAACCAAGCTGGTCCCAGCCGTTTGAGTCGCTAAAACAACGTAAGGCGGCTGAAGATCGGTGGCAAAACCGGGATATTCATGAGTAATGGCGTCGCAAGCGAGCAATTTTTTAGCCGGCCTGATCAGAATACTGTTTTTATATAATACGTAATTTACGCCTATTTTGTCAAATAAATTCCAGAGAGATTCCAGATGTTCCGGCCGGCAATTTTTGATTAAAATCTCGGAACGGGAAACGGCGCCGATCATGGCGAAAGTGCCGGCTTCAATGCGATCCGGAATCACCCTGTATTCACCGCCTTTCAATTTTTTAACCCCTTTGACAATGATTGTCGAAGTGCCGGCCCCCTTGATTTTAGCTCCGCTTTTATTGAGATAATCGGCCAAAGCGACCACTTCCGGCTCCATGGCGCAGTTTTTCAAAACCGTTTCTCCTTCGGCCAAAACAGCGGTCATCATCAAACTTTCGGTGCCGGTAACGGAAATCTTGGAGAAAAAAATATCGGCGCCTTTCAATTTTTTGGCGGTCAAACGATAATGGCCGTCGGACTCTTTTATTTCGGCCCCCATTTTTTCAAAGCCGTTTAAAAAAACATCGATCGGACGGGTACCGGCGCCGATTACGCAACCTCCGGGATGAGGAAAACTTACCTCGCCGCAGCGGACAAGCGCCGGCCCGACAAACATCACTGAAGCGCGAAATTTATTCATTAAACTTGACGGCAAATCGGGGCAGAAAAATTTTTTAGCTTCAAGATCGTAAACGCCGTTTTCGAATTTAACCGCCTTGCCCCCCAAAGCTTCAAGCATTTCGCCGGCGCGGCGGCAATCTTCAAGTTCGGGCATATTGGAAACGCGAATGATGCCGTCCGTCAAAAGGGCGACGGGGAAAATTTTTAGAGCGGCGTTTTTGGCTCCGGAAACTTCAATTTCGCCCGATAAACGTTTTCCGCCGGAAATAATAAATTTAGCCATTAGCAAAAACTATAAACGAGCGCGGCCGTTAAAGCAATATCGTTATGTTGTATTGATTTAAAATAAAAAAACTTATAAAATGGCGGTGTGACACTGAAAAAACGGCGTTTTTTGTTTTATTTTCTGGTAATCGTTTTTGCCGCCGCCGGCGCGACAATTATTTTTTATTCGCAAGGCTGGCGGCTGACCGTCAAAAACGGCGAATGGAAAATTCAAAAAACCGGAGCGATTTACATTGAAACCAAACCGGCCGGCGTCGTCATTAAAATAGACAAAAAAATCCACAAGGATAAATCCGGGGTGATCCAGGGAGGCACGCTGATAAGAGATCTTTTGCCGAAAAAATACGAACTGGAAATAAGTAAAAATGGATATTTGTCCTGGCAAAAAAACATTGAAGTCAAACCCGAATTTGTTGCAGAGGCCATCGGCCTGATTTTGATTCCGAACGAAATTAAAAGCGAAGCTGTTCCGATCCGACTAAGAGGAGAAGAATTCGCCGGCTGGAGCGGGAACGGCAAATTTATCATAAAAAACACGGAAGCCGGCATTTATTATCTTTACGATTTAAATGATCCGGCAACGGTTTTCAACGCCACCCTTAATTTTAAAAATCTCAAAAACAACGGGGTGATTGAAAATCTGGCCTTCCATCCTTTTGATTCAAATAAGTTGATTGTTGAAACAAAAAAAGGGCTGGATATTTTAGACATTTTACGCCTGAAAACTGAAAATATCTCTTCTTCTAAACCGATCGCATGGACCGTTCAAAATCCGAACGTTTACTATGTTAAAGAAAATTACGAACCGGAATCAAAAACCAAAAAATACAATTTATATTCTTTCAATCTGATGCTTAAAACGGAAAACGTCGTTGCCGAACTTGACGATCGAGTATCTTCCGATTTGCCGATCAAACTTGCTGTTTCGGGCTCGCGAGACAAAATAGCGGTTTTAAACGACTCAAACGATCTTTATCTTTTTGATTTTACGCTCAACAATTTCAATAAAATCAGCGACGGCGTCAAAGATTTCGCTTTTTCGCCGGACAACAAAAAACTCGCCTTTTCCGGCGCAAACTCCAAAATCGGAGTTTATTTCTTAAAAGACTGGACGAAAAACATCATAAAAAAGAAAGGCGAGATCGCCGATTTAAATTTCAATTTAAAAGACGGCGAAGAAATTAAAAAAATTTACTGGCACGGAAATTCTTATCATCTTTTTGTCGAATCAAGCGATGCCGACGACTCCGAAAAAATCGCTTTCGTTGAAATAGACAACCGGCCGCCGCTCAATCAATACGATCTTTTTACCGGCATCGCCGATTTTCATTATGAACAAAGATCAGGCGCGCTTTATTACATCAAAGAAAACTCTCTTTATTTTTCCGAGATTTTTGAATAACAAAAAAATAAATAAATGAAAGAGCCAACCCGCCGCAAAGGTCAAAAAACAAATCTCCCACCGTATCAACCGCTCCCAGTTGAGCAATGCCGAAATACCCCCTGGAAGAAATGAAAACGTCGTATAAAAACTCGGCCAGTTCCCAGGCCACGCCGCCCAAAGCGACAAAACCGAGAGCAAAAAGAAAGGTGAGGGGCGTCTGATAAGAAGCGATTTTTAACCTCGGATTAGTCAGATAAAAAAATATCATCGCCAGCCACAAGCCGCCGGAAAAATGCATCGGGATGTCAAACCACCAAATCGTCCAGTACCAGTGATTAATAAAGGCCGCGGAATGAAAGGCCAAGATAACCGCCAAAACAAAGATGATCGATTTAAGTGAAATCAAAATATTGATATTAACGTTTTTTCCACTGCGGAGCGCGGCGCGCTTTTTTTAAGCCGTATTTTTTGCGCTCAACCATTCGGGAATCGCGCGTAAGATAACCCAAACGGCGCAATCTTTTTTGAAACTCGGGGTTGAATTTAAGCAACGCCCGGGCAATGCCAAGGCAAACGGCTTCGGCCTGTCCAGTCATTCCGCCGCCGCTTACTTTTATCACCGCTCCCAGTTTGTCGCTGATTTTCATTTTTTCAAGAGGAGCGGAAGCGGCGTTTTGAAAACGGCGAACCGGAAAATAATCGGGAAGGTCACGGCCGTTTATTTCTACGCCATTTTTTTTTGTAAAAAGCCGGACTCTTGCCACCGAAGTTTTTCGCCGGCCGACCGCTTCAAAATAACGCTCTTTTTTGGCTGGCGTTTCTTTTTCAGTTTTTTTTGTTTCTGAAGTTTTTTTAGGCATAAAGATAATTAAATTATTCCATAACAAGCCGCTTCATTCTTTTTTTCGCCAATTTATTTTTAGGCAGCATTCCTTTCACGCTCCGGCGCAAAATCTCGGCCGGGCCCCCGCCCGAATGACTGCTGTCGTTCAGTCGGGCGGACTTTTTTTGCCAAAGTTGCTCCATGGTTTGCTTTTTCAAATGGCCGATTTGAGTGGTATGACGAAAATAAGTTTTTTGTTTTTTCTTCGCGGCGCTTATTTCAACTTTATCTATGTTTTTAACGATAACCTTGTCTTCTCCTTCAAGCCGCGGCTCGTATTTAGGATTTTTCTTTCCCTGTAAAATTAAAGCGATTTCCGAAGCCAAACGCCCGATTTTTTTATTTGTCGCGTCAATAGTGTAATCCATAGTTTATTTTTTTCCTTCAATAATCGCCGCCTCAATATTTTTGGGCACTTCTTCGTAATTGTCAAATTCCATCGTAAAACTTCCGCGGCCCTGAGTCATCGACCTTAATTTGGTCGCGTACCCGAACATTTCCGCCAAAGGAATTTTTACGTCAATCACCTTGATGTTTCCGCGGTCGTTAATCGCTTCAATCCGACCACGCTTCGCGTTAATGTCGCCGGTGATGTCTCCCATAAATTCCATGGGAACGATCACCTGAACCTTCATAATCGGCTCAAGCAAAACCGGTTTGGCGTTTTTAATTCCTTCTTGCAGGGCCATTGAAGCCGCGATTTTAAAAGCGATTTCCGAAGAATCAACTTCGTGAAAAGAACCGTCAAAAAGAGAAACCTCTATGTCAATCGTCGGGTAACCGGCCAAAACGCCTTTGACAAGCGATTCTTTAACCCCTTTTTCAACAGCCGGAATAAATTCCTGAGGAATGATTCCGCCTTTGATTTTATTGGCAAAAACAAAACCTTTTCCTCTTTCCAGATTTTTAACCGACAGCCAAACATGGCCGTATTGCCCCCGGCCGCCGGATTGACGGATATATTTTCCTTCGGCTTCGGCCTCGCCCCTAATCGTTTCCTTGTAAGCCACCTGCGGCCGGCCGACATTGGCTTCCACTCCAAATTCCCTTTTCATTCTGTCAACTAAAATTTCCAGATGAAGCTCGCCCATTCCGGAAATAATCGTTTCTCCGGTATCGGGATCTCCGGAAATCCTGAATGTCGGATCTTCTTCGGCCAACCGCCTCATGGCGATACCCATTTTTTCCTGATCCGCTTTGGTCTTCGGCTCGATTCTTACCGAAATCACCGGTTCCGGAAAACTCATTCTTTCCAAAACAATCGGATTGTCCGCGTCGCACAAAGTGTCGCCGGTGGAAGTTTTTTTCAGCCCGACGAGCGCGCCGAGATCGCCGGCATACACCTCTTCAACTTCTTCCCGTTGATTGGCGTGCATTCTAAGAATCCGACCGACGCGTTCCGTTTCGCCGCTTGCCGGATTTAAAACATAAGTCCCCCGCTTTAAAATTCCGCTGTAAATCCTGAAAAAAGTCAGATTGCCGACGTAAGGATCGCTGGCGATTTTAAAAGCCAGAGCCGTTAACGGCTCATCGTCTTTGGGCAAACGGATGATTTCCTCGCCGGTTTTGGGATGCGTTCCCTTAACCGGCTTGATAATTTCCAAATCAAGAGGCGAAGGCAGATAATCCAAAACGGCGTCAAGCACCAACTGAACGCCTTTGTTTTTAAGAGCCGAACCGCAGAATACCGGCACAATTTCATAATTAATCACGGCTTTTCTCAGGGCTTTTTTCAGTTCGGCGATTTCAATTTCTTTTCCATCCAGATATTTACCCATTAAATCCTCGTCTGTTTCCGAAATTTTTTCCACCAAAACAGTTCTTTTTTGCCGAGCTTCTTCTTTTAAAGAATCGGGTATTTCTTTTTCAATAATCTTTTCACCGTGTTCACCCTCAAAAAAATACGCTTTCATTTTTAATAAATCAATAACGCCTTCAAAATTGGCTTCCGCGCCGATCGGCAGTTGAACGGCCGCGGCTTTGCTGGTAAGCCGATCCAAAATGGAACGGAAAGATTTTTCAAAACTGGCGCCCATTCTGTCCAGCTTGTTGATAAAACAAATTCTCGGCACGTTGAATTTGTCGGCTTGGTGCCAAACGGTTTCCGATTGCGGCTCCACGCCGGCAACCCCGTCAAATACAACCACTCCGCCGTCCAAAACTCTTAACGACCGCTGAACTTCAACGGTAAAATCAATATGGCCCGGAGTATCAATGATATTGATGCGATGTTCGTCGCCGCCAACAGTCGGCTTCCAAAAACAAGTGGTGGCCGCGGCCGTGATAGTGATGCCTCTTTCTCTTTCCTGTTCCATCCAATCCATTGTCGCTTCGCCTTCGTGAACCTCGCCGATTTTATGCGAAATGCCGGTATAAAAAAGAATCCGTTCGGAAACGGTGGTTTTGCCGGCGTCAATATGAGCTATGATGCCTATATTTCTGTATTTTTCTAATGGGTATTGACGCATATTTTATCTTCTCGCGAAATGAGCGAACGCCCTGTTGGCTTCCGCCATCTTATGAACGTTTTGTTTCTTTTTGATCGCGGCGCCTTCGTTTTTGGAAGCCGCGATTATTTCTTCGGCCAGTTTGACCGACATCGGTTTTCCTTTGCGCGAACCGGCCGCTTCAATAAGCCAGCGGCAGGCCAAAAAAAACTTCCTTTCGGGCCGCACTTCTTCCGGTATCTGATAATTGGCGCCGCCGACCCGCCGCGAAACGACCTGAATCATCGGAGAAACGTTTTCAATGGCTTTTTCAAAAATCGCCAACGGTTCCTCTTTAGTTTCTTTTTTGATATCGTTGAAAGTTTCGTAAAAAACCTTTTCGGCAACCGATTTTTTGCCTTTTTTCATCAAATAATTAATAAACCGTCCGACGGCAACGCTATCGTATTGAAAATCCGGCTGATGATTTTTTTTATATTTGCGTTTTTTTCTCATGATTATTTTGATTTTTTCGCTCCGTATTTGCTTCTTTCCTGTTTACGGTTTTCCACGCCGGTGGTGTCTAAAACGCCCCGAACGATATGATAACGCACTCCGGGTAAATCCTTTACTCTGCCGCCCCTTATCATCACAACCGAATGTTCCGCGAGATTATGGCCTACGCCCGGAATATAAACGGTCACTTCCATGCCGTTGGTCAAACGCACCCTCGCGACTTTTCTCAAAGCCGAATTGGGTTTTTTCGGCGTGGTGGTAAAAACCTTCAAGCAAACGCCTCTTTTAAAAGGCGAGTTTGAATAAACCGGCTTGTTTTTAATGGTGTTGAAATACAAGCCCATGGCCGGCGATTTTGATTTCTTGCCGGTATTTTTTCTTTTTCTTTTTATTAACTGACTGATTGTCGGCATATAACAAAAGGCTTACGAAAAATCGCAAGCTTATACAGCATAACAAAAGAAAAAACGATTTGTCAACAATTATTTTCAGAAAGAAAAACCCTTGCCGGTAATTATCCAAAAAAAGAAATCGGCCGCCGACGGAAGAAAGAAAAAGGCCAAAACAAGCGCCAGAAAAATTCCGACGAAACCGATTTGTTCAAAAACACGCCATTGCTTAGGAAAAAGATCGGCAAAAACCTTTGAGCCGTCCAGCGGCGGAAACGGCAGCAAATTAAACAAAGCCAGAAAGATATTGATATAAACAATCAGCGCCAAAAACTGAAAAAAAATAAAGGGTAAAATTCCGGCAGCGATAAAATAACCGGAAAATCTCAAAAATAACCCCAAAATCAAAGCGATTATCAGATTGGCAGCCGGACCGGCAATGCCGACTTTCAAAGAGCCGTATTTTTGATCTCTTAAATTATGAGGATTATACGGCACCGGTTTTGCCCACCCGAGAAAAATGCCCGAAGTAAAAAGAAGAAACAAAGGCAAAATAACCGTGCCAAACGGATCAAGATGGACAATGGGATTTAAAGTAAGCCGGCCCGCGTTTTTGGCGGTTGAATCGCCCAAACGGTAAGCCGACCAGCCATGGGCGAATTCATGAAAAACCGCCGAAGCGACGATAATGATATACAAAAAAATTTTCAGATTGATATTCTCCATAAATTGCTTGACACTGAATACTTAATGATAAATACTGAATATTGTCATGAAAAAATGCCAAATTTGCGACAAAGGTTCCATTGTCCGGAATGCCCGAAAAAAGTTGCGCGGTAAGTATAACCCGACCGGCAAAAAAAGAAAATACCCGAATCTCCAAAAAACAAAGCTTCCTTCCGGCAAGCGGATTTTAGCGTGCGCGAAATGCATAAAAAAATCAGCCTCGAGCCGTTAAAAACAGGTTTGATTTTTTTTAACCAAAATTTTAACGGGCTGTAGTATAACGGCAGTATACACCCTTGGGGTGGGTGCGACCCGGGTTCAATTCCCGGCAGCCCGACATTTTAGAAAAAAGCAAAATCAAATATTTAAAACCTCAAGGCGGAAAAAATGAAGGAGGGGGATTTTGCCCGCCCTCGCTTTCGCCGCCGCTTGACATTCTAGCTAGTTCGATTTAGTACTTATTCAAGCACAGTTCCTTTAAAACTTCAAACAGAAAGGAGGTGAAAAGATGGCCAAGTTAGTTATTCTTACTTCACCGCTCAAGGTGATGGTCCCGATCATCAAGGTAGTGGGTGATTTCTGCAACCTTCGCTGTCAGTATTGTTTCTACAATACAAAAGATCAGCTTACTCGTCGTATGATGAAAGATGAGTTGCTTGAAAAGTTCCTTGCCCAGTACATGGGGCTTTTCACGGGACGCCTCATCTTCATCTGGCATGGCGGAGAACCGCTACTGGCCGGGTTGCCCTTCTTCAAGAAGATTGTGGATATTCAGGCGAAGAATCTCAGAGATGGTCAGATAATCCAAAACACAATCCAGACTAACGCCACTCTTATTGATAATGCATGGGCAGAGTTTTTCAGGGCACATGACTTTAGAGTGGGCGTGAGTTTGGATGGTGACAAGGAGAGTCACGATCATTTCCGCCTGAGCCACGGAGGGGGAAGTTCTTTCAATCGTGTTATGCGGGGAATTGAAATACTCCGCCGTCACGGCATAGAACCAGGAATTATCCAGACTCTGACTCACGACAACGTCCCTCGCGCCAAGGAAAATTTCAATTTCTTTGTTAATATCCTTGGTATAAAAAGTTGGGGAGTCAACGACTATCTCGATGTGGCCGGAATAAATAAGGCGATGCTTGGCCAGACAATCATGAATGAGGAACTGACACAGTTTATCAAGACCTACATCGACCTTTGGCTGGCCCAGGACGACTCCGATCTTCGTGTGCGCGAAATAGAAAACTTCATCTCAGGCGTATCGGGTAAAAGAGCGCCGAACTGCATCTTCAACGGTTCTTGCACGGGTTTCTTCTGTCTTGAGTATGACGGCAGAGTTTATCCGTGCGATCGACTCTCCAATCGTCCCGAGCTTTTGTTCGGAAACCTATCACGACAATCTCTGTTGGAAATCCTGAACGGTTCGACAAGGTTGAAATACGCAGAGGATATAAATTCTCTCCATCCTGACTGTGCCGTCTGTGAATGGCAGAAAGCCTGCTATAACGGATGCACCATACATAGAGTCGGCGGGACTCGAGGGAAATACTACTACTGCGAAACGAGAAAGGCCGTCTTTGCTTATCTTAAGGAGAAGGTTGAGGCACAAAAATACATTCCCGCAACACAAACCGCCTAAAAGGCAGAAAGGAAAAGGAAAATGGAAAACACAAAGAGAAACGCGATCGACGGCGCGCTCAAACGGTCAGAAAAACGTCCGAGCAACGATCTGCCGATGGAAGCCTACCAAGCAAGACAGGAATCGGCGACCGGCTGGGACAACTGGCCGGACTGGGACAACGGCCCCGACTTCCCAAACTGGGAAGATATCGGCGGGCCACCGCCCAAATAGCGCCTTACGGGCTTACCAGAAATTTCTGGTAAGCCCTTTTCTATTTTAAATTTCCTTTTAGTTCAGAAACTAAACTGTAAATTGTTTCCATATACTCGTCGTCGAATGGTCTATCCGTCTCAACATATTTATTGGTTAGTATTAGGATTTTTTCAGTATATTTTTGAGGTATTTTAGTATTCAATAAACCGCTTTTGATGTTTAAAAATTTTATGCCGAGAGCGCCGTTCGGAAAAAGCGAACTAGCTACCACTTCCTTAATAAGATTTACCGCATCCGGATCATCTGGATATTTTTTACTCACTCGAGCAAGAAAAGACTGTCTCTCAAAATAGAGATGGATAATTTCATGCCAGATAATTCCTACTGCATGATTCACTTTCTTTAAAGGGGAACGCGAGATTTCCAGATTTATGCTTATATCATCTATAACCCCACCCGTCCCGCCGGAATGACTTTCGCTGGATGGCAGAAGATAGATGGTAATATCTTTGGAAAGCGGAAATACATCGTATAATTTCCCGAGGGTCATATTAATCGCGGTTATTAAATTCTTATTACTCAATTCTTTTTGAAGTGTGATCTGCCATTTCTTTAGAAGAACAAGTTCTTTGTTATAGAAGGCATCAAATTTTTTCTCCAGCAAAGAAAAAATATCTTTAAGATTGGTAAAATCTTCGGGCAATAATTTTTTGTCTAAAACTATCCAGGGATTTTCTTCAAGAAAAAATTGACGCCCCAAATAGGATTTTCCAAACGGATATCGCAGTTGAATCTTCTTAAATTTCGAAAGGGCGATTTTTTCTTCTAACGAGAATTGTCCAAGTTCCCCGCGCCATAAGATATTGTAATCTTTTCTATTACTGAAATGCCATTCGGAAAGGTTCTGAACAAAAAAATAGAAATTTGCCCATTTATTGGTAATGACAGAAAATTTCATTTTAATTAAAAAATTCTTTCGGGCTAACCTTTAGTGCGTGCGCTAGTTTTTGGATATTTTTAAGCGATGGGTTTCTAATGCCTCGCTCAATACCGCTAATATAAGTCCGATGCAGTCCTGTAGCCCCTGATAACTTGCCTTGCGAAATATCCTGTTTCTTCCGTAACTCTCTTAATCGCTGACCGAATTTTGATAAGTTGTTATTTTTCATACATATCGACACTATACACTGTATATCATTGTGAATAAAATAAGTATGTGGTAGAATATAAGTCACTAAGATTATATTAGTATTGTTGCTTATCGGACTAGCTAGAATGTCAAGCGGCGGCGAAAGCGAGGGCGGGGCGGGAATT
>JASJPP010000038.1:2882-8338 GCA_031432155.1 Patescibacteria group bacterium | reverse complement strand
AAATTTAATTTTAATATTCCCCCATCCCCATCCCCGAATGGCCGTGATTCGGCTTTTCTTTCGGCTCCGGAATATCAGCCACCACCGCTTCGGTGATTAAAAGCATTGAAGCGACGGAAACGGCGTTTTGCATAGCCGAACGCGTAACTTTCGTCGGATCAATAACGCCGGCTTTGATAAGATTTTCATATTTGCCGGTGGCGGCGTTAAATCCAAAATCGCCTTCGCCGGCCAAAACCTTGTCCAGCGCCACCGAACCGTTATAACCGGCGTTCTCAGCGATTTGCTTCAAAGGCGCGTAAACGCTTTCCAAAACGATTTTCGCGCCGACAATCTGCGGCAACTGGTCTTTATCAAACTTATCGATCAATTCCTTGACGGCTTTGGCGGTTCTGACTAACGCCACTCCGCCGCCGGGCACTATTCCCTCTTCAATCGCGGCCTTCGTCGCCGCCACGGCGTCTTCTATCCGGTGCTGTTTTTCTTTTTGTTCCACTTCGGTGGCCGCGCCTACGCGAATCACCGCCACGCCGCCGGACAATTTACCCAAACGTTCCTGAAGCTTTTCTTTGTCAAAATCCGAATCGGTTTTCTGAATCTGGGATTTAATCTGATTGACTCTTTTTTCAATTTCTTCTTTGGAGCCCTTGCCGCCGACAATCGTCGTATTGTCTTTGGTAGAAATTACGCGATGAGATTGTCCCAACGAATTTACGTCAACGCTTTCCAGTTTGCGACCGATGTCTTCCGAAATAAAATCCGCGCCGGTCACAACGGCGATATCTTCCAGCATTTCTTTTTTTCTGTCGCCGAATCCGGGCGCTTTAACGGCCAAAACGCTGAAAATTCCCCTGATCTTATTGACGACCAAAGTCGCCAAAGCTTCTCCTTCCACTTCCTCGGCGACAATCACCAGCTCTTTTTTGCCGGCCGCCACAAGTTTTTCCAAAAGAGGCAGAAGATCGTTAATGGAAGAAATTTTCTTGTCCGTTACCAAAATATGGGGATTTTCCAAAACCGCCTCCATTTTTTCTGGATTGGTAACCATATAAGGCGAAATATAACCGCGGTCAAATTGCAGGCCCTCCACCAGTTCTTTTGAAAGACCGATGGTTTGAGATTCTTCAACTGTTACCACTCCGTCTTTGCCGACTGCTTCAATAACGTCGGCGATTAAGTCGCCCACTCCTTCGTCGCGGGCGGAAATGGTGGCTACCTGCGCGATTTCTTCTTTGCCGCTGATTTTCTGGGAAAGATTTTTCAGATTTTCCAAAACGGCGTCATAGGCCTTTTGGATTCCCTCCTGAATGCCGATCGGATCAACTCCGGAAGTGACGCTCTTTAAACTTTCATTTATTATCGTTTGAGCAAGTAAGGTGGCGGTTGTGGTGCCGTCGCCGGCCACGTCGTTTGTTTTGGAAGCCACCTCTTTTATGAGTTCGGCGCCGATATTTTCAATTTTATCTTCCAGCTCGATTTCTTTGGCGATAGTAACGCCGTCTCTCGTGATAATCGGCGCGCCGTAGCTCTTGCCCAAAATTACGGCCCGTCCCCGCGGCCCCAAAGTAACCTTGACCGCGTCGGCCAATTTATCAACGCCCTTTTTAAGGGCGGTTCTCGCTTTTTCGTTAAATAAAAGTTGTTTCGCCATAATATAATTTAATAACTTAATTTGATTATTCAATAATCGCCAATATGTCGTCTTCGTCTCCGACCAGATATTTTTTGCCGTCAATTTCAATTTCATCCGGCCCGTATTTTTTGAACAAAACCGTATCGCCGATTTTAACCGTCATTGCGATTCTTTCGCCTTTTTCATTCAACTTGCCGGGGCCGACGGAGACCACTTTTCCTTTAATCGGTTTTTCTTTTTCCGCGGTTTCCGGAATAACAATCCCCGATTTGGTGATTTTTTCTTCTTCAATCGGCTCGATAAAAAGATGATTGGAAAGAGGTTTTAAATTCATAGGTAATTTATATTTTAGAAACAAAAAATGATTTGTCAATAGCACAATAAAAAGAGCATTGCGCAAAAGCCGCGCAATGCTCAAAATTCCGGAAAAAATCACGAGGTTAGCCTCGCCTCCTTTAATCCGTTGATAAGGCGAGCAAGATCATCGATATCGAACGGCTTTTGAAGCAGTTCATCGGCTCCGGCGTCAATAACCGCTTCTTTAACCATCCAAATAGGGTCAGCGGTCATAATAATTGCCTTGATCTCTGGAAAATTCTTTTTAATAAACCTGACGACCTCCAGCCCGTTTTTTCTGGGCATACGAAGGTCGCTCAAGACAACCATAATTTTTTCCCCTTCTTGTTTTATTTTACAAATCCCTTCTTCTCCGTCACAGCTGCATATTACTTCGCAGCCGTGAATTTCAATCAAACAATCCCTTAACAATTCTCTTTGCAAATCACAATCCTCAACTACCAAAACGAGGGGCTTTGTCATTTCATTTTCCTCCTTTTTATCCGCCGTTTTTTTTGACGGTGCCGAGAATATGTCTCAGCTCGCCAATCTGAAAAGGCTTGGAGATAATAAAGTCCGCGCCAGCCGCCTGAGCGATCGTCGCGTCAATGTCCGTCAAATCGCCGGACATTAGAATAATTCGGCATCGCCTTCCGGCGAGCCGAGCAAAACGTACGATCTCAATCCCCTCATTCACCCTGATCGGCCCATCAGGAGCCGAAGGCATTCTTAAATCTGTAATAATGACATCGAGGCTTCCATTTTCTAAAATCATTCTTCTCGCCTCGTTGCCGGTGGCGGCAAAAATAACATCCCCCTCTTTCAAAAAAATTTCGAAGAATTCTCTAATTGATTTGTCATCGTCAACAACCAGAATTTTCATCTGAAACCTCCTCTGTTTATTGGGTTTATTAGCGGTTTATCAAATTATCAACGAACAAAAATAATTTACCACAAAAAAATAAAAATGGCAAGTAAAAATTATTCTTCCTCCTGGGGCTTTTCCAGCGCCGTCGGTTCAATGCCGGCCGCTTCTCCCGAGATCCGCAAAACGTCTTTATCTATTTTGCCCAATTCCTTGTAAGCGGAATTGTACATATTGACCGAAGTGCCCAAATGAACGCCGAGTTTTTTCATGTAGGTTTCATAACTTGCCAGATGCTTGCCCAGCTCCATCACCCGTTTTCTTATTTCTTTGGCCGATTCTTCAATCTGTAAAGCTTTCAACCCCTGAAGAACCGTCTGAAGATAAGCCAGAAAGGTCGTCGGAGAAACAATCATCACTTTTTTCTCGCCGGCGGCGTATTGAATCAAATCGCGCGTACTGGATTTTACCGCGCCGATTTTATTGACAAGCAAATCGTAATAAACCGCCTCGGCCGGAATAAACATAAAAGCGAATTCCATCGTCCCCTCTTCGGGTTTGACGTATTTGGCGGTCTCGTCAATTCTCATTTTCAAATCGTCGCGGAACGCCGTTTCCAGACGTTTTTGTTCGGCTTCGTCTTTCGTTTCCAGCAAGCGATTGTAATTTTCCAGGCTGAATTTGGAATCAATCGGGATGACTTTGTCTTTGACGAAAATCGCGGCGTCAACAATCGTGCCGTCTTTAAATTCGTACTGCATCTGAAAACTTCCGGGCGGCAAAACGTTTTTTAAAACGGTTTCCAGATAATATTCGCCCAAAACCCCGCGCTGTTTCGGATTTTTCAAAATATCCTGAAGACTCTCGAGCTGTTTGGCGATATCCACCACCTGCTTCTGGCCTTCGCCGACTTTAGTCAATTCAGTCGTAATTTCACGGATGATTCTCGCGCTTTCGCCGAACTGCTGCTGAAGAATTTTCGTTGATTCGCCCAACTTACGATCGAGAGTGCGAGTAATTTCGTTTATCTGGCTTTGGATGAGAAGCATCGGCTGATTGCCGCTGTCTTCCGGTTTTTTTAAAAAATTCCTGATCAGCCAAAAAATCGCCGCCAAACCGGCGATAAGAGTTATTAAAATAATTATCAAAATTATTTCCGTCATGATAAAAATCAGCTTTTCCGGCCAGATTCTTCAAAAAATCGGCCTATGCCTAAAATATCGGCTTCGCGAAACGGCTTGCCGATCAGCTGAAACCCGACGGGCAAGCCGTCGGTTTTGGCCGGCAACGACAACGCCGGCAATCCGGCCAAATTCACCGGAATGGTGAAAATGTCGGAAAGATACATCGCCAGCGGATCATCGGTTTTTTCTCCTATTTTAAAAGCCGTGGTCGGAGAAACCGGAGTCAAAATCGCGTCAACATCCTCAAAAGCCCTGTCAAAATCTTCTTTAATCAGTCGTCTGACTTTCTGCGCTTTGGCGTAATAAGCGTCGTAATATCCGGACGACAAAACAAAAGTTCCCAAAATAATTCTGCGTTTCACTTCCTTGCCAAATCCCTCGCCGCGATTTTTTAAATAACTGTCCATTAAATTCATGATTCGCGATTCATGATTTGTGATTCGTGAATATCTGATGCCGTCAAACCTCGCCAAATTCGCGCTCACTTCCGCCGGCATAATAATGTAATAACACGACAAAGCGTATTTGGTGCGCGGCAGACTGATTTCTTTAAATTCCATTTTTAAAGATTTTAAATTTTCAATCGCGCCGTTTATCGCCGCCAAAACGTTTTTATCGGTTCCCTCTATGAAATATTCTTTCGGCAAACCGATTTTTAATTTTTTGACGTTTTCCGGCCGATAATCGACTTGCGATTGATAATTGACGGAAGTGGCGTCCATTTCGTCTTTTCCGGCAATCGCTTTAAATAAAATGGAGGCGTCTTCAACGGTTTTAGTCAGCGTTCCGATCTGATCTAAACTAGAGGCCATAGCAATCAATCCGTGGCGCGAAACCGATCCATAAGTCGGTTTAAGCCCGACAACCCCGCAAAAACCGGCTGGCTGGCGGATGGAACCGCCGGTGTCGGACCCCAAAGCCGCCACGCACATATCCGCGGCCACGGCCGCGGCCGAACCGCCGGAAGATCCTCCGGGCACTCTTTCCAAGTCGCGGGGGTTTTTGGTGATCTTGAAAACCGAATTCTCCGTGGAAGACCCCATCGCAAACTCGTCCATATTGGTTTTGCCCAAAAAAACCGCGCCGCCGTCTTTTAATTTTTTAACGGCCGTCGCGTCGTAAGCCGCGCGGTAATTGGCCAAAATTTTTGAAGCCGCCGTCGCCGGCTCGCCTTCAATCAAAATATTGTCTTTAATCGCCAGAGGAACGCCGGCTAAAATCCCCGTTTTTTTCCCTTCGGCGATATCGGCGTCCGCTTTTTTCGCCTGCGAAAACGCGAGATCTTTCGTCAATCTTAAATAAGCGCCGATTTCCCCGTCTTTTTCACCGATACGATTAAAAAAAGCTTCGGTTGCCTCAAAAGCGGAAAATTGTTTTTTAAGCAAACCCTCGTGAAATTTTCCGATGGTTAAATTATTAATTTCCATTATTCATTATT
>JASJPP010000038.1:0-2782 GCA_031432155.1 Patescibacteria group bacterium | reverse complement strand
GCCGGCACTTTTAAAAAACCGTTTTCTTTTTCCGGAAATTGCTCAATTAACCTGTCGCTTGCGGTTTGCCGTTTATCGCTTGGTTTATCTTCGCGAAAAACATTCGTTTCAACCGTTCCGCCGGCCATCGGCTCAACGTTTTCCGTATCAATCGTTTTAAGCTCCTCAAAATACTCAAGAATTTTTTGTAAATCCTTCAGTAATTTGTTTTCGGCATCGCTTTTTATTTCAATCCGCGCCAGCTCTTCCAGGCGCTTTAACGTTTTTTCGTCTATCGGCGTTGGCATATTAAAGCATTGTAGTGTTTTTATTCGTTTTATTCAATCATCTTCAAAAACTCCTTTTCATCAATAATTTTCACGCCGAGCCGCTTTGCCTTTTCACGTTTGGAGCCCGGCTCAACGCCGGCAACGACATAATCGGTTTTTTTGCTCACGCCTTCGCTTGCGTCGCCGCCCAGCTCGCGAATTTTTTCTTTGGCTTTCTCGCGACTCATTGATTCCATGCTTCCCGTTAAAACAAAAGTTTTATTTCTCAATTTTTGAGATTTAAGATTTGAGGTTTGATGTTGAATTTTAATCCCCGCTTTTTCCAGTTTTTCCAAAAATTTAACGTTTCTTTCGCTATGAAACCAATCATAAACGCTTTGAGCGACTTTCGGACCGACATCGCGAATTTTTTGTAAATCTTCCATAAAATAATTTTGAAAAATTTTCAAAATTTCATTAATTTTGATTTTTAAGGTTTCCTGCCCGCCGTTTCGTGTTGGCAGGCGGGGATTTTTGATTTTGGCAATTACTTGCGCAGCAAGCAATTGCGCCGTTTCTTCTCCGACATGTAAAATTCCCAAGCCGTAAATAAACCGCGCCAAAGAAACGGTTTTTTTGTTCTGAATTTCACCGACGATATTTTTGGCGGATTTTTCGCCGAAACGCGGAAGCGCGGATATATCCCCCTCTTTCAATTCAAAAATATCGGCGGCGTCGGAAATCAATCCGTCGTCCAAAAAACGGTCAATGATTTTTCCTCCCAATCCGCGGATGTCAAAAGCCGCTCTGGCGACAAAATGCCGCAAAAATTGCCGATTTCTGGCGCCGCACTTAGAATTGGAACAGCGATAAAAAACGCCTTCCCGAACGATTTCCGAACCGTCAATCGGGCAATAAGACGGCATTTTAAATTCTTTTTCCTTGCCTGTCCGTAAATCTTCCAAAACCCCGGTGATTTGCGGAATGACGTCGCCGGCCCGCGAAACAATGACCGTATCGCCGATTTTAAGGCCGATTTTTTTTATCTGATCGTAATTATGAAGAGTGGCGCGGCTGATTTTAATGCCGCCGACTTCCACCGGCTTTAAAACCGCCACCGGCGTCAAAGAACCGGTTCGGCCTATTTGAATCTTGACGCTTTCAACAACAGTTACGGCTTCTTTGGGAGAAAATTTATAAGCGACGGCGGCCCGCGGCGCTTTGCCGACAACTCCGGCGGATTCAAAAATTTTATTGTCGTTGATAATCGCCACAACGCCGTCAATTTCATAAGAAAGCTTGTCGCGATGTTTTTCCCAGTAATCGCGAAATTCAAAAATTTCTTTCAAATTTTTGACGGAACGATTGTGAATATTGGTTTTAAATCCCAGTTTATGAAGCATCGCGTGCTTTTCTTCGTGAGTTTTCAAACCGAAATCGCCGATAATATCGTAAACGAAAGAATCCAAGCCGCGGGAAGCCGCGATTTTGGGATCAAGCTGACGCACCGATCCGGCCGCCATATTGCGGGGATTAGCGAAAATTTTTAATCCCTTTTTCGCCTGTTCTTTGTTAATCCGCTCAAATTCTTTTTTGGAAATAAAAACTTCGCCGCGAACGACAAAGTGTCGCGGGGCGTTCTCCAGTTTCAAGGGAATCGCCTCGATGGTTTTTAAATTTTGAGTGATGTCTTCTCCGATAGCGCTGTCGCCCCTGGTTGATCCTTCCGTTAAAACGCCGTTCTCGTAAACAAGCTCGATGGCCAAACCGTCGATTTTGAGCTCGCAATAAAAATCAATTTCGCCCAATTTTTTTCCGAGATAATTTTCAACGCGCTCCAGCCAATCCCGCATGTCATCTTCGGAAAAAGCGTCGTTGAAAGAAAGCATTGGCGTTTCATGCCGAACTTTTTTGAATTCTTTAAGCGGCCGTCCGCCGACTCTTTGGGTCGGCGAGTCGGGAGTAATCAAATCGGGAAATTTGTTTTCAAGATCAAAAAGTTCTTTTTTAAGACTATCCAAAGCCGCCTCGGAAATTTCCTGACGATCCAAAACATGATAAAGATAACGATAATGATCAATAATTTTCTTAAGCCGCTCTACGCGCTTTTTGATTTCTTCTTTATCCATCTGATCGTTGATTTCTATCGGCCGATTAGTTCGGCAACGCGGGCAGAGTCGTGGTCGCCCCCGCCAACTGCATTTCAAAAGCCCTTAAAACGTTGATGTGACTGCCTATTGATTTAATCGTCACGCCGTTATTAACGCTGTCAAAATCGGAGTTATTGTTAAAAACCGGCTTTGGATAAGTCGCGTCGCGAAAATATTTATAAAGCTCCCATTCAATTCCGGTATCCGCCGCGAAAATCGCCTTTGCAGATTTACTGAAATCGCCGGCCTGTCTTAATTTTGAAAAAGTCAGGTAGCCGATAATGGCGGACGCGCTCAAAATAACGCCGCCCATCACCAAAACCGTCAAAATCATCACTTGTCCATTTTTTTTAGTGTTCATAATTTAAAATATTAAAATTAACA
>JASJPP010000037.1:0-7691 GCA_031432155.1 Patescibacteria group bacterium | reverse complement strand
GAGAAGTTTCTCGCGTATTGCCCACGCGCGGTCTGAATCAAGGCCGGCAAGGCCTTGTGCGACATAGGCCTGGTCGGCGCCTTGCGAGAGAAGGCGCTCAATGTAGTTAAGGGATTTTTTTTCAAAGCGTTCAAGAAATTCTGGGTCGGTTTCCGTTTTTTCACCGAGTCCCATTTCCTCGGCCTCTTTTCGTTCAGCAACCGCGCCCTCGAGCCTTGTTTCGGGTCCCGTTTCGGGTTTCTTTTTTGGCTCCTCTTTCGTTTTTCTTTCGGGTCCCTTGCGTTTAGATTCAGCCGCTTTCGGTTTATATTCCACTAACCGAATCAATTCTCCGAGTTTTTCTCGGTCTGCATCGCTCTCAAGTTTGTTTGCATAATAATATTGCAATGCACGCTGGAAAGTTTCGCTCACGTCGCCGTTATAAAACCGCAAAACAAAATCTCTGACACGGCGGGGCTCCATGCGATCGTCATAAGTGAGCGGTTGGGGCTGATCTTCCGCAATTTTTCTGTTTTTAAGAAGTTCTTTAGCCGCTTTGTGAAATTCCTCAAATTTTTCCTCTACCTCGTGTATGCCAGGTATTTCTTCCAATTGCTCCTCGGTTAAAACCTGTTCGCGCGACTGCAAAAATATTTCGGGATCTATTTTCTGTGACAACTTTTCTTTTTCCCCAAAAAACAATGACTTGGTCGCATATTTGAAAGCTTCATCGGGAAGTTCGGATGGTAATTTTTGATAGACCCAGCGCCGGAGCTGCGCGGGACTCAATGATCCCAAACCAATATATTTTTTACCTGGAGGATTCATAAATGCGACAATCTTTGTTTTGTTTTTATCGACCGCAACCGCTTCCGAGGCATCCTCGGAAAGGACGAGATCACCGCCACGTTCGAGCACGTCCAAAACTTCATGGAGGCGAATGAGAATATTCGGCGACGCGGCATTGATTTCGTCCAGGATAATAACCTTAATTTTCCCCTCCTCCTGCCTTAATCCGCTTGTAACTTTCCCATCCGCAAAAATATATTCTTTGGCTTCTAAGGCAGTTGAATCCATCTCGGCTGTATGCGCCCGCCATTGTTTAACGATTTTTTGATATTGCTCATCAGTTATTTTTGTTCGGTCAATTTTGAATGGATTGGGAATATACCTGCCCATAAAATCTTCCACGTCGGTGGCGCCATTGAAATTAGCATAGTGGACTTCCCAGCCGAGTTCAGCGGCCATTTTTTTGGCGGTGGTTGTTTTCCCCAATGATGTCCCACCTTCCCCCAGATACGGATCTCCATTTAAGAAAGCAGTGGCGAGATCTCGTTGAAACGGCAGAGCAAAATCTTTATCGTTGATATAATCGGCATATTTTTCCCTTTTAGGCACGAAAGGGCTATCGGAAATTTTCGCTTTCTCTAAAGTAACTCCAAGATAAGAAACTGCCGTTTCCGTTTCGGCGATTGGAATTTTTCCGACCGAGGCTTCTGGTGCTTTCGGAGCCTCGCTTTGTTTTTCCTGATCTGGAGTCAGGGCATTAAATTGTCTTTCCGGTGAACGCATATATTTATGATTGAAAAGCCGGGCCGACAGCGGAAAGCAGATCAAAACCCTTCGTTTGCAATTTATTTAAATCGTCTTTGACGACCAGCAAAACGACGCTACGACTATAATCGGGAGAAAGCATCTCGGAACGCATACGTTCTTTATCGAAAATTTCCACTTGACCAGTAGGATATTGAACGACAAAATCGTAAATATCTTTCCCCGCATCTTCGTTGATTGTCATGTACGCTTTAGGAAACCTGAATAGATCGAATACCCCCGCCGTTTGCTCAAAGCCGGCTTCATCCAAAGAATGGGAGAAATCTCGGATTTCTTTTTCGTTTTTGGCGATTACCAAACCGACCTCCTTTGAACCGGGGATTACGGCAAGAAATTCTTGAAACGTTGTGGTTTTGGCTTGAGAGATCATAGTATTTATCAAGTTGATTTTATGATATTAAAATTTATCGTAATTAGCAATAACTTTTTTGATAAGCCCTGCCAATTTTCCCGCCATCTCTTTTGCTCTCACATTGGTGATGCTGTTTGGATAATATGTCTCAACTTGTTCTGTGCCGCGGCCAA
Organism: Patescibacteria group bacterium; assembly: GCA_031432155.1. Taxonomy (GTDB): domain Bacteria; phylum Patescibacteriota; class Minisyncoccia; order UBA6257; family UBA9933; genus JASJPP01. Next base: position 5,573 of record JASJPP010000037.1, on the reverse strand, counting down.
TTCCAAGTCCGATCAGATGAGCATCTGTTTTCTCCAGGATTTTTTTGATTGTTTCGCCTAACTCGTATTTGTCAGCCGGGTGTTTGGGCGATTCTTCAAATTGATAATCTGAAAGGGTGATTAAAAATTTTTGCGCCGCTTTTTGTTTGGCCAACCGTTCGGCGGCCACTTCGGTCGCCCAGCCAATATCGCTGGCATTGTGATCCATTTGGCACATATTGCACCGTTTACTTGCGGCGTCATTAATGATTTCACCGATGCGATCCCGAACGCCCTTTGACATATCTTCGCCGTATGTTTGATACTCTTTCATATCATCGTTAAAACCCAATATCTCCACATTTACGCCTAAACGATTGAGGACTTCACCAAGCACAATAATTGACTTGAGGGCTTCCTTGCTCTTGTCGTCCCAGTACATTGAGCCAGATACGTCAACTAATAATGAGATTGCGTAATCTTTTTCTTGCGGCCTCTCCCGTCTTTGCCAAGCATGGCTTTCCATTACCGGCACGTCTTTTGCTTTTTCCTGAATGCGTTTTTTAATATCAATACGCTTGCCGCCTTTAAAACCGCCTTTCCATGATGTTACTCTGCGGTCCACGAATATCTGCCGCAATTCGGCCTCCAGTTGATCAATGAGAGGCAAAACTTCGCGGCGGTATTTTTCATACGCATTTTCTTCCCTTTCTATCTCTGCAAGTTTTTCGCTGAATACTCTTTCACCGAGAATTTTGGCTGGAGATTTTTGAACTTGACCCGTTGTAACGCGTTCTCCGGCACTCACGCTCGCTTGCCCTGCATTCTCTTGTTCCTGTCCCTCTTTTTCTCCTCGCTCGGCTTTCTTTTCGGGATTATCGGATAATTTGCCCTGCAATTCCTCGTTTAGCGCGTCTTCGAATTCTTTGAAAGCGGCTTGGGCTTTTTCGGCAATTTCTTTTTGCTGATCTTCCGGCAGTGATTCAATATACTCTTTTATTTTTTGTTTGAGTTCTTCGGGGAGAGTTTTGAGATCGATTGCTTCCCCAAAAGGCATACCTTCGACAGGCTCGACTGCTTCTTCTGCTTCGCCTGCCTCCTTACCTCCCGCCCTTGCTTCTTCTTGTTCTTTTTTGGCGTTATCGATCGCTTGTTCAATTGCTTCCTGTAACGCTCGTTGTTCCTCCGGGGTGAGCTTGTCTTTTAATTCTTGTGGTAGGCCTTGACCACCCCCACTCTCGCCACCTTCTTCTTGTCGCTCTTGACCTTTTTGCATGTCTTTCAGAAGCTCCTGCATTTTCTGATCTTCCATGTCGGCATCTATCAATTTTTTGAATTCCGGCCACACCTCATCACGGTTAATTTCGTAAGAGGTTTTTGCGTACTCTTTGATCATTGCTTCTCCGTCCACCTTTTTCCCTCTTATCTTGCCGCCGTTGTCCGCTTCTTGACGAGATGGATATCTAAGCCACGAATCATTTGCTGAAGCAAGAGTGGCTTGTACCGTCCGCCTTACTTCTTCGTGCAAATCTTCGGATAGCTTAAAATCTTTTCCCTCGGCTTCTCTGAACCATTGCTTGATATATTCAAAACCGGCTTGTATGAAGCGCGGCTGATAGCCGAGTTTTTGGCCGGCTTTTTGTTTGACTTTTGCTTCGAAATCCAAATCCTGCTGATACGCAAGACTCATCTGTTCTCTAAACTTCGGATAACTTTCCGCAACGAAGTTATTGTCACGGGGGTCTTCTATCGCGTTCATCATAAATGAGAATCCGGGTTGTCTCCATTCATCTGGCGGTATGAAGTCTGCTCTTGAAATTCTCCGATGCCCCCCTTCATGAGAAATAACGAAACGAAGGTAGTCCATCGGTTTTTCCAACAGGTCTCTGGGATCAATCCGAATGACGTTTTTTTGAAAATCCCAGTGCCAACCGGCTCCGGGATCATTAAGCTCGACAGGAATTTTGAAATCCTTTCCGATAAAATATGCTAAAGAGGACAGTATCTGTTGTTTCTGTTTAATCTCTACTTGTTGTTCGGGAGTAAATTCCTCCAAAATATCCTTTTCTTTTTTCCGTTCAAGAGCGCGATAAACAGGAGCCGACTCAATTGCTGGCTTTTCCTTCTCGAAACGCAAGCGTCTCGCAGATTCCGGCTGCTCCCTTGGCTCGCTTTCAATGTTTGGTTTGAATGATTCGCGTTCCATAGAGGAGTAATGCGTTTAATACTTTAATTATAGCGCGATTTTGCTATTTTATCAACTTGAATACTACAAAGGTAAAATACGTAAGAGCGTGTCGGGAGACGCACTCTTACTTTTTCGTGATCTTGTACTCTCTTTGCAAAAACATCAAATCTTCTTCCAAACTTTGCGGAAGTTTTATGTGCCAATTTTTCTTCGGCCCGCGCATGTCTTTTTCAAAAATTTGTTTGACGGTTGGGCGGCGTTGATTTTCGCCAACGTCTTTAAAATGGAAGCTCCCGCGGAAAAGTCCGCTTTCGCGGCTCCGGCGGCGGTCTCTTTGCCGGGCGGTACCGCCAAGGCGGGCCGCAACGATCCTTGCCCGTGCGGAGCGAAAAGGCCCGATGGAACTCCGATGAAATTTAAAAAGTGTCATGGGGGCGCGGGAAGAAAAAGCCGCCGAGTTGGAGATAATTTTCTAAAATGCTATGATAATTATCTATTCGGCACCTTGATAATTTAACAATAACAATATGAAGGGAGGTGATTAATGTGAAAATTCTCTTTGTTATTCCGGAAGTTAACAGAGCCGAAGGCTACACCAAGGAAGACATTAGCTACATAGGATTTCCCAGCTTGACCGCGGCGACGATCGCCGGTTTAACGCCGAAAGACGTTGATTTTGAAGCGATTGACGAAATAGTCGATCCCTTGAAAGAATCGGATTTTAAACGTTATACAGATACCGACGTTGTGGCGATTTCTCTTAATATGACTTATAAGGCCAATCGGGCAACGGAAATCGCGAAGCATTTTCGCGAAACGGGGAAAAAAGTAATTTGGGGCGGCGTGCATGTTACTTCAGTTTACGATTTTCATCGCGAGCGGTTTGAAAAAGAAATAGCGCCGTTTGCCGACGCTGTTGTTTTAGAAGAGGCTGAGCTTGTCTGGCCTGTTTTGATCGGCGATTTAAAATCCGGAAATTTGAAGAAAATATACCGTTCACTAAGGCCGGAAGCTAAAGAAATTCCTTCGGCCCGCCGCGATGTTTTAAATACCGAGCCGTTTCTTGTTCAAAGTAGCATTCAGGCGACAAGGGGTTGCCCGCTGAATTGTGAATTTTGCGCGGTAACTTCTTTCAACGGTCCGGTTTTTAGAATTCGAGATGTTTCTTCGGTCACGGCCGAGATAAAAGGGATGTTGACAAATTCGGTGGCGAAAAACGACGGATGGATTGACCGTTATAAAAAATCTTTAATCGCTTTTGTGGACGACAACGTCGCTTTTGACAAAAATTATTTTGCCGTTCTTTGTTTGGAGTTGGAGAAAATCAAAGACGAATTTCCGGCTTTTCGTTGGGGCGGCCAGTGTACATTAAATACCATCGAAAAGACAGTTGTGTTGAACGGGAAAACAACAAGATTAGTTGATCTGATGAAGCGTTCGGGCTGTTTGACGATGTTTATCGGCATTGAATCGGTTTCGCGGGAAAGTTTGAAAAGCGTCGGCAAAAATTTCAATCAGCCGGATAAATTCGCCGAACAGATAAGAAAGTTTCACGATGCCGGCATTTCCATTATTGCCGGAATGATTGTCGGATTTGAAGAAGACGGCGAAAGAGTGTTTGAAAACATTTATGAATTTTTGACAAAAAACAAAGTTGAACTTTCGTTGATTAATGTTTTAACGCCTTTGCCCGGCACCGCTCTTTATCGGCGATATGAGAAAGAAGGGATATTAATTGATTATAATTGGGAACATTATGACGGCCGGCACGCGGTTTACCGGCCTAAGCGAATGTCGCCGGAGCGGCTGGAAAAAAGCTTTTTTGAGCTTTGGAACGCTCTTTACGGGTCGGATGTTTCCATTGCCAAAAGGTTGATTTATCCGGCTTCCGTTTGGAAAATAATGAAAAATCCGTCGCAAGCGGCGCAGATATTTTCTAGATTTTTGATTAACAAAAGATATGGGCAAATAGCCGAGCGTATAATGAAATCTCGGCAAAACATTTTGGTCTGATGTTCCGGCGGAAATATTCGCCGGAGCATCGGACTTTTTTTATTTACCCCGTTAGAAGTTTCACGAAGAGCATTAAACTTCGCGTTCGCCAGGGTCTGTCGGCATTTATCTCCGCGGCAAACCGCGAGACGTTCCGTTCTAATGGGGTAAAAATTACCGTTTATTGACATTACTTTTCTTATGGATTATATTTATGTAAATTCGCAGACAGCAGGTTCTTCCCCGATTTTTCTTTGAGGAAGTATAAACCCTGCCGAGAGTTTTCTTGTTCATGTTTGCGGATTAACAGTCCGTTTTTTATTTTTTATATGTTGACTAAACAGCAAAAAACAGAACAAATTAAAGAAATTTCCGAGTTATTAAAAAATAACCAGCTTTTGGTTTTCACCGATTTTAGCGGCACATCGGTGGAAGATTTAAAAAAATTGCGCGGATCTTTGATGGCCGGCGGAGCGAAACTGAAAGTTTTTAAAAAACGGCTTTTAGGCATCAGTCTTAAAGAAGGCGGTTTTGATTTTGACCCGAATCGATTCGAGTCGCAGTTGGCGACTATTTTCAGCGACAAAGATATCCCCGAGGTCGCCGCTCTTGTTTACAAGTTTTTTAAAGCGGTTGAGAAAAAAGGATTTAAAATTCTCGGCGCTTACAATCTTGCCGCGAAAAATTTTCTTGACGCTGAAACTGTGCAAATGATCGGCAAACTGCCGTCAAGAGAAGTGTTGCTGGCTCAGGTTGCCGGAATGCTGGCGGCGCCGATAAAAATGTTTTTATACGTGTTGAATGAAAAAGCTAAAATGGTCGAAATAAAAAAATAAAAAATATGGCGGAAAAATTTAACGATATAATCGAAAAAATTGAGAAATTAACCGTGATTGAGTTGGCGGAGCTGGTAAAAACGTTTGAAGAAAAATTCGGCGTTTCGGCGGCGATGCCGATGGCGGCCGGAGCGGCGGCCGGCGCCGGAGCGGCGGCGGAAGAAAAGACTTCTTTCAACGTCGTTCTTAAATCAGTCGGCGATCAGAAAATTAACGTCATTAAAGCGGTAAAAGAGGCCACCGGTCTCGGTTTGAAAGAGGCCAAGGATTTGGTTGATGGCGCTCCGAAAGCCGTTAAAGAAGGTCTTAAAAAAGAAGACGCCGAAGAGCTTAAGAAAAAACTTGAAGCAGTCGGAGCGGTTGTGGAATTACAATAGAATCAAACATGAATTCCAAATAAAAAAACGTCTTTTTAGGGACGTCTTTTTATTTTTATAATAATTAATATAATTAATTAACGCGGCAATTAAGCAAACAAGCGCCTTTAGCTCAGTGGTAGAGCGTTCCGTTCACATCGGAGAGGCCGCAGGTTCGATCCCTGCAAGGCGCACCACAAAACCACCCTTAAGGGTGGTTTT
>JASJPP010000036.1:0-10447 GCA_031432155.1 Patescibacteria group bacterium | reverse complement strand
ATAAAAATTACAGCGCTCCGAGGTCAAGCGTTTGCGTAACTTTCACTTCTTCAACGAATTCGCTCATATGGGAAATTAAAATCATCGCGCCCTCGTATTTATTGAGCGCCCGGGCAATGACCGGCAAATGACGAAAATTGATGTGATTGGTCGGCTCGTCCAAAATCAAAAGCGCCGGCCGCTGAAGAACGAACTGGCTGAAACAAAGCAATCCTTTCTGCCCTTCGGAAAGCGATTCAACTTTATTGTTTAAAATGTCGCCGGTCAGCAAAAACTGCGCCGCCGTTGAACGGAGCTGTTCGTCGGAACCGCTTTTCATCACGTCGGACAACGCCTTGTAAACCGAAACGTTCATATTAAGACCGGAAAAATCCTGACGATAATAGCCGATTTCCGCCCCCGGAAGAACGGAAACTCCTTTGGGGGTTCCGTTTGCCAAGCTGTTTAAAAAATAAGTCTTGCCGACGCCGTTCGGACCGCTTACCAATAATCGCTCTCCTTTTTTTAAAACGATGTTAACTTTTTTGGCGACCGGCTTGTGGTTTTTTATCGCCGAAACCGAAGTGATGGTCATCACCGGCTCCGGAAAAAGCGTCGCGGGAATGACGAAATCGCGGATTGTTTTGTCTTCCTTGCGGGTTTCAACCAGTTGCGCTTCAAGCTCTTTTATTTTCTCGTTCATTTTTTTGGCGACGTCGCGCATGTGGCCTCCTTTTTGGGCGAAAAAACTAACTTGTTCTTTGCGGTTGGAGATATCTTTCTCCAAACGGACGTTTTTCATCCGTTCGCGCTCTATCCGCGCCGTTATTTCGGAAACCACGTCAAAATAATTGCCGACGTAATACTCTATCTTGCGCGTGTAAGAATCAAGATACAAAACGCCGTGAGTGAAAGCGTTCAAAAATTTCGCGTCGTGAGAAATGACCAAACAGGTTTTTTCGTATTCAATCAAAAATTTCGTCAAATGCTCTATCCCCTGCTTGTCCAAATTATTGGTCGGCTCGTCAAGCAACAGAATGTCAGGCTTCTGGATAAGCGCGTACGCCAAAAGCAATCTGGCCTGCTGGCCGCCGGAAAGCTCGCTGATTTTTTTCTCAAACGGCGCGGTTAAATGGACGACTTCCAGAATTTTTTTTATCCGCGGATCAATGTCGTATACTTTTTCGGAAAAAGCGCTCTGAAAAAATTCCCTGACCGAAAGATTAAGTTTTTCGCGCGGCATTACCTGCGCCGCCTGGCTGATCGTCAAACCTTTTTGAATGTGGATATTGCCTTCTTCCGGCGCGTGAACGGACATTATAAGGTCGAATAAAGTGCTTTTACCGGCGCCGTTCTGCCCCATCACGGTAATTTTCGCCCCTTCGCGAACGCCAAAACTAACCTCGTTAAAAACTGGCTTAACGCCGTAATTGAAAGAAACGTTGTCAAACCGCAAAATAACGTTTCCGTGATTCGCGGTCAGCGCGGCTTTATTCGGCTGAGAATTTTGCTGTTTCGCTTGTTTTTTGCTCATAATATTAACCTACTTAAAATAAATGTATTAAAGCGTTTTGTCAAAGCTATATGCCTTGCCAGCGCAAAATACTTGACAAAATTTAATATGTATGCTTTTATTAAAACATCGTTTGGCTTGCCAAAATCAAAAACAAGTTTTTTTACAAAAACATATAAGAAAGGGGGTGAAAAAAGTGGAAAAAATAATGACGAGTTATCTGTCATCCATGTTCGTGTTTCTGGCAGGCATGGTAACAGGAATTTTGTTTTCCATCAGGGAAACCGCTTTCGCGGAATCCCTGAAAGAAATGAGCCCGATCATGTTTTTCCCCACGATTTTCTACATAATCGTGGCGGGAACAATGATCGGACTCGCTGTCCTATTAAGCAGGGCAGCGAAGCGACTCGGGTAGTCAAATATTTAGAGAAGTTCTCTCTTTAGAGAACTTCTCTTTTTTTTCGCCCAAGACGGACTGATGAGCTCAAAAGAACGAAAACAGATCAATCAATTGACGAAAAATTTTTAATATAGTATTGTGTTTTATGTATTTCGGCCGACGAGGCCTTTTTTATATTTATAATCATTATGGAAATCAGAAATATTGCCATTATCGCTCACGTGGATCACGGGAAAACCACTCTTACCGACGCCATACTCCGCCAAACCGGAGCGGCGAAAGAAGGAGTTTCAATGGACTCAAACACGCTGGAACAGGAGCGCGGCATTACAATTTATTCAAAAAACGCCGCCGTTCAATATCGCGGCACGAAAATCAATATCGTGGACACGCCGGGCCACGCTGATTTCGGTTCGGAAGTGGAAAGGGTTTTGCGCTCAATCGATTCGGTGCTTTTGGTGGTGGACGCCCAGGAAGGCCCGATGCCGCAAACCCGTTTTGTTTTGAAAAAATCATTGGAGCTCGGGCTTAAGCCGATTGTGGTCATCAATAAAATAGACAAACCGGCCGCCGACCCTAACCGTTGCGAAGAGCAAGTGCTGGAACTTTTTTTGGAACTCGGCGCGAATGACGAACAGGCGAATTTTCCGATTGTTTACGCCGTCGGCCGCGCTGGCGTCGCGAAATTAAAACTTACGGACGAATCAAACGACCTTACTCCCCTCCTTGAAACTATTCTAAAACATATTCCTTCCGCGTCATCCGCCGCGCTCGCTGAAAAACCTTTGCGCCTGCAGCCGTTTAACCTCGGTTATGACAATTTTATGGGACGATTGGCCATCGGACGAATATACGAAGGCGCCGTTATTCAAGGAGCGAATGTTTTCATAAAAAAACCGAACGGTGAATCCCGCGCCGGAAAAATAACGAAGATTTTCACTTTTAACGGTTTGGAGAGAGTGGAAACGAGCGAAGCGAACGCCGGCGATATCGTTCTTATCGCCGGACTTCCGGATATTTACATCGGCGAAACCGTAACGACCGACGCGAACGCGGAACCGCTTCCGGCGATCGCGATTGACGAAGCGACCATATCGCTTACTTTTCTCGTGAATAATTCCCCGTTCGCCGGCCGCGAAGGAAAATACGTGACTTCCCGCCAATTGCGCGAATATCTTGAACGAGAACTGGAAGTGAACGTCGGATTAAAGGTTGATTTTTCGGCAACCGACAATTTTCGAGTTTACGGCCGCGGCGAGCTTCACATCGCCATTTTGCTTGAAAATATGCGCCGCGCCGGATATGAAGTCCAAGTTTCCCAACCGCAAGTCATTATCCGCGAAATCGACGGGGTTAAATCTGAACCGTTTGAAGAAGCGATTGTTGATACGCCGCAAGAATATCAGGGAACCGTGATAGAACGGCTTGGCAGTCGCGCTTTTATTTTGAAAAACCTTGTTCAGCGGGACAATACAGTCCGTCTCACGCTTGAAGGTCCGACAAGAGGGCTTCTGGGATATCGAAATCAGTTTGTGATAGACACGAGAGGAGAAGGCATTCTTTCTTCGCGATTCATCGGATTCAAGCCGTACGCCGGAGAAATAAAAAAACGAGCCGTGGGTTCGATGATTTCAATGGCCGCCGGCAAGGCCCTGGGCTACGCCCTTTGGAATTTACAGGAGCGCGGAATACTTTATATCGATCCAAACGCGGAAGTATACGAAGGAATGGTTATCGGCAACACATCAAAAGGGGAAGAAATGAAAGTAAATCCGACAAAAGGCAAACAGCTCACGAACACGCGATCTTCCCGCAATGACGAAGCCATAGAGCTTACGCCGCCTTTCGCGCTTACGATTGAACGCGGGCTTGAAATTATGGCCGACGACGAATATCTGGAAATCACTCCGCGAAACGTCCGTCTGCGCAAGCAGTATCTTACGGAAATCGATCGCGCCAAAGCCCGCCGGCCTACTTCTTCAACAACTCCTTGAAGACGTCGGCCGACAATTTTACTTTTCCCATTTCTTTGAGTTTCTTTTTGCCTTCTTTCTGTTTTTTCCAAAGTTTCATTTTTCGCGTCCTGTCGCCGCCGTATAAATATCCGGTGACGTCTTTTTTTAAAGCGGAAATGTTTTCGCGGGCGACGATTTTATTGCCGGCTTTCGCCTGAAGCGCCTGGGTAAATTGCTGGCGCGGCAAAATTTCCTTAAGTTTTCCCAACAATCTCCGCGACTCCGTTTCTATTTCGTCTTTGTAAATCAACCTCGTCAATCCCGGAACCGGTTCATTAGCCACTAAAATTTCGGCCTTTTCCAGCTCGGCCGGCCGGTAATCTCCCAGCTCATAACTGAAAGACGCCATTCCTTCGGAAACCGATTTAAGCTTATCGTCAAAATCGGCGATCAAGCTGGAAAGCGGCATTACGGCGTTTATCAAAATTTTATCTTCCAGATTGCGGGTTTCAACGTCTTCCATCCGAAAAATTTCTTTAAGCTGCAAAACGCCCCCCAGATGTTTTATCGGCGTAATAATTTCGATTTTAATCATCGGCTCCAGAATTTCCGGACAATCAATGGGCAAATCGTCGGGATTTTCAATAATTTTATAATCATCCTTTTGTTTTATTTTATAAGCCACCGAAGGAAAGGTTGAGACGGTTTCAATTTTAAATTCTTTTGCCAGCCGTTCGGCCGTTATTTCAAAATGAAGTTGTCCCAAAAAACCGCATTTGAATCCCCTGCCGAGCACTTCGTTCATATCGGACGAAAAAACCAAACTGGAATCGTTAAGTTTTAATTTTTGAAAAGCGACTTTCAAATTTTCATATTGCGCGGGGTCTTCGGGATAAACGGAAACGAAAACCACGGCTTTGGGTTCTTTATAACCGACCAGCGATTCCTCGCCTATGGTATCGCCGATTTTCAACTTATCCGTGTTTTTAATGCCCGTAGCGATATAGCCGATCTCTCCTTCGAATAATTCAACGGTCGGTTTCAATTGCGGCGAAAAATAACCGACTTCTTTAATTTTAAATTTCTCGTTGGCGGCCGCCAGCCTTGTTTCGTCGCCGGCTTTATATTTGCCGCCGAAAACCCGGACAAAAGCGATAACGCCTTTATGTTCGTCATAAAAAGAATCGAAGACGAGAGCTTGATTAAGCTCCAATTGACGAAATTTATCAGGCGAGGGTATGCGATCAATAATCGCTTCCAAAAGTTTTTCCACGCCTTCGCCCGTCTTACCTGAAATTTTGAAAATCTCTTCGAGTCGGCACCCTATCAAATCAGCCAATTCTTTTATTTTTTTATTTATTTCCGCCCCGTCTTCGATTAAATCAATTTTATTAATAACGCCGATTATTTTTAAACCGACTTTTTGAGCGGCCCGGAAATTAACCAACGTCTGGGCCTGAATGCCTTGGGTGGCGTCAACCAAAAGCAAAGCCCCTTCAACGGCGGCCAACGCCCGCGAAACCTCATAGGAAAAATCGGAATGTCCGGGAGTATCAATAAGATTGAGGATGTATGATTTAGAATTTACGGCGTATGACATTCGCACGGGGGCCATTTTTATGGTAATTCCTCTTTCTCTTTCTGATTCCAATCTGTCCAAAAATTGCGGTTTCATCTGGCGCGTTTCCACGGTTTTCGTCAACTCCAAAAAACGATCAGCTAAAGTGGACTTGCCGTGATCAACATGAGCGATAATGACGAAATTGCGTATTTTATCAATCATTAGAGCATTTTACATGATTTTTCGGGAAAATAAAGAAAAAATCGGAACAAAAAACCGGCAAGTCATAAGCCGGATTCTGTTCCTCTTACCGCTTTTAAAATAAAAGCGGTATGGGGTGACGATAATTTATCTGGGCCATTGATTGCTCGCTGGCTCTAGCGACGTTCCGCGCTTTTTATAAAAAAACGCGACTCAGTCTTGCGCCCGGTAAGGATTTAGCCGTTTCACCTCCAATGTTTCCATTAGAGCTAATCCCGAAGGATCTTTTGATTCTTTCAAATCAAAACGTCTCTGCTCGCACCTCTAGGCTTACGCCCGACGGCCGTTAGCCGCTACCTTTTTGACCTTCCAATATAAAAATGAAAGGTGGGTGTCCGGACTTTCCTCCCTTCATCGCTTTAAGCGATGAAAAGTTATCGCCTGACTTGCCGATTTTCTAATTAATTTTATGTCTTATTTTAAAGTTTTGTCAAGATAACAAAAATTTTTCACAACAACTTGTTTTGATGGTCAAGTTCGCGATTGACCAAAAAATCGGCTTCTTTGTTTTCTTCCCGCGGAATATGAACGAATTTTACTTCTCCAAAATCCTGCTTTAAATTCCAGATTTCAATAAAAAACGGTACCAAAGTTTTTTCTTTGATTTTGTATTTGCCGTTAAACTGATTAACCAAAAGCTCGCTGTCCGACCGGATTTCTATTCCGGTTTTTTCCGCTTTTTCTTTGCCGATCAACTGTTTAATTTTTTTTAAAGCGAAAATCGCGGCGGAATATTCGGCTTCGTTATTGGTGGCTTTCCCGAGGTAATGGGAATATTTTTTGCTCAACTGAGGAATAAAAACGCCGCCGGCCGCCGGCCCGGGATTACCTCTGGCTCCGCCGTCGATATAAACGATTATTTTATCTTTTTCCATGGAAAAGCGATTTTAATCGGCAAACAAAACGCGGCCGCCGCCCGATGGCCGCCGCCGCCGTATTTTTTGGCGATTTTAGCGACGTCAAAATTTTTGACCGAACGCAACGAAACAAAAAGATTTCCTTCGCGCGCAAACCAGATGATCGCGAAAGGCGGATGTTTTTTCGCCAATCCATTGCCGATGTAAGAAACCAATTCACGATCGGAATAATTAACCGCCAAAACTTTGTAGCCCTCAAAACTGACGGCTTCCGCCCGATCAATCGCTCTTTGAACGAGCAAATCGCGGTATTTTATCAAAACTTCTCCTTGTTTGATTATTTTTCTTCTTTTATCGGCTTTTTCCAATTCGGCCGCCAGCGAATTCCACGATTTAAAATCCAAATCGCGCGTTCCGATATAAGAAATTATCTGCGCGCTTGAAGGAAGCCGCCATTTCCAAATATCCATATCTTCTATATAGCTCAAAAGCTTTGGAACCGGTTTTCGGGGATGAAAATATTTCCAGCTCAGCACCGCGCCGGAATGATTAACATCGTAAAGAAAATCATCGGCCATTTCAACGCTTTCTTTGGCGGTGATATGATGATCAATGACGACTGTTTTGGCGGCTTTTTTGACGATTTCCGCCATTATTTTCGGAGGATAAGTGAAATCAAGAAAATAAACCTCTTTACCTTTTATGTTTTTGGCGAGAAGAAACGAATTGTTGTATTCCGCTCCGCGATATTCCGCGCGGTTGCCAAACACTCGCCATGCCGCCCAAGCGGCGCCGAATCCGTCGGAACATTTCTTGTGGTAAAAAACGACTATTTTTTTATAACTCATTGAGTTTCAAAAAAATTTTATAAGCGGTTCTGGCGTCGTCAAGCGCCGAATGGGGTTTGTCCTGTTTAATGTTGAAATAATTAGCCAATTCTTTCACGGAAAACGATCTGATGCCTGAATCATGCCTTAATTTTTGCCAAGCCAATGATATCGTATCCAAACTTTTAAAATGAAAAGTGGGTTTTAAATTAAACTCGGCCAATGATTTATGAATATAAGTCCAGTCAAAAGTCAGATTATGGCCGACAAGAACGGCGTTTTCGGTTTTTTCCAAGAATGTTTTTAAAGCCGGTTCCAGATCAACGGCTTTCTCCCAATCCTTATCATTGTAATGGTTAATTTTTAACGCCGCTTCTTCGGCCGATTCAATATTGCGCGGCTTGATTTTCGCTTCCCATTCGTCCAAAACCGTAAAATCATAAGAGCTCGCCCGAATTACCGCGATTTCAATAAGCTCATGATTAAAATCGGTTCCGGTTGTTTCAGTATCGATAAAAGCGAAATCAAGATCTTTGATGCTTCGTTTATTATTGTTGTTCATGTATTTTATCAAGAGCGGCAAAACCGGGAAGTTTTTTTCCGGAAAGATATTCCAGCATCGCGCCGCCGCCGGTGCTTATAAAAATATTCTGGCGGAGACTTTTAATATTCGGCATTACCGAAGTGGTTTCGCCGCCGCCGATAATTATCTGCGACCGGCTTTTAAGCAAAGCGACGATAATTTCTTTCGTGGCTTTGGCAAATTTCGGTTTTTCAATATAACCCATCGGGCCGTTAAAAACAATGGTTTTGGATTTGCCGATTATTGATTTATATTTTTTAACGCTGGCCGGCCCGATATCCAAAATTTTTCTTTTTTCAACAACAACGTCTTCCGGCAAAAATATTTTTTTGCCGAACCGGCGCATTATTCCGGCAACGTCAATATTTTTCTCGCAAAGAGAATCGCCTACGGGAATTCCCCGGGCCGCGAAAACGGTATTAGCCAAAGCGCCGCCCAGCAAAAAATAATCCGCTTGAGAATAAAGATTTTTTATAAGCCCGATTTTATCGGAAATCTTCGCGCCGCCCAAAATTACCGTCATCGGCCTTTTAGGGTTTTTCACGACAGCCGAAAGGTTTTTTATTTCTTTTTCCAGCAATAAACCGGCATAACCGGGCAAAAATCGCATAATTGCCGCCACTGAAGCATTTTTCCTGTGGCTTACGGCAAAAGCGTCGTTTATGTAAAAATCGCCCAAAGAAGCCAATTTTTCGGCAAATTCAAGGTTGTTTTGCTCCTCATCGGGCCAAAATCGCAGGTTTTCCAGCAAAAAAACGCTTCCATTTTTTGATTTTTCAACTTCTTCCCCGATTTTTTGAAAATCAAAACCATTAATGGATTCCGCCGAAATAAAATTTATTTTTTGATTTAATAATTTTGATAAAATTTTCGCAAACGGCTTTAAAGTAAATTCATGATTCATAATTCTTAATTCATGATTCATTTGGGGCCGGCCGCGATGGCTTAAAATTATCACTTTCACGCCGTTTTTAATTAAAAATTTTATCGTCGGCAAAACAGCGGAGACGCGCGGATGAATGTTTTTTTTAAATAAATCCGCGTTCTGGATATTCAAATCAACGCGCAATAAACAAATTTTGTTTTGTAGATATTTTTTATTTAAAGAAGATAAAAATTTCATGAATTATTTTCCCGATTTGCCCATCGCTTCAATCCGATTTATCCATTTTTTTCTTTTGTTTTCGCTCAAAAAACGCAAGCGGCCGATCAACGTCTTGCGAACGCGTTTAAAGCCGCAAAATTTCAAAATGCCATTTTTAAACGCTATCCATCCGGAAGCCCCGTAAACCAGATGATAATACCAGACCGGCGCGTCCATCGTGATAATCACACGACTGCTCCGGCCGGCCAAAAGTTTATCCCGAAACAAAGAATTTTTCTTGCGGTATTTGAAACCGAAGCCGGGCAGAAAAATCCTGTCAATAAATCCCTTCAATAAAGCCGGAAAACTCGCCCACCACGTGGGGAAAATAAAAACAACGTGTTCGGCCCAAAGAATGTCTTCCTGCGCTTTTTTCAGGTCCGGTTCAAGCGGCTGTATTTCTTTATGGCCCTTGTGGAGAATCGGATCAAATTGCAAATCACCTATTTTTATTCCTCTGATTTCATGGCCCGCGATTTTTGCTCCGCGGACATAAGCGTCAAACAATTCTCCGCAAAAACTTTCTTTATTCGGATGACCCAATATGACAAAAATTTTTTTCATCAATTAACATTTACTTACGTTTTAATTTCAAAAATTTTATTTTTCTGCTTGAATCCTTTGATTAATTTTACATTTTTTTCCGACAATTTGAAATACGAGGATAAAATTTCAATCGCCGCTTTATTCGCTTTTCCGGATTCCGGCTTTTCTCTGACTTTTACTTCAAAACCGTCTTCCGATTTTTTGATTATCCCGCTCTTTTTTGAATTTGGAAAAACTTTGACTTTGATAAGCATTTAAATCAAGAAAAAACCGCGGGGTTATTTGCCGCGCGGCTTGAAATTATTGGCCAAAACCAAACCAAAAAGTAAAACAGCGACAACATAGAAACCAAGCGGAAGGTTATTAATTTGCTTTGTTAAGATAAAAACAATCGGGAAAACCCCTTCAAAACAAATAGCCGAAGTTGGAATTTTAAAAAAATAAACTTCTTTTATCTGGGAAACCGGCATCGACGAATCTTGATATTGGTTAAAATCGCCTTTTGTGATGATTTCCGTTTCTCTGATAAAAATCACGCGGTGAATGATTCTTTGCTCGTAATCATTGTCATCAAAAGCGATGATCATGCCTTCTTTGAATTCCGCCGTTGTTTTCGGATTAACCGTCTTTAAAACAATCAAATCTCCAATCTTTATGGTCGGGTACATGCTGCCTTCTCCCGAATATACGGCAATCCTATAGGGACTAAAATAAAAAAATAGGAAAGCAAATATCGATCCCAAAATCACGATCCAAGAGACCGCAATTGCGATTTTTTTCATCTTAGCCTCCTTTGATTTTCAATTTCGGCCTATGTTCAG
>JASJPP010000035.1:0-5171 GCA_031432155.1 Patescibacteria group bacterium | reverse complement strand
CCAAACTGCCCTCTTTCAATACCGGCCACATTGAGCCGGAAGTAATCGCCGCCATAGGATAAGGCGTGTTTAGATACCAAGACAAAGCCTTTGGAAAACCAACGACAACTCCGCCGATAATAACGATGTAAATTATTAAATTAATGACAAAACTTTTCATATTCGTAATTTCGTATATTTTCGTAATTTCGTAGATTAATTTCTTACTGGCAGCGGTATTTTAAACAAATACACCCTGCCGTCGTAAATCTTGTCAGTTTCAGCCGAAGCCGGCATATAAACGCTGTATTCTATTTTTGTTTCTTCTCTCGGCTTCAGCCGGAAAAAATTCTTGCTGATGTCAATCAAGTCGGAAATCTCGCCGGTTTTGAACATCACCACGTAAGTGGAAAGCGGAATGTCGTTTTTCACCTCCACCCGCCGCACCGCCGAAGTGCCGCGGCTCAAATCGCCGAAATCCAGCCGTTCGGTCGTCGGATTAAGCCCGATTACGCTTTCTCCTTCAACCACATGAACAGTCGCTTTGAACTTGTTGGCGTCAAGCGTGATGTAAAAAACGAGCAGAAAAACGACAAGTAAAACAACTCCCAAAATTTTTTCCCAAGTTTTCAGCGGCTCGCCAGTCATCTTCTCCCACCATTTTGATATCGGACAACGCGAAGAAAGCGGAAACGGGATATTTTTAATTTTCTCAATGATATTATTCATAATTCATTATTCATAATTCTTACTTTAATCGCTAACCATTCCTCCCTTGAAAAAAAATATCAAAGGAGGAATTCGTTAACAATCAAACTTTTCATATCAGTAGATTCTGGTCACTTCAACCCACAAATCACAGCCGAATGTCTCGCCGCTCATTCCTGCCGGCGCCATATAGTCGTCGGGATTTAACACATTAGGATTATGGCTTAAAACGAAACTTGCCCAATCCTGGCTGCATTGCCCCTTAAAGCACGGTACAGCTAAATCAATTGTCCAAGTATCGCCAAGGTCGGTGCCAAATTTGTTTATCACGCCTTTAGCGAATGACAATGGGTCAAATGGGTCATGAAATGCCGGCACGCCGGTATCATTCCCAGGCGACGGATGACCGTCTGGCGTCTTAGAAAGATAAGGACAAAGAGATGGATAGCAGTTAGTCAAAAAACTCGGGTCGTTCACCTTATCGTGACACCACTGCCTTGCCGCGTCTAATCCAACAGAATTGACAAACGCTGGTCGGGGTTTCGGTTTTTGTTTAATTACATACTCAACCGTTCCGACGCGATTTTGACCGGTAGCAGAAAACGATTGGCTGAAAGTAACAAAAATTCCTTGCTCTTTGTATTCCTGCGGGAATACCGTGCCAAATTCTCTGCTTTCCGGATGAACGTACAACGCGTTCTCAATCGTCGCCGTCACATTAATGACATGCGCCTCAAAAGCGGCGAACATCGGAGCGACCGCCAAAGCAACCAATATCGCTGATAATCCTAAAATTAACTTCTTTTTCATATTGTTTGTTCTTTAAGCGCCATTTCCACATTCCGTTAGAGATAGTCCGTCCCCTGACGAACACAATCTCTAATGGAATAACGAAGCAGGCGATAGAGAAGTTAAATTAAGGTATTATTGCACCCTAGAAACTCCGGTTACTTCAATCCACAAATCGCAGCCAAATACTTTGTGCTCGTTTCCAATCAACTGAACATAGTCATCTGGGATAGCATTATTCTCGCCGTCATTTGCATCTACGAAATCAGCCCAATCTTGAGCGCAATATCCGCCAAAACAAGGAACCGATAAGTCAATTGTCCAATTATCAATCTGATTCCCCGCTTTTAATAAGAGACCCGCCGTATCATTCCAATTAACGGTGCTTGTGGGGGTCGTAAACGGTTTATGGAATGAATAAGTAATTCCATCATTTTCTCCTGTTAGTTCATCAGATCCGCTTTTCTTCGAGATATACTCGCAAAGCGAAGGAAGAACACCCCAATTATTCTGACCCTGAACATATCCCACTGGCTCTTTACCACAATTAATAGCGTATCCTCCATTACCATCAGGATTTACATGACCAGTCGCAGTCGGACCAATAAGAGTTTGGCCATCAAGACTTGTTAAACCGCATTTTGGCTTCTGGCGGATAATGTATGAAACATAATCAGTACCTGTCGCGGTCAAAAATGAACCAGAAAGCGCGATTTGAAGCGGCTTATCAAGATGCTCTTGCGGAAACACGGTGCCGAAATCAATGGCTTGCGTGGTTACCGACAACGCGTTCTCAATCGTCGCCGTCACATTGATTACATGCGCCTCAAAAGCGGCGAACATCGGAACGGTTACGACCGCGAGAGCCAAAGCTCCCAAACCTAATAAAATTTTCTTTTTCATATTTATGTTTTTTATCCCGTTAGAAATAGGAAATAACATTTCCGTAATTTCTAATGGGATTAATTTTTATTTTTCCCGACGGCTTTATTTTGCCGCCGGCCGACCTTTAATTTTTACTTACTTTATTTCGACCTTTTATAGACCTTTTGCAAAATAATTTTTCGTAGCGAAATTTTCAGATTTTAGGCGAGGCGAAGCAAAAATTTTGCAGGAATATACAAAGTATATTTCAAGAAATTTTTGCAAAGCCGCAGCCAAAATATGAAAATTGCAGCAGAAAAGATTATTCTGCAAAAGGTCTCATATATATAAATTTTCAACCCGCGGAAACTCCGTGTCAATAAGGCCGAACAACGCGAATCAACCGCGCTTTATAAATTGATAAAATTCGCCTTCAAAACAAACGATGACAATAAAAATTAACCGCCAAATAATCGGAATCCCCGCGGAAAACGCCGTTTTAAAAATTGTCATAAAATTTATTGACAATTTCGCTCATTCATTTATAATCAAGTTATTCACAGATTATCCACTTTCAACAAAAATGATTAAAAAATTTCTGGAAAAATTGGATTTAACCCGCCAAGAAATAAAGATATATCTGGCTGTTTTAAATTCCGGATCGGCTTCAATCCGTAAAATTGCCGCCGAAACGAACATCAACCGCGGCATGGTTTACGAATCGCTAAAAAAACTGGCTCAAAAAGGATTAATCACCCGCTCCAAAACGAAAAAACAAGAACATTTCATCGCCGAAGACCCGGAAGCGATTAAAACGTTTTTGAAAAATAAAATAGAGAAGTTGGCCGATATGGAAAACGAAATTTCGGCTTCCCTGCCGCGGCTCAAAGCGTTTTACCGCCGCGTTAACCAAGAGCCGTACATAAAAATTTACGAAGGCGCAGCCGGGGCGAAATTTATCCTTGAAGACCTGCTTAAAACTATGAAAAAAAAGCGAAATAAAGAATATTTCGCCTATTCATCGTCAAATGTCCAAAAACATCTCTGTAAAAACTTCTCCGATTTCAACGACCGCCGGACCGCCGCCGGAATCAAGGCAAAAATCATTATTCTCGGGAAAAACGAGCAAAAAAAATCGGAGCAGTCCGTTTCTAACGGGGTAAAATGGCTCGGCGAAGCCAACAGCGCGCCCGCCTGCGTCATTATTTACGACAATAAAATAGCGATGTTTTCCCTGAATAAAGAAGATAATTTAACCAGCGTCCTGATTGAAGACCCCTCTCTTTCGGCAATCCATAAAGCGGCGTTTGAAAAGCTCTGGAAATCACTTTGATAAATTAGTAAAGCAAAAAAAATTCCGGCGTTTAATGCCGGAATTTTTTTAATGCTTTTTTAGAAGATTAGAAGCGGTCTCTGCGACCTCCGCCGAATCCTCCGCGGCCGCCACGATCAAATCCACCCTGCCGGGGAGCGCGGGGCTCCATCGGACGGGCTTCATTTACGGTGACAACTCTTCCGTCAAGCTCTTTGCCATTGAACATTTCAACGGCTTTTTGAGCTTCTTCTTCAGATGACATTTCAACAAAACCGAATCCTTTTGAGCGGCCGGTCATTTTATCAATGATAACGGTCGCGGATTCAACGGTTCCGGCCTGAGAAAACGTCTCTTTTAAGGCATCTTCAGCGGTATTGTAAGACAATCCGCCGACGTATAATTTTTTTGCCATATGTTTCCTTTTAATTAAGCTGTAAGCCGACCTTCTTATTCTACTCCTCGGCTTACGTTAAAAACATCACACAAGGAAAACAAACAAGAAACTTACCGCTTTATACTATATTATTATCAATAAAAGTCAAGGCACAGACACTTGCCGAAGGAAATCGTTGGCCTGCGTCAAAACCCTTTGGCTCTCTTTGTGTTTTGACAAAATTTTGAGCGCTTCTTTGTATGTGAACCAGCCGTAACCCTCTTCATGTTTGGAAGAAATAACAATCTGGGATTTTTTCGTTTCCGCCAGATAAAAAATCACGATTTTGAAAATTTTTTCTTTTTTCGCTTCGACGCGGCGCCAAAAAGTGAATTTTTCATGCGCCTTGAAATAATCTTGAAATTTCAAATCATTGCGGCTTAAGCCGGTTTCTTCTTTTATTTCCCGAACCGCCGCCTGAAAACTTTTTTCCTCGGATTCAATTTTCCCTTTCGGAAAATTCCAATAACTTCCCCGATGGTACAAAATCAAAAACTTCAACCCCTCTAATGTTTTGCGATATATAATAATGCCGGCTGATATTTCTCTCATAAATGCTACGAAATTACGAAATATTACGAAAATACGAAATCATTTTATATTAATAATCCGTTTAAATTTTAAACCTTCTTTAGTAAAATTAGCAATAATTCCCAACTTTAAATTATAAGCCGTAAGATAAGCCATTACTTGTTCAATATTTTTTCTGGAAAAATTTTTGTCTTTCTTAATTTCTAAAACTATTTTATTTTCAATTATAAAATCTGAAAAATAATTGCCTATTTTTATTTCTTTATAGCGAAGCGGTAAAAGAACTTGCTCTTGAAATTTTAATCCGCACTTCTTAAATTCTAACGCAATAGCGCGTTGATAATATTTTTCCTGATAACCACTCCCTAATTGCTTAAAAACCTCAAATAATATGCCAATTATTTGATAGCTAAGTTCTGGATAAATTAAATCTTTTCTTCTTAATTTTAAATTCATTTTTCGTACTTTCGTAAAAAATTAGTAATTTCGTAGCTTACTTTAACATATTAAGCATTTTTTCGGCCGGCCAGCAATTAATAACGTCTTTTTTCT
>JASJPP010000034.1:0-8323 GCA_031432155.1 Patescibacteria group bacterium | reverse complement strand
CCCAAAATGCCGAAGAATTTATTAGACGTGGAATATCTATCATAAGTGCAAAAAATGGAGGGGTTCAAGGGGAGGAATGCCGAGTCGTCTTCGCTCAAAGAATTTTCAAAAATCGGGGCGTGTCATTCAACTGTTACAGATTTGGCAAGATTTCTTGGTTTGTCCACGTCAAATCCACGTTTGGTTCCGATGTAATAAGCGAATAGTTGAAGCGGAACAATGGTTAGAAGCGGCTCCAATGGTTCAATAGTTTTTGGCACGAAAAAAGTGTCATTCACTAACGATACAATTCCTTTATCGCCCTCTGTTGCAATAGCAAAAATTGGCCCCTTTCGTGCTTTGATTTCCTCAAGGTTTGATGACATCTTTTCTGAAACGCTGTTTTGAGGAACAATCGCCATAGTTGGAAATTTCTCGCTAATCATGGCAATTGGTCCATGCTTCATCTCGCCAGCGCCGTAACCTTCGGCGTGAATATATGAAATTTCCTTTAGTTTGAGAGCTCCCTCTAGCGCAACCGGATAGTTATATCTTCGTCCAAGAAATAAAAAGTTTTCGCAATTCTTGTATTTTTCTGCTAATTTTTCTAACTCTGAGGATTTATCCAAAATAGATTTTATTTTTTCCGGAATTTTTTCTAGTTCTTGTAGAAGCGCATGATTTGGCGAATGTCCGTTAGATTTAGACATGTAAACTGCCATTAACGTCAGGATGGTCATCTGTGATATGAATGCTTTGGTTGAGGCAACGCCAATTTCCGGTCCCGCATGATTATAAACTCCGGCATCTGTTTCTCTTGCAATTGTTGAGCCGACAGTATTTACAATGCCAAGCGTTAGCAGACCACGTTCTTTTGCTTTTCGGATCGCAGCTAAAGTATCGGCAGTTTCTCCAGATTGCGAAATGGCGATTGCTATAGTCCCTTCTTCAAACGGCTCATCTCGATAACGAAATTCCGAAGCAAAATGAACCTCTGTTGGTATTTCTGCTATTTCCTCAAAAAGATATTCGCCAATCAAACCGGCATAATATGAGGTGCCACAAGCCAAAATCAATAACCTTTTAGTATCCTTTAATTTTTCCTTAATCTGCTCAAGTCCACCCAATTTTACAAGATTTTTCTCGCTTTTGAGTCGTCCTCGCAATGCCGAAAAAACAATCTCTGGTCCTTCAAAAATTTCTTTAAGCATGAAGTGTGGATAATTTCCTTTTTGTGCTTGTTCTAAATCCCATTCTAATCGTACAATCTCTGGCGGAGTTTTTTGCTTTTCAAGGTTGGTTACATTGATGTTGTTAGGGGTTATTTCGGCAATTTCTTCGTCCCTTAAGTAGATGACATTTTTAGTTTTTCCAACCAGAGCCGAGGGATCGGAAGCTAAAAAGTTTTCGCCATTTCCAACCCCAATCACCAATGGACTAGAAAATTTAACAGCGTACAAAGTATCAGGATTTTTTGAATCGATTATTGCAAAAGCGTATGCGCCTTTTATCATTTTGAGCGCATCAAGTAGGGCAGTATTGAAATCTTTATTGCTTTTCAAAAAATCCTCGATAAGATGCGGTACAATTTCGGTGTCGGTATCGGAACGGAAACCATGACCTCGATTTTGGAGATATTCTTTTAATTCTTTGTAATTTTCAATTATCCCATTGTGTACGACAAAAATTTGCCCCGCACAATCACTGTGCGGATGCGCGTTTGCTTCATTAGGTATACCATGTGTCGCCCAACGGGTATGTCCTATGCCCAGATGACTAACTAGATCAATGTCATTCTTTAAAACTTCTTCCAATACCTTGACTTGCCCAACGCTCTTTTTTACTTTAATTTCGTTGTTAGAAAGCGCAGCAATACCCGCGGAGTCATACCCGCGGTATTCAAGCGCTTTAAGTCCATTGATCAAAATTGGCAAAGATTTTTCTTTGCCTATATATCCGACAATTCCGCACATCTTGTAAGATTAGCAACCTTCCTGCTTAATTTCAATTTGACGTCCCGATTTTTGCCCGCTCACCCAAAACCCTTGCGTAAAATACTCGTTAATCTTTCAAGAACCAGCTTTTTGGCAGTGGTCCTTTTGACTTTCTGTAGATATATTCAACCAAATTGGAGAGAGTTTGTTTTTTGTTTTGTATATCATTTACTTTGTAAAAATTTTCAATCTGATCTGAAAATTTTTTGTCTAATCTTTTCAACACCTTTACTATCTCATTTGGTTGCCTCAAGAACTCACCATTCAATTTCAGAAATAACTCCACGATGTTGGAAATCAGTAGATAACTATCAATACCAAAGGCCAAATGATCATTATTTTTGATATCGCGTTGAACTTCTCCCCAAAAATCATCAATTGAGTATTTATGCATTAAAATTTCACCCTTTTTGTATTTGGTTTTTAATTTGAGATTGTTTTTAGCAACGGTTTGGATCTTTTCTAAATTCTTTCCTCTTTGGAAAAGAATCTCGCCATACGCAAGCATATGCGAAGTGATCCTCCGCAAGTTATTTCTATCTTCTTTAAGATACTCTCTCGCTTCTTTTATTGTATTCAAGATAATATCAACGCGAACCCCATTTTTTATGAAATTACTTCTGGAAAATACACCCTTTTTATTTAGAAGGATGTATATATCAACATCTGAATATTGGTCAAATTTATTTCTTGCTGCAGACCCAAATAGTAAAATGCCCAAAACATTTTTGTTCGGTTTATATTCTTTTACTACATCGTCGCAAATTTTTTGAATAAATTTTTTCACAAACGTAAAAATAAAACGGGGCTAAGGTAAGTGTATCACTTTTCCTTAGACCCGTGAAGTTGCCACTGTTTAGTGGCAGTTGCTGGGTTGCCGACATTTATAAAAAGAGAAAGGGGCTATCCACGGTGTGTTGTGGATAGCCCCAATTTTTTTCGACCGCCTGCGGCGGAATTCAAGGATCAATTAACAAGAAGTCAAAAGATCCAAGAACTCAAGACCTCAAGGGTCGATTACTGCGAGAGGAAGGCCGACGCGGAACCGTAGTGCTCGTCGGCGTAGTCGTACCAGAAGGCGTTGAACTTGACCCCGCCGTCGTTGAAGTCGAAGAGCGGCGCGTGCGAGAAGTCGCCATCGGCGTCCGGAGAGAACTCGTCACCAGCGCAGTCGATCCAGAGATCGTCGTAGTTCATGAGTCGTTCCGGGTGGGTCAGGATCATGCATCCCACAGCGATCGCACCGAGACCGAACTCGACGGCATTCATTACCTCACGGGCCCGGCGAACCGAGCGGCCGCGGTGACGGAGACCTAACTGGCACGGGACGATCAAGATGTCGTGTCTCTTCTGCTCGTCGCCGAGCTTCTGGAACATCTTCACCGTCTTGGCGTGCTGTCGCAGGTACTCCGCTCCGAGCTGGCCGTCGCGGTAGTTGTAGAATTTCCGCTTCGACGCGATCATCGCGAACACTTTCTCGACCGCTTCACCATACGTCGGCGCGAGCGTCTGCCACTTCGGAATGGCGAACCATCCCTCGGCATTCGGCGGCAACGGCTGCTCGGCGATCTTTTCGTCGGCGAATCCGATGCCGGGGAAGAGCTGACGTAGGATGTTGGTCTGCTCGGTGATATCCTTCGGCTTGTAGCCCGACAGATACCCGTAGCTAGACTCAACCTCCTTGTCCGCGAACTGGTTGGACATGGTCAGCTCATCGATGAGCTTCGCGATCCCGTCCTGCAGTTCGCCACCGCGCTCGTTGAGCCGCTGTGCGCGCGCATCGTCGAGCTTAGACTTGTTGTAGACGGCCTCGAAGAGACCGACTGCGTGGAAACCTTTCGGGTCTCGGCTGGTGATCAATGTCTGTGACATCGTCATCCTCCTTCTTTCTTTGGATTTGTCAGAGTCGCTCTGACTAACGGCTTCCTCTGCATGAGGTAGCGCAATAGGCATAAAAATTGCCTTACGCCCAATGCGCTACCTCATAAATAAGCTTTTTTAAAGAACTAATCTTAAAAAAAAGTATAGCAGATTTAAGCAATTTTGTCAGGCATCGGGGTAGAAGTGTAAACTTGGACTCTATAATAGAGTGGTAGAATTTTAATTTTTGATGATTTTGCGAGCGGGCAAAAATTGGGGGAGTTTGAGAGGGAAAATTTTTGTCCGCGAGCCGACTGGGTTTCTCTGACCCGCCGTCTACGGAGGCTGGTTAGCGTAGGTTTCTTTTTTTGGGTTTGTGTATCAGATTTGGTAAAATAAGTTCAAAAGTTTGAGGGCGTTCTAAATACCCAGCACATACAAAATATCTCCGATAATTATCGGAGATATTTTGTATGTGCTGTCTGTCTTGAACAAAATCCGAACTTTTTTCCGCGAAAATCCAGACGCTGACTTTTGATAATTTTCGCTCGGGCGGGCAAAAAAGAAGGGGGTTGGGGGGAAGGAATTTTTGCCCGCCCTCGCTTTTCCGCCGCCGCCGAATTTCGTGCCAGTTGAAAACTGGCGCGCCGCAAAGTTAGGTTTGTAATATAAACCAGGTTTCCGCAAAAAAACGCTGATCGTATGCTGGATCCGGAAATGTCATCATATTTACCAAAAAATGAAGTCCCGGATTTTTGTCTCTGTGAAGATATACTAAATCCTTCCAGTAGTTTTGATCAAGAGAGGTATTCTTTAGCTCGTTGAAATATTTGCTGTGCTTAGCAAAAACTGGTTCAAAAATCACATTTGGCCTTACTTTGGTTGGAAGCCAGTAATGTCTATAACAAAAAACTAGAGCCTGAAGTAGTACAGTATCAAAATTATCCCCTAAATCCATAACAATACGAGTATTTACATTCAAAAAATTTCTGAATCTTAATTCCTCTTCATTATCGCCATCATTATATCCTTCTTTTGGTTTACTTTGATCAGCATGCTCACGCTTAAATAAAATAAAGTTTTCAAGTTTATCTTTTGAAAAATTTTCAATTGTTTCAATTGTTTTTGAAGCATCAGTTGTATAATAGTTTAAACGAAGGCTCCCATTTGGTATATCGTTATCTCTTATGTAGTTAATGTAAAAACCGGGCGTATAATTTTTGAATTCTTGCAATTCAAAAAGATTCTTAAGTAGTTTCATACAAACGAAATATCTATCTGGACTTAAAAATTCAGAATTGGGTGCTCCGAAGAATACTCTGCCATTGATATGGTTTTTCGGTAAGTTATACATTTTTTGATATTATTTATCTGATTTAGTTCGGTTGTCTTGTTTGCATAACATTTGGCAATTTTCTGAAATAGTTTTCCCGCCTTCACGCCAGGGTTTTATATGATCCGCCTCCACTTCCTCTATTTCAAAATGCTCTTTGCATTTTACGCAAATGCCTTTCTGTCTTTCATAGGCCTCTCTCTTTTGGTTTGGCGTAAAATTGCGAATATTTAAGGATTTTTCGTTCCGAGTCAAAACATATTCGTAAATCCCGGACTTTTTAGTCACATCATCATCTTGCATCAATTTCGTTATTTCTTTTTCCAGTTTCTTTAAATCTTGCGGTTTATCTTTAAATTGTTTGTAGAGAGGCCCAAACGCAACCCCTTTCATCTCTCTGCGATAATTAGGGAAGACAGCTTTTACCCAATTTATGACGCTTTGGAAATAGAGCCACAACTCGTTTGCATTTGGTTCGTGCTGATGCTTCGACATATATTCTTCAATTTTTCCATCAGAAATCCAATCAATGCCCGTTTCCAAATATTCCTGACGAATCGGCGAGCCGGCCATATAATCACTTGCGAAGCCATACGCCGGGCAACCGGTTTTGCTGAAATATCTTTTGGCGTCAGAAACCCACGAACCGTGATATACGGCGTTACGCAATTCTTGGTCTGTGAGTCTTTCGCCCGCAATATTTATCGTCTTAAACCATTCTAATTTTTCGCTATCCGTTCCAGAACAAAAATAAATCATCAACGGATAATTCAAAATTTGTTCTTGTTTATCTTTCGGTAAATTATGAAAAGCCAATCCATTTATCGAAAAAACGCCCTTAACATACTGGCAAACTGAAATAGTGCGCTGTTGCCCGTCAATCACTTCAAAATTGCCGTCTTCCCGTACTGCCCAATACATCACATTGAGCGGAAAATTTTTGGTAATAGTATCTATAACCGCATCCCGTTGCTTGTCCTTGTAAATAAACTCTCGTTGATAAGGCGGTCGGATATCGAGTTTCCCGCCGAAACCAACAACACCACCTTCAGCAACTTTTTCTTCATAACCTTCCGCTAACTCGCGGACTTTGATTTCATTTAGTTGTATTTTCATAAATTTATTTTTTAACCTTCTTGCTTTTTATAATTATTCTAAAATATGTATACTTTCCATTTATTGCTAAATCCTTATCATCATCGCCTTTCCTAAATTTTATTATTTCAAACTGCTCTGGGTTATATTTGTCTAAAAAACTAATGGGGACGCCAATAGCGCCTGAATAATCTACCGGAATATCTTTTGTCTTATCAACATTTATTGCATTATAATTATCATATTTTGGATAATCCTTTTCGTTTCCTTTATAGGTTTTGTAAAGAATTAAATCCTCGTGTCTTTTTTGAATTTCCAAATTGGTGAACCAAGTAACATTGCGGAACTTTACAAGGCCAGTTTCTTTATTGTATACACCTTCGGCAAATTCTTTTGGATACGGCGTTTTAAAATACGCATTACCGCCGTTAAAACCATAACCCGACCATAATTTGTTATCTTTTATGAGTTTAAAAATCTCTTTGTAGGTTATGGCATTTAGAGGACCGATTATAACAAACTTTTTATTATATTCCATTAATTGAGCTAAATATTCGCGAAACAAAGAAAAAGGCGGATTAGTAACAACTATGTCAGACTTTTTTAATAATTCGATACACTCCTTACTTCGGAAATCGCCATCACCTTTCAAGTGTTTTATACCAATTTCATTTAATTCGGGAATTTTGTCTCCATCTTTATCGCCAGAATACTCTAGATAAATTGCTTTTTCGGATTTGTTTTGACTAAATAAATCAATCTGCTTATTTTTATAGCAAGTCGTAATCAATTTTTTTAATCTTAAAAACTCGAAGTTATAAGAAAAATAATGAAAAAAATTGCTTACCCTAGGATCATCGCAATTACAAAAGACAACCTTGTTTTTAAAATGATCTTTATAATGACTTATTTCCCTTTCAATATCAGCAAGCTGAGTATAAAAGTCATCAAACTTCGCTTGGCTTGCCTTATGTAAATATTTATTTGCCATAAAATTATTCTTCGTTTTCAATTCTTCTTCTACGCTCATCAAGTGTTTCGCCGTCGTACATCCAATAATCTGTACCAGCCACGCCATAAGCAACACCTAGAATTTCTTGAGCTGATGTGGAAAGACTTGTTATTTCGCCATTGTATTCAATTGATTTTGCCGAATGAAGATCTATGACTTTAGCTTTCTTATTTTCATCTCGGCTAAAATAGATTTCGGCACCCAACGGAATTTTAGCCAGTTCAAAATTAAATCTTCCTCGCCGCTCAAGAGCTTCTTCATGCGCCTCACGGTCTTCTTTTGTTTCAATCAGATCTTTTTTTGGAGTGATGTTTTCTATTTCTGCGAGCTTCAAAGCCGCGACTACTCGTTCCGGTGCAACACGGAAAAATTCTCTTTTTGGATTGACTCGGTTATCATCAAAGGCGTCGTGGAGCTGATGTTCGACGAATTGAGCGTTTTTTACGGTGCAAGCGTAAAAAACCGTAAAGGGCAACGGAATACTTGTTGACGCGCTCAAATCTCGAACTCGTTGTTCGAGGTTATTGGCCGTCTTCCCAATCTTCACATAACCGGGCATTGCTTCGTTTGTAAGAATGTAAATAATTTCCATATTTATTTCGTTAAATCATCCAAGCCAACGCCTAACGCCTTGGCGATTTTTTGTACTGTATCAATAGTCGGACTTTGTATTCCGCCCGATTCAATTTTAATAATCGTGGCGTGAGATACATCAGCCAACCTTGAGAGTTTATCCTGCGACAAGCCTCTTTCTTTTCTATGCTTCTTTATATTTTTAGCGATTGTTGAAATTGTCTTTGACATTGTAATATGATAATATCTATACTATAATATAGATAATGTATTATTGTTCAGAAGTTATCTATATTGTTATGATACCAAATATTTTAATTTATAGCAACGAAAATAAAGGGAGTTCCTTGTCGTTGCCCGCGCACGGGAGGGCTGGGGCAAGGGCAACACCTTTTCTTGTGGCGCTTTTTGCGAAGCAAAAAACGAAATTCGGCGGCGGCGGAAAAGCGAGGGCGGGCAAAAATTCCTTCCCCCCAA
>JASJPP010000033.1:0-1290 GCA_031432155.1 Patescibacteria group bacterium | reverse complement strand
GGCTTTGAGAAAATTTTATTCAATTCAACGATTATTTTTGGCATTTTGTTCGTTGCGTCCACAATCGCAACCCTTATCATCAAATAAAATTAAAGCTGTTTCATTCAATTTAAAATCATCGTGAGCAAATTTATTCACTTTATAAGGAAACACTCCCGTCTTCCCAATTTGGAAGAAATTATATATGCGATAAGAAATATGAAGCTTTGGGAGAAGCTGGTTTTTCTCGCCTTGATTATTTCTTTCTTGGTGTCTTTTCTGGCCATAATTTGGAAAATAAGCGATATGTATATGGTAGAGGTGCCGGCTTACGGCGGAACTTTGACGGAAGGAATTATCGGCACGCCGAGATTCATAAACCCGGTGTTGGCATCTTCCGACGCCGACAGAGACTTAGTCGCCCTCACCCATTCCGGTTTATTGAGGCCGGATAATCGCGGGCGATTGATAAACGACATGGCGGAAAAATACGACATCTCAGAAGATGGGCTGGTCTACACCTTCACCCTTAAACCAAAACTTTTTTGGCAAGACGGAGAGCCTGTTACCGGCGACGATATCGTTTTTACCATAGAAAAAATAAAAGAGCCGGCTATGAAAAGCCCGAAAAGAGCCGGCTGGGAAGGAGTTTCTGTGGAAAAAATAGACGACAAAACCATAAAATTCACCCTCAAGAAACCTTACGCTCCGTTTCTGGAAAACACGACGATTGGAATCTTGCCTAGCCATATCTGGGGCGGAATGTCTTCCGACCAAATCGCCTCCAGCGAGATGAACACGAGACCAATCGGATCCGGACCCTATAAAATAAGCGATATAAAAAGAAATTCCGTAGGGATAATCAGCTCTTACGAACTTTCTTCCAGTAAAAATTTTGTTCTAGGCAGGCCCAATATTAAAAAAATGATAATGAAATTCTACCCTTCTGAAAAAGACCTCCTAACCGCTTACCAAAAAGGTGAAGTTGAGACAATCAACGCCGTAACTCCCCAAGAGTTGGAAAAAATAAAAACAAGCAACGACATCAAGTCGCTGTATCTGCCCAGAATATTCAGTCTTTTCTTCAATCAAAACAACGCCAAAGTCCTGACCAAGAAAGAAATCCGCCAAGCCATGAACTTATCCGTTGACCGAAAAAAAATAATAGACGATGTGCTGAAGGGTTATGGCGCGGAGCTTTTTTACCCGCTTCCCGCCGGAACATTCGGCGCCCTCTCAAAAAGCGAGACCAGCATATATTCTTTAGAGAAAGCCAAGGAGCTCCTTGACAAGAATGGCTGGAAAATGAAT
>JASJPP010000032.1:0-1019 GCA_031432155.1 Patescibacteria group bacterium | reverse complement strand
TGGCTACCAGTCTCTCTACTCCAACACCACTGGCTATAGTAATTCAGCCATTGGCCAGCAGTCTCTCTACTCCAACACCACTGGCTATAATAATTCAGCCATTGGCTATCAGTCTCTCTACAGAAACACCACTGGCTATCAGAATTCAGCCATTGGCTCTTATTCCCTCGACTCCAACACCACTGGCTACCAGAATACCGCAAACGGTTATCAGTCCCTCGACTCCAACACCACTGGCTATCAGAATTCAGCCATTGGCTATCGGTCTCTCTACTCCAACACCACTGGCTATCAGAATTCAGCCATTGGCTCTTATTCTCTCTACTTCAACACCACTGGCTATCGTAATTCAGCCATTGGTCTTTATTCTCTCAGCTCCAACACCACTGGCGATAATAATTCAGCCATTGGCTCTTATTCCCTCGACTCCAACACCACTGGCGATAATAATTCAGCCATTGGCTCTTATTCCCTCGACTCCAACACCACTGGCGCTAGTAGTACAGCCGTTGGCTACGCGTCCCTCTATTACAACAAAACTGGTTCGGCAAACGCGGTTTTGGGAGCAGAAGCGGGGTATGGAGTAAGCGGCGGGAATGTCGCTTCTTCAACCATAATCGGTTATCGGGCGGGATACGCCTTGGCCACCAGCTCCGCCAATATCCTGCTTGGTTATCAGGCCGGCGACAATCTTTCCACCGGCTCCAACAACATCGTTCTCGGTTTTGACATTGACGCTCCTTCAGCCACTTCCGCCAACACCCTCAACATCGGCAATCTTCTCTTTGGCACCGGCATTGACGGAACCGGAACAACCTTAAGCACGGGCAAAATCGGCATCGGGACCACGACGCCGGCTTACGGCTTAACAGTCGGCGATGGAACAACCCAAAAAGACATTTACATTCCCAAGGGCGGGCTTTGCGTGGACAATGACGCCTCTGGCTGTCCAGCGGCGCCGCTCGCCGGAATGATTTACGCTTCTTCAACTTCAATCACCGGCATTGACTTGGCGGAAA
>JASJPP010000031.1:0-3747 GCA_031432155.1 Patescibacteria group bacterium | reverse complement strand
ATTGTCGGATTTGCGGCGGCGCGGACTTCGTCAAAATTTTGGATTTAGGCGAAATGCCGCCGGCGAATTCTTTTTTAGAAAAAGAAGACTTAGACAAGCCGGAGAAAAAATTTCCCTTGGCAGTTTATTTTTGCAAAAATTGCGGTCTTCTGCAGCTTTTAGGCGTTGTTAGTCCGGATATTCTTTTCGGTAATTATGATTATTTAACTTCGGCCAGCAAGCCATTGGTTGAACATTTTATTAAGATGGCCCAAGAACTGGCGGGAAAATTTATAAAGTCAAAAGATGATTTAGTGGTAGAAATCGGCGGTAATGACGCCGTGCTTTTAGAAAGTATCAAAGATAAATGTCGGGTTTTAAACATTGAACCGGCCAGAAATGTGGCTGAATCGTCCAGACAAAAAGGCGTGGAAACAATCGATGAATTTTTCAGCAAAAAAATAGCCGGTGATATTTTTAAAAAATACGGTTCGGCAAAAATAGTGGTGGCCAATAATGTAATGGCTCACATCGACGACATTAAAGATGTTTTTGAAGGAGTTAAAAATTTAATCAACGAGGACGGCGTTTTTATTTTTGAAGTTCACTGGGTCGGTAATTTAATCGGCGATGGCGGCTTTGACCAGATTTATCACGAACACCTTTGTTATTTTTCATTAACGGCCATTAAAAATTTAGTTGAACAATTCGGTTTAAAAATTTTTGACGTTCGATTAGTGCCGATTCACGGCGAATCTTTAAGGGTTTTTGTCGGAAAAAATTTTAAAGTTTTGGATTCAGTTAATGAATTTCTGGAAAAAGAAAGAGTATCGGGGCTGGATAAAGAGGAAACTTTTTTAAAATTTTTTGAAAAAGTTGAGAAAAATAAAGAAAAACTTAAAGATTTATTGTTAAAATTAAAACAGGAAGGAAAACGCGTTGTCGGCTACGGCGCGCCGGCAAAAGGCAATACTTTACTGAATTATTTTGGGATCAACGGAGATATTTTGGATTTTTTAACGGATACCACTCCGTTAAAACAGGGGATGTATTCGCCGGGAATGCGCATCCCCGTATATCATCCGGAAAAATTAAATGAAATAAAACCCGATTATATTTTGCTTCTGGCCTGGAATTACGCGGACGCGATTTTAGAAAAAGAAAAAGAATTAAGAAATCAAGGCGTTAAATTTATTATTCCGGTTCCGGAAGCAAAAATCGTTTAGCCCATCTGCTTATTAATGAAAAATATCCGCTGTAATTTTTGCCAAAGCGACAAAACCAAACTTTTATATGAGGCGAGAGACCGAATGATTAGAAAAGACGACCAGCGGAAATTTTATGTCCGGCAATGCGAGAATTGCGGCTTTGCGTATTTGAATCCCCAGCCGGAGTGGGAAGAGTTGAGGTATTTTTACGGCGAAGGATATTATATGGCCGATGATTTGCCTCAAAACAAACAATACTCCCCATTTTACAATTTTTTAAGGAAAGCTAAGCGAGCGATTTTCGGCGCGCCGAATCCGAAATTTTGGAATTTCGGCGGGGCTAAAGGCAAATTTTTGGACATCGGCTGCGGCAACGGCGCTTATGAATCTTATGTTATTCTTAATTACCCCGGCTGGGAATTTTATGGGGTTGAACCAAGCCCGTCGTCTTTTCAAATTGCCAAAACGATCAGCGGTTTCAATGTATTTAACGGCAATTTAGAAGACGCCCGTTATGAAAATAATTTTTTCGACGCGATTTTGATGAATCATTCTTTGGAGCATTTACCGGATCCGTCAGCGGCGCTTAAAGAGTGCCAAAGAATTTTAAAGCCGGGCGGCCGACTGGTTATCGGAGTTCCTAATTTTAACTGTCCGGCAAGACGTTTTTTTGGTTCTTGTTGGATTCATCTTGACGCGCCAAGACATCTTTTCCATTTTTCAGCGGGCGTTTTGTCTGGTATGCTTAAAAAAGCCGGTTTTAACGTAGTTTCGGCGCGGTTTGAAATTCTTTCCGGTAGCATAATCAGGAGTATTGCTTATAGATTTAACATAAACAAATTTTTCTTTGAGCGGCCGTTGATTATGCAAGCAGTCCATTGGTTGATTTTTCCGCTTAATAAATTGATAGAGTTTTTGCGCTTGGGAAGCGGTTTAAGAGTCATTGCCACTAAGTAGTTTATAGCCGATATGAGAATTCATATTTCTAATTGCTACAAAAAAACTAAATATCATTACAGCAATTTAACGGCGCAGGCTTTTAAGGATTTGGGGCACGATGTTTTTGAGTTTGACAGCGAAGATTACTCGTCTTCTCGTCTGAAAATTGACAAAGCGATAAGAAGAAGCCCGTTCTTTTTACTGGCCAAAAAAAATCCGGAAATTTTTGATTTTCGGCAGAAACACCGGCATTTCATAAACAAACATTGGCTTGAAACGATAAAAAACTTTAAGCCCGATCTGGTGTTGACTTTTAACAGCGGTTGGCTTTCTTATGAGGCGGTTAAAGCGGCGCGGGAAAATCTGCGCGTCCCCAAAATGGTTTGCTGGGTTGTTGATAATCCCACTGTTTCGGCCGCCGAAGAACTGCCAATTTTTTTGCCTTATTATGACACTGTTTTTTCTACCGACACGGGTTGGATTCCTTTTATAAAATTTTTCAACAATAACGCTTTTTATCTTCCGTTGGCCACTTCGGATATCGCCTACAAGCCCATTAATTCCGAGCGGGATTTGGATTTTTCGTTTGTGGGGAGTTTTTACCCCCAAGACCCGGCCGGTTTTTTAAGGGCTCTTTTTATTTCCAATTTGCCGGTTGATTCCAGAGCGGAAATTTACGGTCCGGGAATTGATTATTTTAAAAACATTTATCCTAAGCTGAAAAATTTTAATTGTCACGACAAGAGTATTGGCGTTGATGAGGTCAATAAGCTCTGGAACCGTTCCAAATTAACGGCCGTGATTTATCATCCGCAGGTGGTAAGTGGCACCTCTCCAAGGATTTTTGACGCGGCTCTCGCTAAAACGCCCCAAATTATTCAATATACTTCAACGGCCAGCGAATTATTTCCCGGCGTTAATTTGCCGCTTTTTAATTCAGTCCCGGAATTTACGGCCCATATTGATTATTATTTGAGCCGTCCCAATGAAAGAGAAGAATTGGCCGAAGCGATGTTTGAAATTACCAAAAAGAAACATTTATTCAGTCATCGAATTAAAACAATGCTTGAATTGTTGGATTTAAGATGAACAACAATTTAAAATTTAGCATTATTATTCCTTCGTATAATGAATGCGATGATATCAGATTATCAATTGATTCCGCAATTAAGCAGGATTATCAGAATAAGGAAATTATTGTCGTTGACGATTCCAGCGACAATACGCCGGAAATAATAAAAGAATACGCCGATAAAGGGGTTAATTTGATAATCGGGCCGCGAAAAGGCTGCTGCGGCGCGAGAAATCTTGGAATGAAAAGCGCTTCCGGCGATATTTTCGTTTTATTGAACGCTGACGTTTCTCTGCCGCCGGATTTTTTAAGCCGTATTGCGCGCCATTACAATGATGGCGCCGATTACGTTCTTGTCGAAGCAAGAGCTTTTAATTTGGATAATTTATGGGCGAAGTTCATTGAGATGCAGCATCGTTATGATATGAAAAAAATAGGCGATAAGGCCGAATGGACTGAAGGTTTTTCTTGCCGTCGGCAAGCGGCGCTTGATATCGGTTTAATTCCCGGGGATTTCTCCGCGAGATTTTGCCGCGATTGGCTTTTGGG
>JASJPP010000030.1:48047-49618 GCA_031432155.1 Patescibacteria group bacterium | reverse complement strand
TTTAACATATTAAGCATTTTTTCGGCCGGCCAGCAATTAATAACGTCTTTTTTCTCCGCCCAGCCGCGGCGGGCCTGAAAAACTCCGTATTCCATAAAACGCATTTGTTCCGGATGGTGAGCGTCAGCGTTGATAGCCATTTTAACCCCCGCTTCTTTGGCTTTTTTGATATTTTTGTCGTTTAAATCAAGGCGGTAAGGATTGGCGTTTATTTCCAAAATCGTGCCGGTTTCTTTGGCGGCTTTCAAAATTTTGGCAAAATCAATCTCGTATTCGTCTCTTTGTTTCAAAATTCGGCCGGTCGGGTGGGAAATTATGTCAACATTCGGGTTTTCCATCGCTTTGATGATTCTTTGAGTCATTTTTTCTTTGGGCATTTTCATCTGCGAATGGACGCCGGCGATCACATAATCGAGTTTTGCCAGCGCTTCGTCGGAAATATCAATTGAGCCGTCGGCCATAATGTTTGCTTCGCAACCCTGAAAAACCTTGAACGATAAACCTTGAACGATAAACCTTTTATTAATTTTATCTATTTCTTTTTTTTGTTCCGCCAATTGCTTTTCGTTTATGCCGTGTTCAATGGCTAAAAATTTCGTGTGGTCGGAAATGCCGATATATTCATAACCCAACTCAATCGCTTCCTTAACTAAATTTTCAATGCCTTCCGGACCATTACCGACGCCCCAATGCGAATGGCAATGAAGGTCGCCCTTGATGTCTTTGAGCTCAATAAGTTTCGGGAGTTTTCCGGCCAAAGATACCTCAATCTCGCCCTGATTTTCCCGGAGTTCCGGCGGAATCCATTGAAGACCAAGTTTTTCGTAAATTTCTTCTTCGTTTTTACCGGCAATCATCCGCCGGCTGGCGGATCCTCCTTTGAAGAGCCCGTATTCCGACAGTTTCAGCCCTTTCCCGATGGCGATTTTCCGCAAAATTATGTTGTGCTCTTTTGAGCCCGTGAAATACTGAAGCGCCGCGCCGTAAGATTTTTTCGGCACCACGCGGATATCCATATCGTATCCTTCCTCCATTCTTACCGAAGTTTTTGTTTTTCCTTTTCCCCAAACTTTGGCAACGCCGGGAAGATTAACGAAAAAATCCATAACTTTTTCCGGATTGTCCGAAACCGCCAAAAAATCAATGTCTCCGGCGGTTTCCTTGCGCCGGCGGATGGAACCGCAAGCTTCCAATTTTTCCAATCCCTTAATCTTTTTTAATTTTTCCCCTATCTCCGCGGCTCTCGGCAAAATCTCGCCGAGTAAAAACCTGCCTTTGTCTCTTTTTAAAAATTCAATGCCTTCCAGAATGTTTTTTTCCGTTTTTTCGCCGAAACCGAATAAAGGCGCGATTTTATGCGCTTTGGCCGCCTTTTCCAAATCTTTCAGATTTTTAACCCCCAATTTTTCGTAAAGAATTTTGGCTTTTTTCACTCCCATTCCCTCAACCCTGACGATGTTGTCCAAATCAACCGGCATTTTCTTTTTAAACCGCGCGAGTTCTCTGATTTTTCCGGTTTTGATATATTCTTCAATTTTTTTGGCAAGGCCTTCTCCGACGCCCGGAATTTC
>JASJPP010000030.1:0-47947 GCA_031432155.1 Patescibacteria group bacterium | reverse complement strand
TTTTGATATATTCTTCAATTTTTTTGGCAAGGCCTTCTCCGACGCCCGGAATTTCTTTAAGCACCTCAACGCCGCCTTTTTGATATATCGCTCCGATATCGCCTTTCAAAGATTCAATCATTGCCGCCGCTTTTCTATGCGCCTGCGGCTTGAAAGCCGCGCCTTCCATCTCCAGATAATCGGCGATTTCATAGAAGATTTTGGCGAGTTCCTGGTTTGACATAAAATTTTACGGGAACGCAGATTACAAATTCGTAAAAAATAATATCCCGTAAAGCTATATAAATTTTATTTCTCCGTTTTCTAAAATTATTTTAACACTGCTGCCGTTGATTATCTCGCTTTTCAAAATTTTCTCCGCCAAAACGCTTTTAATTTTATCGGAAATGACGCCCCTTAAAGGCCGGGCGCCGAAAGCCGGATCATAACCGAGTTCGGCAACGCGGCCGACAACTTCGTCGCTGAATTCCAAAACAACGCCGTGGCCTTCGCCGACGACTCTCGCCAAATCTTTCAATTGAAGCGCGGCAATCGCTTTGATATTTTCAGGCGAAAGATTTTTAAAAACAATTATTCGCGAAAAACGGTTGAGCAGTTCCGGCTTGAAATACTGCGTTAATTTCTTTTTCAATTCGTCGGCGATCGTTTCCATCGCCGTGCCGGCGTCTATATGAGTTTTGATGAAATCCGAATGGGCGTTTGAGGTGGAGATAATGATGGTATTGGAAAAATCCACCGTCCGCCCCAGGGCGTCGGTCAAACGGCCGTCGTCAAAAACCTGTAAAAACAAATTTAAAATGTCCGGATGGGCTTTTTCAAACTCATCCAACAAAATTAAACTGTAAGGCCTTTGGATAATCGCCTCGGTTAAACTGCCGGCGATTTTGCCGTCCGAAGATCCGATAAAACGGTTGATGCTTTCTTTGGTTTGATATTCCGACATGTCAAAACGCGCCATCAGCTTTTCCGAACCGAATTGAATCCGCGCCAAAATTTTGGAAAGCTCGGTTTTGCCCACGCCGGTCGGCCCCACGAACAAAAACGCGGCAATCGGCCCGCCGTCCCGCGACAAACCGCTGCGGTATTCCCTTAAAGATTGGCTTACGGCCTTCACGGCTTCTTCTTGATCAACCAAACGCTGATGGATGATATTTTCCAGATTCAGCAGTTTTTCAACTTCTTTTTTGCCGGCCCGATGAATCGGAACGTTGGTTTTTCTTTCGGCGATGTTTATCACGTCGTCGGATTTTAAAATTTTCTTGTTGTTCTGGCTGGCGTCCGCCAAAGATTCTTTTAAAAGCTCTTCGGCCGAAGCCGGCAAAAGCTTATGCCGAAAATATTTATGAGCCAACGCAACGGCGGTTTTAACCGCGCCGAAACTCACCATCACTCCGTAGCTCGGCTCCAAAATAATACTCTCATAAGTCAGCAGCCTTACGGCTTCGTCTTCGTTGATTTCTTCAACGCGAACAACTTCAAAAGCGTTGGAGAAGTCGCTTCTGGTTTCCACCATCTCTTTAAATTCCCGCGGATAAGTCGCGCCGATCACCGGAAAAGCGTCGGTGGTGATTATCGGAATCATGATATCCGCCGCGCTAAGATAGTGATTGCCCGATGTTTTCGTAAGATTATGGATGTCCGGGATATATAAAACGATATTCCCGGCGGCAAGAATTTCATCCATAATTCCGTTGATTCTTTTGGAAACTTCGTCCGCCGAAGCGCCGGAAATCAAACTGCCTATTTTAAGAGAAACCACCCGTTTGTCGAAAAGCGGCTCCGGCACCTTATCTTTGGCTATCTCGTAAGCCAGATGGGCGACGATCGTTTCTTTGCCGCTGCCCGGCTCGCCGACCAGCATGATATTTTTGACGCCCGGCTTTGACAAAACGTCAACCGTCCGCTCGTATTCCAAACGGTGGCCGATTAAAAAACCGATTTCTCGGCTTCTCGCCAAATCAGTAAAATCAATTCCGTATTTATCCAATATCGGCGTCGGCCGGCTGGTCCAGGCGCGATTCATGATTCTATGGCGGATTTTATCGTGCTTCGCCGCGAAACCGCCTAAAACGCGCGGCAAGCGCAGCCAACTGAAACGATAAAAATTGCGGCGGAAACGGCCGAAAACGATTGCGTTTTCCAAATCCGCCGGATTAACGGAAAACAAATTAAAAAGGCGTTTGATTTCTTGATCTTCAATAAAGCTCAAAGAGGAAAAAATATGGCGCGGTTCAATATACCGCTCGCCGGAAACCAGAGCCAACTCAAAAGCTTTTTTCAGTAAAATTTCGGCCTGACCGGTTAAATCTTTCTTTGTTTTCGGCGGCGACGGCTGATTTTTTAAAAAATCTTCTGTTTTTTCCGCCAACCGGTCAATATCAACGTCCATTCTTAAAAGCGCTTCGTTGACGTCGCGATTTTCCGTTAAAAATTTCGCGAGGTAAAGATAAAAATTAGCGCCGACAAAAACGCTTTTTTCAAACGCCTTTTCCAGCGCCTTAAAAGCGACCGGCGTCAAATAATCGGCAATGTTGATTTTTTGCTCTTTCCCGCCGTTTAAATCAAATAAAGAACGTTCAGCCTGGCTGAAATGAAGAAGCCGGTCGCCTAAAAACAAAGAAAGTAAAACGCCCGCCCAAAAAAGTCGGCCAATGTCGGAAAGCAAAAAAATCGCGGCGGCAACCGCCAAAACGGCGTAAAAACAATAAATCGCCAGGCGGACAAAAAAACGATTCACGGCTCCCATCTCCAAAAGCGGTTCGGAAAAATAAAGATTTTCCTGATTGATTTTAATCATGCTATTGAGCCGTTAAAATTTTAAAAATCATATACGCCGGCGCCGCCAGCCAGACAAAATAAAAAAACACGGCAATCGCGACAAAAACCGAATAAACAATCGCTCCGAACGCCAACCTCCAAAACCGGAAAAAAATTCCCAAAATATGCCCGAGAACGGTGTAGTCTCCGAAAAGCGGGTGGAAAAAATAACGGAGGGTGATTTTAAAAGCGATTCCCCTGTCCAGTTTTTCCAGCAAGGAAATGACGAAGTGAGTGTAAATTTTAAAACTGTTCAAATACCAGTGACGAAAAAACTCAACCAAGCGGAAGAAAAAACTTTTAAAAAGATACGGGACAAAAGCCATTTTGTAATTATAATTCAAATAATGGATGTCCGCAAAATTTTCAAAGAACAACAATCTGCGTTTTATGGGGTGTGGGCGCAGAAGGGATCGAACCTTCGGCCTCAGTCTTATCAGGACTGCGTTCTACCACTGAACTATGCGCCCTATTCCGTTATCCCTAATTCTTTTAACCCGTCGAAATTGAATTTAGCGATCGGCGAAGGCGCCGCCGCCTCTTCTTCTAAAACCGGCTTGATGGTTGAAGTCAAAAAAATCATCGAATAAACGACTATGCCGATTATAGCGGCTAAAATTAAAATCGCAACCGCCAAAAATATTGTTCCTCTTTTTCCCATAAATTAAAAAGAAAAAATCTTTCCGGAAAACAGCCACTGAAAATCGTTCCCTTTGCGCTGAAAATCAAAGGATTCTATTTTCACGAAATAACCGCTGTTTTCAATATATTTCAAAAAATTAATCAAATTGTCAAACGAACCGGCCGACGAAGCGTTAAAATTTATAACGCCGAAACCCGCTCCGTCTTTCGGCGTTTCCTGCCCGAAACCAAAACTGAAATTAACGTTGTTTTGGGCGGCGATCGCTTCAATCTGATGAGGAAAATCCAGCAGCCGGTCGCGGCTCAACAATATATTATCCAGAGCGAAAGCGTAATCGGAAGCTTTCTGGGCGTCGTTGCGCAACAACGCCAACGACTGGTTCGCCCGCGAACGAAAATCTATTTCGCCGCGCAATTGTTTTATTTTTTCGGCGCGGCCGGTAATGTTTTTACCGATAAAAAATAAAGACGCCGATATTAAAACAAAAATAATCAAGGAGACGCCTATATTTATCGTTAAACGTTTCTTAAAATCCATTGTCGTATATAATGATATTATATAACATGAAGCCCGAAATTAAAACCTTCAAATACAATAAAAACGGTTATCCTTTTTTATTAAAAGAAATTTCTTATCCTCCTCTTCAAATTAACGTTTTAGGCAAATTGCCGGAAGAAAAAAAGCCGCGCGTCGCCGTTGTCGGAACAAGAAAGGCGACGGCCGAAGGCCGGATGCTCGCCAAAAAAATCAGCCGGCAGCTTTCCGAACTCGGCGCCGTAATCGTAAGCGGATTGGCCATGGGCATTGACACCGCGGCCCATGAGGGCGCGCTTGACGGCAAAAGCGAAACCGTCGCGGTTTTAGCCTGCGGTCTTGACTCGATTTATCCGAAACAAAACGAAAATCTGGCCAGGCAAATTATCGGGACCGGCGGCGCGATTATTTCCGAATACCCGATCGGAACCCCGGCCCTGCGAAACAGATTTCTGGAACGAAACAGGATCGTAAGCGGATTAAGCATCGCCACAATCGTAATTGAAGCGCCGATAGATTCCGGATCCCTGGTCACCGCCCGCCTGGCGGCCGAACAGGGGCGGGAAGTTTTTG
Source organism: Patescibacteria group bacterium (assembly GCA_031432155.1). Classification (GTDB taxonomy): domain Bacteria; phylum Patescibacteriota; class Minisyncoccia; order UBA6257; family UBA9933; genus JASJPP01. The sequence continues at coordinate 43,380 of JASJPP010000030.1, read as the reverse complement.
TTTTCCCCGGACCGATAAATCATCCGAATTATCGCGGCTCCCATAAACTGATAAGAGACGGGGCGCGGCTTGCCGCTTCTCTTGAAGACATACTGGAGGATTTACCCGCCGCGATTTTTCCGAAAAAAAATTCAACCGAATTGAAACAACAAAAACTTGATCTGAATAAAATCACCGACAAAAACCAGTTGTCAATTCTAAAAATCATCAATAAAGCCGGCCGGCCGCTTAACATTGACAAAATCGCCGAACTCACTAAACTGGAACCGCAAGCAATCAACCAAACAATTGCCTTTCTTGTCGTCAATGACGCGTTAAAAGAAACGGAAAAAGGATACGCGATAAACGTTTAAAAAATCCGGCGGTTAAAATTTATTGTTATGAACCTGATAATAGTGGAATCTCCCACCAAAGCGCGCACCTTGAGCGGCTTTTTGGGGAAAAAATATAAAATAGAATCTTCTTACGGCCACATCCGCGATCTCCCCAAAAGCAACAAAAAAACGATAGACATTCCGAATGGATTCGTCCCGCGCTACGAAATATCCAAAGGAAAAGAAAAAATCGTCGCCGAAATCAAAGAGCTTGCCGGGAAAGCGGACGAGGTGCTGCTCGCGACCGACCCTGACCGCGAAGGCGAAGCCATCGCCTGGCACATCAAAGAATCTTGCGGACTTAAAAATCCGAAACGAATAGTCTTTCACGAAATTACGCAATCGGCCATAGAAGACGCTCTCAAACACCCGAGAGACATTGACGAAAATCTGCGCAGAGCCCAGGAAGCCCGCCGCGTCTTGGACAGAATTGTCGGCTACGACTTAAGCGGCCTTATCTGGAAAAAAGTCCGCTACGGCTTGTCCGCCGGACGCGTCCAATCGCCGGCGCTTCGCATAATAATGGAGCGCGAACGCGAAATCCGCGCTTTTGTTCCAGAAAACTACTGGGTAATCGAGGGAGAGTTCGAAACGGAAAAAAAAGATAAAATAACGCTTACCTGCGAAGAACAGCCGTCCGACGAAAAAGAAATGAACCGTATTACGGAAATCGCCCGGCAAAATTCGTGGCGAATAATAAAAATAAAACAAAGCGAAGCCAAGCGGTCTCCCAAGCCGCCTTTTATCACTTCCACTCTCCAGCAAATCGCAAGTTCCCGGCTCGGATATTCCCCTTCCCGCACGATGTCCGTGGCTCAAAAACTTTACGAACAGGGATTTATTACTTATATGAGAACGGACAGCGTAAACGTAAGCAAAGAAGCTCTGCCCGCCATTTATAAAGAGATAGAAAAAACTTACGGCAAAGAATATCTGGAACCGCGACTCTATAAAACAAAAAGCAAAAGCGCCCAGGAAGCGCACGAAGCGATAAGGCCGACCGATGCCGGAAAAAAATCGGCCGGCGCGACCGATGAACAGAAAAAACTGTATAAACTCATCTGGGAAAGAATGATTTCTTCCCAAATGGCCGACGCCAAAACACTCAAAACAAAAGTGTCGGCCAATATAATCAAAGAAGGATTGATTCCCGACTTCTCCGTTACGGGAAGCGTTGCCGTTTTTTTGGGCTGGCTGGCGGCGGATAAAGAAGCTCGAGGCGAAGAAACCCGGATACCGAAATTATCCGAAGACGAAACGTTAAAATTATTGAATATTGAAAGTCAGAGCAAACAAACCGAACCGCCCGGCAGATACACGGAAGCGGGCCTGGTAAAAGAATTGGAAAAACGCGAAATCGGCAGGCCCAGCACCTACGCGACTATCATTAAAACAATCCAAGACCGCGGCTATGTCGCGAAAGAAGGCAAAACCTTGCATCCGACGGACACCGGCGAAGTGGTCAATAATTTCATTGAACAAAATTTCAGCCAGTACATCAGCGATTCTTTTACCGCCGAGATGGAAAACGAACTTGATGAAATCGCCGAAGGGAAAAGAAAATACGAAAAAATGCTCGGAGATTTTTACAAACCGTTCTCAAAAGAAATAAAAATCAAATCAAAAACCGCCGAGAAAATAACCAATCTCGGCGAGGCCGGCGAAGAACACAAATGCCCGGCCTGCAACAGCCCGATGATAATCAAACTTTCCCGAACCGGAAAATTTTTAAGCTGCGCGAAATTCCCCGAATGCGCCGGCGCCAGAAAAATGGACGGCTCCGTAGCGGAAGGCCCGAAAGAAACCGGTGAAACATGCCCGAAATGCCCGACTGGAAAATTGATTGAACGCGAAGGCCGGTACGGAAAATTCATCTCCTGCAACAATTACCCGAAATGCAAATACATCAAAACCAGCCCGGAAGAAGAAGCGAAGAAAAAAACCGGCGTTGCTTGCCCCGCGTGTAAAGACAAAAACGGAGAAATCGTGGAGCGCCGCGGCAGATTTGGCCTGTTTTATTCCTGCTCCAATTATCCGGAATGCCGCTTCGCGATAAAAGCGCGGCCGACGGGAAAAACCTGCGGTTCCTGTAAATCGCTGATGATGGAAGGCACCAAGACCATACCGGAAAGGTGCTCGCGCAAAGAATGCGCCAATCACAATCCCCGCAAACTTTCATAAAAAAAGAGGCCGTTCCCGATAAACAGAAAGACCTCTTGAGTTCCCGCATTACATTCTGATGATGAGCGAGCCGACGCTACGGCATCGGTCGCATTCCTCCTTTTTGAAATCCACCCCCTTTGGAAAGGCGGTGGTCTCGCCGCATACGCAACAACGGCGAAACTCTTCCAACTTCATCAATTCTTGGAGACTCGCCCCCGTCTTGCGGTGAGGGGGCTTGCCCCCGCAAATACCGCAGCTGTAATTGCGGTATTGCGGCAACACATATTCAAAGCACCTCTCGCATTGGTACATCTTAACCACCTCCTTTGTTGAATTATAATGACAAATTTCCGAAATAATGTTATACTATATTTATGGGCGATGTCAAGGAGTTAATTCTAAAAATCAATGAAGCAAGGCCTTTAAACGAAGAAGAGTCCGGACTTATTGAAAAAGCTTTCGGCTTTTCCCATATCGCCCACCAGGGCCAGAAAAGAAAATCAGGAGAACCGTTTTTTAATCACGCTTATCAGACCGCCCTTCAACTCGCCGAATGGCGATTAGACGCTTCGGCCGTCGCCGCCGGGCTGCTCCACGACGTTCCCGAAGACACGAAATTTGCCATTGACGACGTCAAAAAAGAATTCGGGGAGGAAATCGCCTTTTTGGTTGACGGAGTCACCAAGCTTGGCCATCTTAAATACCGCGGCAAAGAAGAAGCCCAGGCCGAAAATTTGCGGAAAATGATTCTGGCTTTAAGCAAGGACTTGCGGGTAGTTTTAATAAAATTGGCTGATCGTCTTCACAATATGAAAACGCTTTTTGCCCTGCCGCCTTTGAAACAAAAAAGGATTTCCCTGGAAACTTCAGAGGTCTACGCGCCCCTGGCTTATCGGCTGGGGATGCAAAATTTGGCCGGCCAGCTGGAAGATCTGGCTTTCCCTTATCTTTATCCCGACAAATACCAATGGCTCGTCAAAAACGTCAAAGAGCGATACGAAGAAAAAGAAAAATATCTGGAAGACGTGAAAAAAATCATTGAACCGGCGCTTAAAGAAAGCAATATCGCGCCGATAAAAATTGATTCCCGAGTCAAGCGCTACAGCAGTTTGTATAAAAAATTGCTTCGCTACGACATGAATCTGGAACAAATCTACGATTTGGTGGCTTTAAGAATAGTCGCCAAAAACACCGAGGAGTGTTACGCGATTCTGGGAATAATCCATCAGCTTTGGCCGCCCTTGCCCGGCAAAATAAAGGATTACATCGCCATGCCGAAACCCAACGGCTACCGATCCATCCATACCACGGTTTTTTGCCTGAACAACAAACCGACGGAGTTCCAAATCCGAACGCCGGAAATGCACGACGAAGCGGAAAACGGCATCGCCGCCTATTGGGCCTACGCCGAAGCCAAAACCGGAAAACAATACCGCGAAAAAAAAGCGGTTTTTGCCGACAAAAAAGAACTCGCCTGGGTAAATCAACTAAAAGAATGGCAGAGCGGCATTGCCGATTCCGCCGAATTTCTTCAATCCCTTAAAATCGATTTTTTGAAAGATAGGATTTTCGCCGTCACGCCGAAAGGCGGGGTGATTGACTTGCCGTCCGGCTCCACGCCGGTTGATTTCGCCTACGCCATCCACACGGAAATAGGCAACCAGTGCATCGGCGCCAAAGTGAACGACAAAATCTCTCCTTTGGATTACCGGCTTCAATCCGGCGATCTGGTGGAAATCCTGACGCAAAAAAGCAAAAAACCGTCGGCTTCATGGTTGGATTTCGTCAAAACCAACATCGCCAAAAAAGCCGTTAAGGGGGCGATGAAAGAAAATCCCTTGCTGAAAAAACATCCTCTCCGGACGGAATTCCGCATCACGGCCGAAGACCGCGTCGGCATATTAAAAGACGTTTCAGCGGCCATTTCCCGTTCTCACATCAATATCATCAGCGTCAACGTGCCGCCCGCCACGCACTTTCCGGTTATTAAAATCCGCTGCGAACTGAATAATAAAGAAAAAACGGAAAGGCTTGTCTTGAAACTAAAAGAAATAAAAGGAGTGAAAGAAATAAATTACAAATTAATTTGATCTTGGTTTTGGCGATTGTCCAGTTTTTTAATGATTCCCTGGATTTCTTCCGGCGAATAAAAAGTAATGATGATTTTGCCGGACTTGTCGGTTTTCTCGATTTTAACCTGCGCTCCCAAAAGCTCGGCCAATTGTTCCTGGAAATTTAAAATTTCCGGATCAACCGCTTTTAATAATTCACCGGCGGCGGCGAAATCGCTCTGCTGGTCGGATGACGGCCGGTTCTTTCTAATGCGGCCGCGCAATTCGCGGACGCTTAAATTGTTGTTCAGCAAGTCCTCAAGCAGCGCTTTTTGAGTCGGAGCTTCCTCAACCGTTAAAAGCAGTCGCGCCTGGCTTTCATTAATTTTCCCTTTGGCCAGCGCGTCCTGAATTTCTTGAGGCAAATTCAGAAGCCGCAGAGAGTTGGCGATCGTTTCACGGCTTTTGCCGAGACGGGAAGCGACTTCCCGCTGAGTCAGACCAAAAACATCTTGAAGTTTGGCGTAAGCGCGGGCCGTTTCAATCGGATTCAAATCGCTGCGCTGAAGATTTTCCACTATCGCCATTTCCAGACGCTCGGAATCCTTGGCGACGTTTTTGACGATTACCGGAACTCTTTCCAAGCCGAGCATTTGAGCCGCCCGCCAACGCCTTTCGCCGGCGATCAACTGATACTCCACGTCACTGCCAAAATCCGTTTCTTTTTCAATTTTAGAAACCACCAGCGGCTGAAGAATGCCGAATTCACGGATGGAAACAGCCAACTCTTTCAAGGATTCTTCGTCAAAATCACGACGCGGCTGGTGCGGATTCGGCTTGATTTTTGACAATTCAACGTGAAAAACCGCTTCTTTAAAAGATTTTTTATCTCCGGCGGAAATAAAAGAAACGGGTCGCTCTGGCTGTTGAATAATTTCTGGATTTCCAGCCGGCTCAGCGATTTTATCAATGGCAGCGGGAGCAACCCAAGCCCCACCCGGAGCTGAACCCGGAGTTGAAACTGGCTCCGAAATTGAAACCGGAGCCGGCGCAACCGAAGCTGGAGATTCCTGAATTCCGGTTGATTGATTTAAATCGTTGCTTTGATTATTTTGAGCCGCCGGCTCATTTCTTTTTTCCGCGATTTGACTTCCTTCATCCGACGAATTATCGCTGCCGGAAGAATTGCCGGCCCGCGACGGTATTAAAGATTCAAGACCCCTGCCTAAAGACATAGCGTTATATTCTCATAAAAAAACGCTTTATTCAAGACGCAAAATTAATCAATCTTGTCATTATTGACAAAATCTTATAATTTGTTATAATATCTAAAATAGGGCACATTGATAATAACTCCGGTAAACCTGAATAATTCGGGTTGAAGGCATATCGCCGCCGGAAAATTTAGCGGCCGAGAACGGCCATGGAGGAAGAAATGAGTATCAAGCCGATTTTTAGCTTAGGAGATTACGTCGGAAGGTTTATCCTCCCGATTATCGGAGGAGGGTTTTTCTACTTCAGTTATCAAGCATGGGGGAGCGATGATTGCACCGGCCTGGCGTTAATGTTCGCGGGATTTACGACATGGGTATCCAGTGGCGCTTTCTGGGTGCTGTATGATCAGCACCTGGAACATTTCAAAGAAGATCGAAAGAATGAAGAGACGAGAGGGAGATATTACTACCATTACTAAGAATAACCGGTTTGAGGAGTCCGGCCAAAACTCCTCTTTTTTTTACGCATTAATTTGTTTTTGATTGGTTAATAAAAAATCAAGCGCCGTGTTCCTGGCCGATAATCTCTTTTGCCAGTCGGCCGTAAGCAAGGGCGCCGGACGACGAAGGTTTGTACAAAACAATCGGCTTGGCGAAACTCGGCGCTTCAGCCAAGGACACGCAGCGCGGGATTTCCGTTTCAAAAATATATTGGGGGAAATAACGCCGGATTTCTTTGGCCACTTCGCGCGGCAAACGCTCTCTTTTATCGTACATCGTCAAAAGAATGCCGCTGATTTTCAGGCGCTGGTTCAGATTTTTATTGATCAAATCAATCGTCCCCAAAAGCTGGCTCAAACCCTCCAGTCCGTAGTATTCGCTGGCCACCGGAATAAGCGCTTCATCGGCCGCCACCAAACCATTGACGGTAAGCAAACTCAAAGACGGCGGCAGGTCAACCAATATGTAATCGTATTGATGCCGCAAGCGGTTTATGAATTTTCTCAAATAATATTCACGCTCCGGCATATTCACCAGCTCCACCAGCGCGCCGGCCAAATGCTGGCTTGAAGGAATTAGATGAAAATTCGGAACCGCCGTTTTTTTTACAATGTTCTCGGGGAAAGCGCGTTCCAAAATGCCGTTGTAAATATTTTCATCGGCGTTTTTCGGATTAACGCCGGCGCCGGAGCTGGCGTTTGCCTGCGGATCAAAATCAACAAGTAAAACTTTTTTGCCAAAAGCCGCCAGATAACTCCCCAGATTTATGGAAGTGGTGGTCTTCCCCACTCCTCCTTTTTGATTGCAAACAGCGATTACGCGGGCCATGATAAATAACTCAAAACGCAAAAATCAAAATTTGAAATAATAATATATTTACTATAAACCAAAATATGCTAATATGCCATTATTGGCGGCAAAATCACGCCCGGGTGATGGAATGGCAGACATGCACGACTCAAAATCGTGTGCCGCAAGGCATGGGAGTTCGACTCTCCCCTCGGGCACCACGTAGGAAAAGTCAAAGAGTTTTGGTTCGCCTCTCCGCCAACTGGCGGATCGGCGACTAATTCGTATTGAATTTTCGGGGCAAAAACGAATTGGCGGTTTCGCATTTTGGGGGAAAGAAAAATTTTTAATCGTATGGAACCACAAAATACAACTTTTAGTTACGCTGGTTTTTGGAAAAGATTTGCCGCTTTTATTATCGACATGTTTATTGTGTCTATCGGCGGTTTTATCATTGGTTTTATATTTGGAGTTCCCTACGATGTTCTTACAGGCAAAGCAGAGTTTGCTGGATTTGCCGAGGATTATATTCTTAGTTTCATTTTGAGTTTTCTGCTTGTTTGGATTTACCAAGCAGTCATGGAAAGTTCTGTTAAACAAGCGACTCTCGGCAAAATGGCTCTTGGAATAATAGTTACTGATTTGTTTGGCAAGCGTGTATCTTTCGGAAAAGCATCGGGTCGTTATTTCGGACAAATAATTTCCGGGTTTATCCTCGGCATAGGATTTCTTATGATTGCTTTTACTGCAAGAAAACAGGGTCTTCACGATAAAATGGCCGGTTGTCTTGTTGTGAATAAAACGCATAGTTCCTAAATTTGAAATTATAATTTTATAAATCTGATATGCAAAAATCATACATCTATTGGATAGTCTTCGGTATAAGTTTCCTACTCGCCTTGCAGTGGCAAATAAGTAAAATGGACCGGAAGCTAACCTGTATTTATAATTCAGTAAATGCCCTGCCAGCTTTAGTTGTTCCGGAATTGCGAGCTGACCGAGAGGCACTTCAGGCACAAATTGATTATGTTGAGTCATCTTGTGATAAGGGATATATTTTTCTTGGTTTTCCGAAATAGGAATTGAATGCCGCCAAAGAAAAACTTGATTCGCCAGCTGGCGGAGCGAAATGCGTTTGGACTAATTCAAGAATACTGCGCCAACACAAAAAACAGTCCGGCAAACGGACTGTTTTGATTTTTTGACATCTGCCGCAAACGTCAATCAATCCGCTTTCTTTTTCTGATAAGTGATGGTGAAAACTGACGGCTTACTCTCGTCTTTATTCGGGAAAATGCCGATAATGACGGTTTCTTTCCAGCCGGAGCTTTCTTTGGAGATAGAAAGAATTTTCCCGAGTCCGGGCGGTTTATTGTCAATCACCCACCCGTCTTTGGCCCACTTGTCGTTATAAACGCCCAGATAAAAATCTTTTACCGCGTCCTTGCCGGCGGAAGTAAAAAGCGCCAGCACGACAGAATCATCTATCTGCGTTTTACCGGCCTGCTGGGACGGTTCAAAAATCGGTATGAGCGTTCCGAAAGGCGGAGGCAAGTCTTTCGGGGCGCCTATCCATTCAACTTCTCCTATTTTTTTACCGGTATAATCGGGGATATCCATTTTTATGCCGTCAGTCGGCGTTCCGGAAATTTCTACGGAGCCGCCGGACCAGGAAGAATAATAATTTTTATAAGCCACAAACCCAACCGCGCCCGCCATCACTATCCCGCCGATAATTAAAAAAAGTTTTGCCAGGGCCATTTGATTTAATAATTAATATATTTTGATGATCGCCTAAAACAACCGGTTTAGCGCGATGGATAATATTGCCCCACGCTTTTATCCATCATCTTGGCGTAGATAAAATGAGCGACAAGCGCGCCGACAAGATAAACTACCATTCCGATGACGCCCAGACCGAAAAGCATCCCCATTCCGATAAGTGAACCGACGACCGTTCCGACAAGCCGCGGCCAGAAAAGAAGTTTGAATAAAGTGTTTAATTTATTGCCGAGATATCGCGCTTGAAAATCCATAACCGGCGAATAAAATTTGGCGAGAACAAAACCGCCGATCGCTCCCCCAACCGCTCCCCAAACAACATCATTGATTAAACCGCCGATATTGATAAAAGAAGACTTCGCCATAGCGCCGCCAATCAAGCCGCCGAACGCCCCGAATTGCGACGCGATGCTCGCCGCCCAAAAATAAGCGGCCAAAGAAGCCACCACGGAAATAATCACGGCGTCAACAACGTTCCAGACCGCGCCCCATTTTATCGTCGCGATTGTTTTTTCGTCAAAAGCCGAATCGCTTTTGGGACCGGGCTGAACCTGAGCCGTGGGCGAAGGAGGGCCCGAGAAAACAGGAGCTGAGCCGCCGCCGCCAGTTCCCGCGCTTCCGACAGTCGCGGCCTCGGAAACCGCGTCGTTAATTTCGTTTTCCGGCCAATTTGAATTGATTAAAATCGCTTTAATCTGCTCCTCGGTCCGACCTTCGTTTTTCATCTTCCTTACGTAATCGACAAGTTGAATGTTAGCCATATAAACAAGTATAACATAAAAACGTAAAAACAAACGCTGAATTGTTAATAACCTAATTATATTGACATTGACGGCAATAATTGTTATTTTGCGATTAGAAATTTAACCCGCCTTTAATAAATAAGAGGCGAATCTCAAAAACGGGAGGAGGTGAGAAAAATGATCAGAAACATCCTGATCAAGGTCTGGCAGGGGGAAACCAAACCCGGCCAGGCGCTGGAAGAGATCAGAGACGAAGTCCGGGGAAAAAAGCGGGCAACCAAGATTAACGGGGATCTGCTGTATCTGCTGGAAGGAGTTAAAGAAAGACTCCTAACGGTAAGTGAGGCAGAAGAGGAGATCCGGTGGATAATCGAGAAGAAGCCAGGAAAAAACAAAAAAGGGGGAGCGTTTATAGTCCCCGCCACCGCCTGACCGCAACGGACAGCTCTAAGTCCCGATCGCCTTAATAACCATTTAAGCGATCGGGGCTTATTTTTTTTCGGTTTCCAAAGAAGTAATTTCCGGAGAAGAAAGAATTTTTTTAATCAAAAAGGCGCTGATCAGTCCGACAGCCGCGCCGGCCAGAATATCCAATGGCCAATGAATTCCGATGAAAATTCTGGCGATGCCGATCAGCAAAGCGCCGGCGAAAAACCAATAACCCCATTTTTTGTTCGTAAAAAAAACCGCCAAAGCCAAAGCGAAAAAGAAAGCGGCGTGCCCCGAAGGAGAAGAAGGCGCTCCGTTGTTTAAAATAAGCGGCTCAATGCCAAGGGCTTCAAACGGCCGCGGCCGGTCGTAAAAAAATCTGATTATTTCAACGATAATACCTCTGGCCAGAATTACTGAAATCGCGGACAGCGAAAAAAAATAAATTCTCCGGCGCCAATCTTTTTCCGCGATCAAAAGAAAAACAACGCCCAAAATCAAAAAATAACCGAGGTATTCCGCCAAAAAAACCCCGGAATAATCGACGAGCCAGTGCTTGCGAGCCAGCCCGTTGACGATATTAAAAAGATAAATGTCCATTATTTATTCACGAACGGCAAAAGCGCCATTATCCTCGCTCTTTTGACAGCCTGAGCCAGCATCCGCTGGTGTTTGGCGCAAACGCCGGTATGGCGCGGATCGATGATTTTCCCCTGCGACGAAACAAAACGATGAAGCAGTTCAACTTCTTTATAATCTATTCTTTTTGAATTTTGCGAACAAAAAAAACATTGCATATTTTTTTAATAAATTTTAAAACGGCAGATCTTCCGGCTTTATTTCTTCCTCGCTGATGTCGATTTCCGGCAAATCGCCGGCCAAATCTTCCGGAGCCGCCGGCCGAACTTCTTTGGAGTTGAATTTTGCTCCGCCGGGCGCCGTTGATCTCGGCCCCAACTGCATTCTTTCGGAAATTATTTCGGTGGTCCGGCGATTTTGGCCCTGCTGATCCTGCCAGGTTCTGGTGCGCAGCCGCCCCTCTATCAAAACCATGCTGCCTTTGACGAGAAACTGGTTGGCGATTTCCGCCTGCCTGCCCCAAACCACCACGTTGTGAAATTCCGTTTCTTCCTGCTTGACGCCGCTTTTATTGTTCCAAACGCGATTGGTCGCAACGCTGAAATTGCCGACCGACTGGCCGTTCGGCGTTGTCCGCAGTTGCGGATCAGCCGTCAACCTCCCCAAGATAAAAACCTTGTTTAGATTCATAGTTGTATTATTTTAAAATTTCTTCCAGTTTTTTCTCCAGGGCCTCGTTGCTTAATTCGGTGATTGTTCTTTGTTCTCCCAGTAAAAAATTCTCGCTTGCCGGCCTGGCAACGACAGCATCAGGTAAAACTTTTTGAAGCGGCTCTTTTTCGGATTTTTTGTCCAATTTTTCCGGATAAACGACGGTTATTAAAAATCTCAATATCTTTTGACTGGTTTTCAAATCATTGCCGGCTTTTTTAACAATACTATCGTCTCCTTTCCGGCTTGCCAAAGATTTTTCCGCCGGCGAATCAATGGAAAAAAACAGATAACCGAAATAAGCGAAGTTTTCTTTTTTAATCGGGTAAGCCAGCTTTATTCGCGACATTTTGCCGGCGTCAACGATTTTGGCGCCGTAATTAGTCAAGATTTTTACGATTTCCTCCCGATCGTTTTCTTCTTTCGCCAAAAATCCTATTTCGTAAATTTTCGCGTCTTCTTTCATGTCCATTATGGTAATCTATTGTTTCCGATTAGTAAATAGTTTTAATTTTCTTCGGATTTTTCCGCTTCTTTTTCTTTTTCTTCAATATCGTCGGGTAAAAAATCTTTTCGGTAACCGGTGCCGGCCGGAATTAAGCGTCCGATAATTACGTTTTCTTTAAGTCCGCGAAGATTGTCAATTCTTCCCTCCGAAGCCGCCTTAACCAATACTCTGGCGGTTTCCTGAAAAGACGCGGCGGAAAGAAAACTTTCCGACGACAGCGCCGCTTTGGTGATGCCGCTTAAAATCTGTTTCATCTTGGCCGGTTCTTTTCCTTTTTCTTTTATTTCGCGGTTCATTTCAAGAAACTTGGATTTTTCAACCACCTCGCCGACGACAAAATCCGTGTCCCCTGTTTCTTTGATAATCACCCGGCCGAACATTTGCCGGATAATCACTTCTATGTGCTTATCGCTGATCGTCGTCCCTTCGGAAACATAAATCTTTTGAACTTCGTTGACGATGTAGCGCTCAACCGCTTCTTTGCCTTTCAAAGAAAATAATTCTTGAAGATCAAGGCTTCCTTCGCAAAGCTGGTCGCCTTTTTGAATTTTTTCTTTGGGTTTGACAAAAATCATCGTGGTTCGAGGCACGATAAATTCCGCAATCTTCGGTTTTTTGTTCTTTAAAATTTTCAATTTAATCACCTTATTCGTTCCCTTTTCTTCAATATCTTCAATAACGCCGTCAGTCTCCGCCAGCGGCGCCTTGCCTTTTGGAATTCTGGCTTCGAAAAGCTCCTGGACCCTGGGTAAGCCATGGGTAATGTCAACGCCGGCCACGCCGCCGGTGTGAAAAGTTCTTAAAGTAAGCTGAGTGCCGGGCTCGCCGATTGACTGAGCCGCCACAACACCAACGGCTTCCCCTATTTTAACCGGCTCATTCCGGCCGAAATCAAAACCGTAACATCTTGAACAGATGCCGTAAGAATTTTTACAGGTAATCGGAGAGCGAACCTTGACGATTTCGATGTTGGCGTCTTCTATCGACTGAGCGACGTCGCGGCTGATTATCTCGTTGGCTTTTATCAATGTTTTCTTGCCGTCTTTAATATCGTGAACCGCGGTGCGTCCGAACAATCTTTGGGAAAAACGGAATCCGAATTCATCACCGTCAACCTTAAACATTTCTACGCCTTCGGCGGTCCGGCAATCTTTTTCGGTAATCACCAAATCTTGCGCCACGTCAACAAGCCGCCTCGTAAGATAGCCGGCTGACGCGGTTTTTAAAGCGGTGTCAATCAATCCTTTCCGGGCGCCGTGGGTGTTGATGAAAAACTCCAAAACGCTCAACCCTTCTTTATATGAAGATTTGATCGGGAGCTCGATTGTTTCCCCTTGAGGATTTTGAACCAACCCTTTCATCCCCGCCATCTGAATTGGCTGAGACCATGAACCTCTGGCGCCGGAATCAATGATTGAATATACCGAACTGCCGGGATCAAGAGAAAGAGGAACCTTTTTGGCCAACTCTTCTTTGGCTTTTTCCCAAAGAGCGATTGTTTTTATCCGTCTTTCGGCGTCGGTAAGCAATCCCTCCTCATATTGAGAATGAACCGTCTCAACGTTCTTTTCAACTTCCTTAAAAATCGTTTTTTTGTCGGCCGGCGTCGTCAAATCGTCCATTCCCCAGCTGATGCCGGAAACGGTCGCGAAAGAAAAACCCAATCTTTTAATTTCGTCTAAAATCGGCCAGGTGCCGTCAATGCCGTATTTTTCAATCAAAGAAGAAACGATTTTTTGAAGACGTTTTTTGTTTAAAATTTCGTTGACGAAATCAAAATCATCGGGCAAAACTTTGTTAAAAAACAAACGGCCAAGGGTGGTTTCAACGATTTTGCCTTTTATTCTGACTTTTATGAACTCGTTTATTTTCAGATAGCCGGCATCGCAAGCCAAAGCCGCTTCTTCAGCGTCGGCGAAAACCGTCCCTTTCCCCGCGGCTTCGTTAATCGCCCGGGTTAAATAATAGCATCCCAAAACAATGTCTTGCGAAGGACTGACGATCGGCTCGCCGGTGGACGGCTTCAAAAGATTTTTGGTGGCAAGCATCAATTCTTCGGCTTCTTTCTGCGCCTCTTCGGTCAATAAAAGATGCACGGCCATCTGATCGCCGTCGAAATCGGCGTTAAAAGCGGAACAAACCATCGGCGGGATTCTGATGGCTAAATCTTCGATAAGAAGCGGTTTGAACGCCTGAATGCCCAATCGATGAAGGGTGGGGGCGCGGTTTAAAAGCACTTTTTTGCCGGCAATCACTTTTTCCAAAATAGCCCAGATTTCCGGCGTCGCCGCCTCAATCAACCGTCCGGCGTTGCGGATATTGTAAGCCATTTCGTTTTTAATGATTTCATGAATAACAAACGGCTTGAAAAGCTCAAGAGCCATTTTTTTCGGCAAACCGCATTCGTTCAGTTTCAGTTCCGGCCCGACCACTATCACCGAACGGCCGGAATAATCAACGCGCTTACCGAGAAGATTTTGCCGGAACCGCCCCTGTTTGCCCTTGAGCATGTCGGCCAGAGATTTTAACGGCCGGCGCTGAGAAGAAAGCTGAGGCTGGGCGCCGAAACGCGCCGTATTGTCAACCAAAGCGTCCACCGCTTCCTGAAGCATTCTTTTTTCATTTGTAATAATCACTTCCGGCGCCTTCAATTCAAGTAATTTTTTTAACCGGTTATTGCGATTGATAACGCGCCGGTAAAGATCGTTGAGGTCGGAAGTGGCGTAACGGCCGCCGTCCAAAGCCACCATCGGCCGAAGCTCGGGCGGCAAAATCGGTAAAACGGTTAAAATCATCCATTCCGGCCGCATATTGTTTTTGATAAATGACCTGATCAGTTTCAAACGATAAAGCAAGCGCTGCTCCTGGCCGACGCCCTTTAATTCCTTTAGTTGCTCTTCTATTTCTTTCGCTTCTTTTTCAAGATTAACGTTTCCCAAAATTTTACGCACGGCCTCCGCTCCCTTGCCGGCTTCAAAAACATGGGCGAATTTCCGCGAAAGCTCGATATATTCGGCTTCGCTTAAAATTTGTCCGACTTTTAACGACAACAAAATGTCTTTTGTCCGATCAAGAGCCGTTTCCAATTCGTCCGAATCGTTTTCTTTGATTTTTTTCCGCGACTTGAATTCTCTTCCCAGGTCTTCCAGCGCTTGCTTTTTGGCCTCCGCCGAGACTTTTATCACGATATAAGAAGCGTAATAAATGACTTTTTCAAGCTTCTGCGGCGCAACGTTTAAAATCAAACTGATTTTTGAAGGAAGTGTTCTTAAAAACCAAACATGGGCGACCGGCGCCGCCAATTTAATATGACCCATTCGCTCGCGCCGAACCGTTGACCGCGTCACCTCCACTCCGCATTTGTCGCAAATCACCCCTTTATAACGAATCCGGCGGTATTTGCCGCAATAACATTCATAATCTTTGCTCGGCCCGAAAATCCGCTCGGAAAACAATCCGTCTTTTTCCGGCCGTTGATTGCGATAATTGATTGTTTCCGGCTTAATCACTTCGCCATATGACCAAGACAAAATTTCCTCCGGCGAAGCGATTTTCAGTTTTAACGCCTTAAAAGCCATAAATTTATTTTGTTCTTAATTTTGTTTTTTTCTTGTTGTAATCGCCGAAAAAATCGCCGTCGTCGCCTACGGCTTCCACCCCCAAAGCCAGCGCCCTTAACTCGTTCACCAAAACATTGAAGGCGGCCGGAGCGCTGGGTGGTTTTATTTTTTCTCCCCTGATAATCGATTCAAATGATCCCGCTCTCCCCAAAACATCGTCGGATTTAATGGTCAGCGCCTCCAAAAGAGTATAAGCCGCGCCGTAACCTTCCAACGCCCAGACTTCCATTTCGCCGAAGCGCTGGCCGCCGAATTGAGCTTTGCCGCCCAACGGCTGCTGGGTAATCAACGAATACGGCCCGATGGAACGCATGTGAATTTTATCCTCCACCAAATGGTTTAATTTCATCATATAAATACAACCGACGGTTACGGGCTTGGGAAACGGCATCCCTGTTCGGCCGTCAAAAAGAATGGTCTTGCCGTCTTCTCTTAATCCGGCTTTTTTAAGCTCTTCTTTAATTTGAACTTCGCTGGCGCCGACAAAAACCGGCGTAACCGCCCGATAACCCAACCTCAAGGCGGCAATCCCCAAATGAGTTTCCAGAATCTGGCCAAGATTCATTCTGGAAGCGACGCCGAGCGGATTAAGAATAATGTCTACCGGCGTTCCGTCTTCCAAGTACGGCATGTCTTCAGTCGGCCTGACTTGCGAAATAACCCCTTTATTACCGTGCCGACCGGCCAATTTGTCGCCCGCCCGAACTTTCCGCAATTGAGCGATTTCAATTTGAATTTTTTTAATGACGCCCGGTTCCAATTTGTCGCCGCGTTCGCGCGAAAAAATTTTGATTCCGATTACGCGACCGGCTTTGCCGTGAGACAAAACCAAAGAAGTGTCTTTAACGTCCGCGATTTTTTCGCCGAAAACCGCCCGCAATAATTTTTCTTCGGAAGTCGGCTCCACCTCGCCCTTGGGCGAAATTTTACCGACTAAAATGTCGCCGGCCGTCACTTCGGCGCCGATGCGAATAATGCCTTCTTCGTCAAGATTTTTTAATTTCTCCTCCGAAACGTTCGGGATGTCGGGGGTGGTAATTTCCGGGCCAAGCTTGGTATCGCGCACTTCGCAGGAAAAATCTTCAATATGAATGGAGCTGAAAATGTCTTCTTTGGCCACGCGCTCCGAAAGAATAATGGCGTCTTCAAAATTAGCGCCTTCCCACGGAATAAAAGCCGCCACGAGATTTTGACCGAGAGCCAGAAGACCGTTGTCGCTGGAAGAACAATCCGCCAAAACGTCTCCCTTTTTAACCTTTTGTCCTTTTTCAATAATCGGCCGCTGAGAAATAGCGGTGTAATGATTTGATCTCCGAAATTTATGAAGGCGGTATTCTTTTTTCTCGCCGCTCTTGCTTCCTTTAATAACGATTTTGTCGGCGTTAACGTCGGTAATTTCGCCGTCTATTCCGGCAATCGCCAAACGACCCGAATCAACAGCGGCTTTTTCTTCCGCGCCTGTTCCGACAATGGGCGCCTGCGGCCTGATGCAGGGCACGGCTTGCCGCTGCATGTTTGAGCCCATCAACGCCCGGTTGGCGTCGTCGTGTTCCAAAAAAGGAATTAAAGAAGCGGCGACGCTGATAGTTTGATCGGGTCCGACATCCATAAAATCAACTTCTTCTTTCGGACAGATGGTCGGCTCTCCCTTAAAACGAACCTCGGTTATTTCTTCGACAATCATTCCGTGATTGTCCATTTTTGTGTTGCCTTGAGCGATTTTATACCTTTCTTCTTCAATGGCGTTTAACCAAACAATATCCGGGGTTATTTTTCCGCTTTTCACTTTTAAATAAGGGGTTTCCAAAAAACCCAGCTCGTTAATTCGGCTGAAATTGGCCAAATGATTGATTAAGCCGATGTTTTGGCCTTCCGGCGTTTGAATCGGACAAATCCGGCCGTAATGGGAAGAATGAACGTCGCGCACTTCAAAACCCGCCCGTTCCCGCGTCAATCCGCCGGGCCCCATCGAAGACAAACGCCGTTTGTGTTCAAGTTCCGCCAAGGCGTTCACTTGGTCCATAAATTGGGAAAGCTGGGAAGAAGCAAAAAATTCCCTGATAACCGCCACCAACGGTCTGGCGTTAACCAACTGAATCGGAGCAATATCATTAATGTCCAATGTTGACATCCGGTCCTGAATGTTACGGCGAAGTCTGGCAAAACCGACATAAAGCCGGCTCTGAAGAAGTTCGCCGACGGAACGCACGCGCCGGTTTCCCAGATGGTCAATATCGTCCGGTTCGGCCGCCGAATTGTTGTTTAATCTGATTAATTCTTCAACGATCAAAATCAGGTCTTCTAAGTCAAGAAGCTGCGTTTCTTTGTTTTTTATCTCCAGCCGCTGATTTATTTTAAAACGACCGACTGACGAAAGACTGTAACGATCCTGACGATTAAACATCGCGTCGATCAAGCTTTTGGCGTTTTCCGGAGTCGCCAAATCGCCGGGCCGCAATCTTTTATAAATTTCAATGTATGATTCCGGAGCCGTTTTGGCGGCGCTCTTCTTGATGGTTGTTTCAATAAATTTCGTTTCGCCGACGTCAATCCCTGAAAACGTTTTTAAAATCTCTTCGCTGTCTTTTAAGCCGAAAACGCGCAGAAGATCGGTTACCGGCGCCTTGCGATGACGATCAATTTTAACCCCAAGAGAACCGTCGATTTCCGTCGTGAATTCCAGCCAAGCGCCGCGATTGGGAATTATCTTGGCGCCGAAAAGATTTTTCCCGCGGGAAAACTCGGAAGAAAAATATAAACCCGAAGAGCGGATAATCTGAGAAACCACCGTTCGTTCAACGCCGTTAATAATAAAAGTGCCCCGTTCGGTCATCATCGGAAAATCGCCCAAATAAATTTCTTGCTCTTTAACGCCTTTAACGCGGTGATTAATTAATTTTATTTTCGCTCTTAAGGGCGCTTCGTAGGTAACCCCTTTAAAATGCGCGGTTTCTTCGTCGTATTTCGGTTCGTCAAAAAAATAATCGGAAAAGTAAAGCTCCAATTCTTTGCCTGAATGATCTTTAATGGGCGAAATTTCCGCGAAAAGCTCTTTGAGCCCGCGCTTAATAAACCACTGCCAAGAAGCCATTTGAGCTTCGGCTAAAAACGGCTGTTTTATAAAAGCGCCGTGATGCGAAGAAAAAATTTTCGTCGATTTTTTTCCTGTCATAAATTAAAACGAATAAAAAAATTTCCCTTTCCCCCGAAAGAGAGTTAACTTGATTTTTTATTTTAAATAGACGGCTTTGTTTTGATTATGCTCATCTAATGTGTCGGCAAAAATTGTTTTTTTGGTTTTTGGATCGGATAAATAATACCAATAAGAAGATTTTTCCGGCTGAAGCGCGGCTTTGATCGCCGATACCGAAGGATTGGAAATGGGGGACGGCGGCCAGCCTTTATATAAATAACTGTTATGCGGCGAATCAATCATGTAATCTTTTTTTGATAATGGGCAATTTAAAAATTTTCCGCATTTGGCGTAAATTACGGACGCGTCAACCTGAAGGGGAACGCCGGAAGCCAGCCGTTTTTCCAAAATTCCGGCAACTAAACGCCTTTCCTCATAATCGGGGATTTCTTTTTCTAATATCGAAGCCAACGCTAACTTTTCTAAATTAACATTGTTGTCAAAAAGAGTCAAGGCTTTTTTCTCAAAATTTATCAACATTTTATTAACAACGTCTTTGGGGTCGCTGTCCATTGAAAAAAAATACGTGTCCGGCAAAAGAAAACCCTCCAAAGAACCGGTTTTAAGCCCCAGCCAAGGATGCTCCCCTTTTAATCCGGCAACGTCGAAATTAACGATATCGCCGGCTTTTATAATCCCCAAAGAGTTTAATTGTTCGTCGATTTCCAAAAGCGTCGCGCCGGGGACAATCGTCGCCGCAACGTCTTTCGGGCCAACGGTTAAAATCTCCAAAACTTCCGCCGCCGAAACTTCGCCCTGAAAAACATACCGGCCGGGTTTTAACCGACGGGCTTTGCCGGCAACCGCGCCGTAAATTTTAAAAATCGCGGCTGATGAAATTATTTTTTTTTCAGCTAATTTTTCGGCGATTTCGTTAAAACCGGTTTTCGGCGCTATCTCAAAAACTTTTTCGACCGATTCGTCGAGAAAAATTTTTTGATTGGCTTTTAAAAACAAAACTCCGGGAAAAATCGCCGAAAATAAAACTACGCCGATCAACCACGCAACGCTTTTTTTCATAAAATCAACGCCGGATAAAAACAGATTGAATTATACCGATCAAAATAAAATTGGTCAACAAACTTGATCCGCCGTAGCTTAAAAACGGGAAGGTGACGCCGATAACCGGCGTTAATCCCAAATTGGAGCCGATATTTAAAACAAATTGAACAATGAGAAGAACCACCGTTCCCAAACAAACAAAACGACTGAAATTATTGTCGGCCGCCAAACCGATTTTAATTATTCTAAAAACCATTACCGCGAAAGCGGCCAGCAAAAAAATTCCGGCGATCATTCCCCATTCTTCCGTAAAAGCGGCGAAAATAAAATCGGTCTGGGCCTCGGGCAAAAACCCGAGCTGAACCTGGGATCCCTGGCCAAAGCCCTTGCCAAAAAAACCGGCGGAACCAATGGCGATTTTTGATTGAATCACGTTGTAATTGATTCCAAGAGGATCCATTTCCGGAAAAAAAACGCCGAAAATTCTTTCTTTCTGATAATCTTCCAAAACAACCTGCCACATCCCCGCCGCCAAAAAAGAAAAAATAATCAGTGAAAAAACCAGGTGCCGCCAACGGATACCCGAGATCAAAAGAAAACCGAACCAGATGAAAAACAACACCAAAACCGATCCGAAATCCGGTTGAAGCGCCACCAAAAAAGCGGGTGGAGCGAAATAAACAAATGAAACGGCCAAAGTGGAAACCTTGCTGATATAAGCGTGTTTGCGGCTGAAAAAATAAGCGAAAAAAATTATCGCGGTCAGTTTGGCGAATTCAGCCGCCTGAAAATGAAAAGGGCCGATCACCAGCCAGCCTTTTGTTCCGCGAATCTCCGGAGCGAAAAAATAAGCGGCGACCAAAAGAAAAATCGCCGCGACGTAAAGGCCGAAAATAACGCTTTTGTAATTGACGAAGGACCGCCAATCAAAACGAGCGATTAAAAAAACCAAGATGAAGCCGGCAACGCCCCAAAACAACTGCTTGTAAAATAAAACCGGCGCGCTGCTTAATAAACTCAAAAAACCGGCGGCCGTTATCGCGAAAATCGCCGCGTTTAATTTCCAGTCAATGGATTTGAAAAAAATCATGGTTAAATCGGCAAATTAGCCTGCGCTTTCAAACGATAGTTTTTCTTTCTTAAATAATTTATATAAGCCGACGCGCCGATCATAACGGCGTTGTCCAGACAAAACTTTTTCGGCGGAATCAATAAGTTAAGCTCCGGGTTTTCCTTTTTAATCCGCGCCCGAAAATATTTTTTCAACGTTTGACTGGAAGCCACCCCGCCGCCGACCATGATTGATTTAGCTCTAAATTCTTTCGCCGCCAGCAAGGTTTTGGCGGCCAAAACGTCGAAAGCGGCGGCCTGAAAAGAAGCGGCAACGTCAGCTTTGCTCGCTTTCCCGGCATCGCGCAAATAATACAAAACCGCGGTTTTTAATCCTGAAAAACTGAAGTCGTAATTTTTTTGGCCGATCATCGGCCGCGGGAAATTTATAGAAGCCGCGTTTCCGCGTTTCGCGAGTTTTTCTATTTCCGGACCGCCCGGATAAGGAAGATTTAAAAGCCGCGCCACCTTGTCAAACGCTTCGCCGACGGCGTCATCGCGAGTTTCGCCTATTTTTTTGTAATCAGCCAGATTTTTCATCAAAATCAAAGCCGTATGTCCGCCGCTCACAATAAGCGCAACAGCCGGAAACAAATTTTTGGAATCCAGGCCGTTAAATTCGCGGTTCAAAAGAAAAGAATATAAATGGCCTTCCAGGTGGCTCGCGCCGACGATCTTTATTTCTTTTTTCCGCGTCGGCCCGCGCCGCGACTCGAGCAGTTCCGCGCGAATTTTATTTATAAACGCGATGCCCGTCCAAAGCGCCGGCTCCAGGCCCGGTCCGACGGTAACGGCGATTAAATCGGAATCTTGAAGCTTAATGCCCGAAGCCCGAAGTTTTTTAAAAAGCAACGGGAGGTTTTTAAGATGTTCGCGTTTTGCCAAATTCGGCACAATGCCGCCGAACGGCCGGTGAATTTTTATCTGCGAAGCAACCAGGTTTTTTAAAATTTTAAATCGCGGATTTTTCAATCCGCCGCCGGCCTTAATTAGGGCAACCGCTGTTTCGTCGCAAGAGGTTTCAACAGCGAGAATTTTCATAAATAAAATCTTATCAAATTTCCGCCCTTGAGAGCAAATTATTATAAAAATTATTTAAAAAAACCCGCCGACTGCCTTAAAGGCGCGGCGGGCGAGAAACATATGGCCCCTGCTTGTTATTTAATTCCGAAAATGTTTCGTTTGGTGGTCCCAACGGGAATCGAACCCGTATTTACGCCTTGAAAGGGCGCTGTCCTAACCATTAGACGATAGGACCGTTACGTCGATCTAAACGCTATTTTTATTCTTTTTAACGCTTCGTTAATTTCCGCTCTTGTCGTGAATCTGCCAAAACTGAAGCGCAGACTTGATTTTATTCGTTTTTCAGAGAATCCGCAAGCCGCCAAAACATGCGAGAGTTTTGTCGATCTGGCCGAACAAGCCGCGCCGGAAGAAACGGCGATGCCCGCCATATCAAGTTTTATGAGTAAATCGTCGGCGCGCCGGCCGGGGAAAAAAATATTTAAAATATTCGGCAGCTTTTTTTTGTCCGGCGCCGCGTTCATTTTCGCCGCCGGATATATTTTTTTGATTTCCTTAAAAAAATATTTGGTTAATCCGCCGATTCTCTTTGCTTCTTTTAAGCGATTTTTATCGGCCAACTCAATCACTTTGGCGAAGCCGGCGATTGACGCGGTGTTTTCCGTTCCCGAGCGCAAACCGAATTCTTGCCCTCCGCCGGTAATTATCGGCGCCAATCGCGAACCGTTTGCCGCAAATCCTTCGTTTCGCGCTTTATGTTCCGCGCTTTGCCGCGCGCAAAGCAAGCCAATTCCTTTCGGACCGTAAATTTTATGGGCTGACAAGGTCATCAAATCAACTCCGATTCCATTGACTCCGCAATCAAGAAACTGAAACGCCTGAACAGCGTCGGCGTGAAATAACGGATAAGCGTTTCCTGATTTCGTTTCTTTAAATTCCCTGATGATTTTCGCGATTTCCGCAATCGGCTGTATCGTTCCGGTTTCATTATTGGCGTACATTATTGAAACCAAAACCGTTCTATCGTTCAAAAACTCCTTCAATTTTTTCAAATCAACGATTCCTTCGCGATTAACCGGCAAATAAATTGTTTCAACTCCTTCTTTTTCCAAATCGCGGCAGGTTTCTAAAATTGATTCATGTTCGATTGCCGAGACGATGATACGGGGATATTTGACATTTGACATTTGACGTTTGACGCCTTTAATAATGCCGCGCAAAGCCAAATTATTCGCCTCGGTTGCTGAACCGGTAAAAATTATTTCCCGAAATCCGCCGGCCGGTGAAGCGCCGATCGCTTTGGCGATTTTTTCCCGCGATTCGTCAATAACCGCCATCGCTTCCTGACCGAAATAATGAAGACTGCCGGGATTGCCGAATTTTTGCGAAAAACAGCCGGTCATCGCGTCCGCCACCGCCGGATCAACCGGGGTTGAAGCGGCGTAATCAAAATAAATTCTATTCATAAATAAACGGCCGGCGGCTAAACGTGTCTGTCAGCCACCTTTGAAGCGGCGTAGCTTTCCGGCTTGGTGCGCGGTTCAAAATTGTAAGCCCTGACCATGCCGACAACTTCCTGAATAATCTCCTTGGTTTTGCCGTTTTCGCCGACATCAACGTGAATTTCAAAATCAAACTCGGGAGTTTTCAGTTTCTTAAGACACACTAAAATTTCTTTGGCCACATCAATGGAAAGTAAAACCTCCTGGATAATCCTGTCTCTTAACGTATGAAATCTGTTCAGCTCCAAGCGCCGCCAAAAATAGCGTCCGCCGTTGCCGACGCGATGCACCACAACGGCCGTGATAAAATCAACCGTTATCCCGCTGCGGGCGTCGGAATCGCTGCCAATAATAATTTTGTAGCGGCAATTTTTTTCAGCCGCCATAAAAACAGACACTTCGTTAATCACTTCTTCAACGCTTAGTTCCGCGCCTAATGAAGTTTTAAAAGATTTATTTTCCATCTCTTTTTTAAAGCTACCGCCGGACAAAAACATTGTCAACGCCCTCCGCTTCGCTATAATTTATATCAATGAAAACCTTATTTTTAATAGACGCCAATTCTCTTGTTCATCGCTGTTTTCACGCCCTGCCGCCGCTAACCGGACCGGGCAACCGGCCGGCCGGCGCCCTTTACGGACTAGCCAGTATTTTGATTAAAATCTTGCGCGAACAAAAACCGGATTTTATCGCCGCCTTTTTTGACCGGCCGGAGCCGACGTTCCGCAAAGAAATGTTTGACGCGTATAAAATCCACCGTCCCAAAGCGCCGAGCGAACTGGTCTCGCAAATCATTGAAGCCCGCTCTTTGTTCGGCGCCTTCGGAATAAAAACTTACGAAATTGCCGGTTTTGAAGCCGACGACCTTATCGGAACCGCCGCTTCTATTTTTAAAAATGTTCCCGATTTAAAAATAATCATCTTAACCGGCGATCTTGACGCTCTCCAGCTTATTGAAAACGACAAGGTGGTGGTGGAAACAACCAGAAAAGGCGTAAGCGACACGATAATCTACAACGAAGAAGAGGTTAAAAAACGTTACGATGGTCTTTCCCCCGGCCAGCTTCCCGATTTTAAGGGGTTGGTCGGCGATCCGTCCGACAACATCCCGGGCGTTGCAGGCATAGGCCCTAAAACCGCCGCTCCATTGATCAAAGAATATGAAACTTTAGAAAATTTTTTGGCCGAAGGCCAGCTGGATAAAAATTATAAAAAAATAATCCGCTTTAAAGAAACCGCTCTTCTTTCAAAAAAACTGGCGATGATCAGGCGCGACGCTCCGTTGCCGGTCAAAGAAATTTTCGAGTTAAATCGCGACGGCGCGCCGGAGAAAATAACCGCTTATTTGGAAAAACTGGGGTTTCCCAGTTTGATAAAAAGAATTAATCAATAATCGGCCTTACCACCACGTAACGATTCTTCCCGTCGCCGACGCTCTCGGTTCCCACGTCCGGCCGCGAAGCCAGTTCCATGTGAATCAAACGCCGTTCGTAAGCGTTCATGATCGGCAAAGCCACCCCTTGTTTGATCGCCACCGCTTTTTTGGCGGCCACGCGGGCAATTTCCACAATCAATAATTCACGCTCGCGCCGATAATTATTAATGTCGACAAAAACCGGCTTGTCTCCTCCTTTTTTTGCGGCCATTATTTTAAACACGTAATCAAGATTCGTCACGAAAACCGGCAAAAGTTTTTTTAAAAAATCGCCTTCATTGATAAAGACCGAGAAACGACTGCTTTCAACGTCGTAACTGAACGAGAAATCTTCAAACCCCATCAATTCGATTATTTTTTTTAAATCAGGCCCCATGTGTTCCATTGTCTTTTAGTCTTTTATTGATTATTACTTGTTGAATAACCGAAAAAATCGATGTTGTCAACCAAAAAATGGCGATGGCCGACGACAATTTGAAAAAATACAAAAAAACAATCGTCAAAACCGGACCGATATAAACCATTTGGCGGCCGGTTCTCTCTATCGGCGTAAGATTTTTGACGTCTTTCGGGTCGATTTTCGGCAAAGATAATTTCCCTTGAAAATATTGGGCGATGGCCGCCAAAGCAGCCATAAAAAGACTTGTTTTCGTTAAATCAATAATCCCCAAAAAAAAGACGTTGATGCTTTCCGGCTTCTCAATAAACGAATATAAGGCGGTCAAAGATTCCACCGAAAAACCTTTTAAAAAAACCTGATAAAGAGCGATTAAAATCGGCAACTGCACCAGAATAATGAAAAAAAATCCGGAAAGCGGATTAACTTCGTGCTGGCGATAAAGCGCCAGCATTTCTTTGGCTTGTTTTTCGCGGTCGTTTTTATGTTCGGCTTGAATCGCTTTTATTTTCGGCGCCAAGCGCTGAAGAATCGCCTGATCTTTGGCGCTTTTATAAAAAAACGGAAACAAAATAAAGCGAATGGCGATCGTCAAGAGAATGATCGCGATTCCGAAATCGCCGAAAGAAAAATTCTGATAAAGAAAAATAAGAGCGTTGAACAGCGGCCGGTAAAGAATTTCATGAAATAGATTTGACATGTTTTTCCAGTTCTTTTTCGATTTCTTCTTTTGTTAATTTAGCGACCGGCGGGAAAAAAATCAACAAGACATCCCGTCCGCCGGCCAAATGAAGGCCGTTGAGACGAATAAAGTCAAAAAAAATTCTTTTTAAGCGGTTTCGTTTTACGGAGCTTTTAAAAATTTTCGAACTCACAATCGTTCCGAAACGACTGACGCTTAAATTATTGGACGATGTTTTAACGGAAAAATATTCGCTTTTTTTGGTGAATATTTTTGCCGGCCGCCACTCACGAATCTGAAGGCGAAATTTTTTAGCCAACATTTATGCCGTAATTTTTTTTCTGCCCTTTCTTCGCCTTCTTTTTAAGACGTTTCTGCCTCCCGGCGTCCGGGAGCGCTTCAAAAAGCCGTGAACTCTTTTCCTTTTTTTCTTTTTGGGCTGGTACGTCCTTTTTGGCATAACTTAATTATATCGATTATTTATTATTAAACAATAGCCAAAACATGTTTATCCACAAATAATTAACAATTTGATTGTTTTTTATTGTTTGACTTATTGCCTGGGTTTAAAATAAAATTATGAAGCCATGATGATTGTCGATCACGATAAACTTTGGGAATCAACTCTCGCTGAATTGGAGCTTCAAATTTCTAGAGCCAATTTTTTGACTTGGTTAAAAAACAGCCGGCTTGTCGACAAAACCGGAGACGGCAAAGCATTGGTCGGTCTGGCCAATAATTTCGCCAAAGAATGGGTGGAAAACAAATATCATAAATTAATAACGGAAACGCTGCATTCTTTGGACGACTCAATTAAAAAAGTTGAATATGTGGTTGTGGAAAATAAAGTCGCTGTCGTTAAAACCGAACACCACAAACAAAAAATATCCGCCGATCGCCAAGTCGCCTTCCCTGAATTTAAAATAGACCAGGAAACCAATCTTCATCCGCGCTACACTCTTAATTCTTTTATTGTTGGCTCGTCAAACGAGTTGGCGTACGCCGCCTCTTCGGCGGTGATTAAAAACGTCGGAAAAAAATACAACCCTCTTTTTATTTACGGCGGCACCGGCCTGGGAAAAACCCACCTTATTCAGGCGATAGGCAACGAAATAAAAAACGCCTATAAAGACAAAATTAAAGTTAAATACATTTCTTCGGAAAAATTCGTTAACGACGTTGTTTGGGGAATTAAAAACAAAAGAATGGAGGATACAAAAAATAAATATCGCAATGTTGATGTTTTGATAATTGACGACATTCAGTTTATCGGCGGCAAAAAAGCCACCGAAGAAGAATTTTTCCACACTTTTAATGTTTTATACGAAAACAATAAACAAATTATTATTTCTTCCGATCGGCCGCCGGCCGCCATCCCGACACTGGAAGAAAGACTGCGCTCCCGTTTTGAAGGCGGAATGATCGCGGATATCACCTATCCTGATTACGAAACAAGGCTGGCCATTATCAAAACCAAGCTCCAAGAAAAAAAAGCTGTTTTATCCAATGAAATATGTGAATTAATCGCCGACAGAATTCAAAGAAATATCAGGGAAATCGAGGGGGTGTTAAATAAGGTTTTGTTTTTTAAAGATGTAAAAAATATCGAACCGAACATAAAAACCATTGAAGAAGTTGTGGATAATATAAACAAACAAACGTCTAAAAACATCACCCCAAGTCAGGTTATTAAGGCGGTGGCTGTTTTTTTTGAAATCAGCCAAGACGATATTATGAGCCGATCAAGAAAAAAAGGATTTGTTGAGCCGCGTCAAATAAGCGCGTTTTTATTAAGAGATATTTTAAAAATATCTTATCCGGAAATTGGGGAAAGGTTGGGCAAAAGAGATCATACAACCGCAATTTATTCTTATGAAAAAATATCAAAAGAAATCAACAGAAATTCATCGTTAAATCAAAAAATACTTTTAATTAAAGAAAGTATTTGTAAAAATTAATCGAAACTTATTAAAATTTATCAACTTGTTTATTAAGATGTTTTTTTAAAAAAACAATAAATAAAATCAATAAATAATTAAGAAATTAACAAATTAACAATTATTACTAAAACTACTAAATTAAATATATGAAAGTAATAATATTAAAGAATAACTTAAAAAATGGTCTGGACGCGATTAATAAAATCGTGGGAGAGTCAAATACTTTACCGATATTAAAAAATTTTTTAATCGAAACATTCGATAATAAAATAAAATTAAGCGGAACGAATCTGGAAATAGGAATTAATAATTTTGTGCCGGCAAAAGTAATTGAAAACGGAAGCATTACAATCCCGTTGAATGTTTTTAACTCAATTATCCTCAATCTTCAAAATGAAAGAATCAGCCTTGAAGCGGAAAACAATAATTTAACGATAAAAACAGATAATTATCAGGCAAAAATTCAAGGAATTAAAAAAGAGGAATTCCCGATCATTCCTCAAATCAAAAACACCAAATTTTATTTAGAAATCCCCGTTATTACAATAAAAAACTCTTTATTATCTTTAATAAACACCCCTCAAACATCGGAATTAAAACCGGAAATAAACGGAGTTCTTTTTGATTACCAGGTTAATGTTTTAAAACTAGCCGCCACCGACACGTTTCGTTTGGCGGAAAAAACACTTTATAACACGCAATTTAAATCAAACATAGATGCCATATTTAAAACAATAATTCCGCTTAAAACAGTTCAAGAGGTTGTAAGGATATTTAAAAACGAAGACGGAGAAAATATAAATATTTTTTTCGATCAAAACCAGGTTCTTTTTAAAAACGAAAATATAGAATTAATTTCCCGTTTAATTAACGGCGAATTCCCCGATTATCAGGTTATTGTTCCCCAATCAACCGAAATTGAAATTTCTTTAAATAAAAATGAATTAATTAACGCCATAAAACTGGCAAGCTCTTTTACCGATAAATTTAATGAAATTAAAATTATTGCCAAAGAAAAAACCAAAAACATAGAAGTTTTTTCTTCTATTCAGGGAGTCGGAGAAAATAATTATTTAATACCGGCTAAAATAAAAGGAAAAACAATAGAAATTGTTTTTAATTGGCGGTTTTTTTTGGACGGTCTTAAAAACATTATTGATTCAGAAGATGTTTTTATCGGATTAAACAACGACAATAAGCCGGTTATTATTAAAGACCCCAATAACGCTTCTTATTTTTATATTTTAATGCCCATTAAGGCCGGCTAAAATCTATTGTTTGTTTTTAGCCATTCTTCAACCGGCAATTCCCAGTTTAAAAATTGTGAATCGTCTTGCGGGTTTGACGGCGTCGGCCCCAGCGGATTGTTTTTGTCTATATAATAAAGGATATTATGAACCCCGGCCGCTGTGAAATACTGGCCGTTTATCATTGGTTTATCGGGGTCATCGCCGTCGGTTAATTCCGTTTTTTTAAATTCTTCAACCGGAAAATTTTCTATTATTTTGCTTATAAAAGAATGCCATATCGGCAGCGCCGCCAAAAGACTGCCGGCGTTTTTTTGCATCGGTTTATTGTTGTTGTTTCCGGCCCAGACCCCGACCGTTAAAGACGGGGTATAGCCGATGGTCCAGGCGTCTTTATAATCATCGGTGGTGCCGGTTTTTAGGGCCACCGCCCTGTCGGGGAAAATGGTTAAGTTGGCGCTATTTTGGAAAAGCGGCCTTCTCGCTTCCGGATCGGAAAGAATCTCGTTGATAAGCAGCGCGTATTCTTCTTCAATTACTTTTGTCGCGGCGTCGTTGAATTTTTCCAAAACCTCGCCTTTTGAATTTTCCAATTGAAGAATAATTGATTGATTGTGTCTGACGCCGTTTTGGCTAAAAACCGAGTAGGCGCCGACCATTTCAATGAGTTTTACCTCGCCGCCGCCCAAAACCAAAGAAAGACCGTAACGACTCGGGTCGGTTAAAGTGTTAATGCCGAAATTTTTGGCGGTTTGAATCGTGTCGTTGAGACCGGCCAAATAAAGAGTTTTAACCGCCGGCACGTTGATTGATTGAGCAAGGGCTTCCTTGAGAGTGACGGGACCTCTGAAAACATGATCGAAATTTTGCGGATGAAAACAATTGCGGTCGCTGTTGGAAAAATTAATGTTGATTAACGGACAAAGCACGCGGTAGGTGGAAAATTCGGTCGGCAAATCAAAAACCACGGTTTCTGGCTTGTATCCTTTTTGAAAAGCGGTGACATAAGCGATCGGTTTTATGGTTGAGCCCGGTTGTCTGAGGCCGTCGGTTGCCACATTGAAATTGCCGTCAACACCGTCGGTTTCATAGTAGTCTTTTGAACCGACCAGGGCCAAGATTTGGCCGGTTTTCGGGTCTTGGGCCACCAGGGCGGCGTTTTTGCCTTGATATAATTGGGAGTTTCTTTCCGCTCCTTCTTCGATTGTTGCCTCGGCGATTTCCTGGAGTTTCCAATCAAGAGTAGTGATTACTTTCAGCCCTCCCTTCTCGACAACATCTTCGCCGTATTTATTGTTTAAATAATCGCGCACCATCATGGTGAAATGAGGGGCTTTGATTGAGCCGATGTTGGGCCTGGTGAATTTAAGTTCGACGCCTTGAGACCTTGTTTTTTCTTCTTCGTCGATAAAACCGAGTTGGAGCATCTGGTCCAAAATATAATTTTTCCGCTGGCTTAATTCGTCTTTGTGGTTGCCCCATGGCGAATAATAAGAAGGCGCCTTGGGAAGAGCGGCTAATACAGCGGCTTCGGCCAGAGAAAGGTCTTTGGCCGGCTTGCCTAAAAACGTTTGGGCTGCCGCCTCAATGCCGTAAACGTTTGAGCCGTAAGGAATTTGATTGAGATAAAGATTTAAAATTTCGTCTTTGGAATATTGTTTTTCTATCCAATAGGCCAAAATCAACTCCTTCGCTTTGCGCGTCATTGTCCGGTCAGGATTTAAAAAAGCGTTTTTTGCCAATTGTTGGGTGATGGTAGAGCCGCCCTGGACCACCCGCCCCTTGACGATATTAACCGTCATGGCGCGGATTATCGCCCGCCAGTCAAAAGCATCGTGTTCGTAAAAACCGCGATCTTCTATGGTAAGCGTGGCCTTTTTAATGTAATCGGGAATTTCGTTAAACGGAATCACCGTGCGTTTTTCTTCGCCGTAGACCTCGTAAAGCAGAACCTTGCCTGTTCGGTCGTAAATTTTCGTTGACTGGTCTATTTGGCGAGAAACGAATTGTTCGGGATTCGGCAGGTCTTTGGCGAGTTTTGCCAGCCAGCTCAAAACAAAAAATACAGCCGCAACGGCTATCAATAAAAATAAAATTAAAATTTTCAATCCCCACTTTCTTGTTTTGCGAATCACTGGTTTTGATTGTTTTTAAAATTTCGGCGATTTTTGATGAGCGCCGATTATGGCGGCCGCCAGGGCGTCGGTAACGTCGTCCAACCACCCGGGATTATTTATTTTTAAAATTTTGGAAACCATTTTAGCCACCGCTTTTTTGTCGGCCCGGCCGTAACCGGTGACGCCTTGTTTTATTTTGAGCGGCGAACATTCCAATAAAGGTATTTTGTGTTTAACGATTGTCAATGTCAAGACGCCGCGGGCCTGGGCCACCTCAACGGCGGTTTTCAGGTTTTTCATAAAATAAATCGTTTCCAAAACCGCCAGATCCGGTTTTTCTTTTTTCAGCAAATCGGAAAAAGATTTTTCCAGATCAACCAGCCGCTGATTTTTGTCTTTGGCGGAAACCTTCAAAAGACCGGCCTTGAGGAATTTTAACCCGCTTTTTTCTTTTTCAATAAGGCCGTAGCCGGCCCGGCTGCTGCCCGGGTCAATTCCTAAAATTATCATAAATTTTCTGGATGTCGTCGCGCTCCTCCATTTCCTGGATAAGCCCCAAAAGTTTTTCTTCCGCTTCTTGCGAGATTTTTTGTTTGGTTTTTGCCTGCCAGGCGCCGTTGATGTTTTCAAAGGCCCAGCGCGCGCCGCCGACCTCGGCCCATTTGGCGCCGTGATCGCTCAAGATTTTTTTTACTTCCGAAATCGTGCGGTTTTTGCTGTCGGTGGCCGCCTCAATAATAATCGCCGCTCCTTCCGGGCCGTAGGCCTCCATCGTCAGCTCTTCAAGGTTGTCGCTGGCCGAAGACGCGCGCTTGATCGCCGTTTCTATTTTTTCCGCCGGCACGCCGTTTTCTTTCGCTTTTTCAACGGCTGTTCGCAGGCCGGGGTTAAACTGGAGATTCGGTTCTTTGCGCGCCGCTATCGAGACGGCGTTTAACAGTTTGGAAAAAATCAGGCCGCGTTTTTTGTCCGCCGCCTCTTTTTTGTGTTTGATTCCGGACCAATGGGAATGCCCCGACATATATTTATTGATAACATAAAAAAATAAAAAATAAAAAGCCCCGCGATTTCTCGTGGGGCCAGGAAAGAAGACGGGGCTTAGTGATGATGTCCGTAAGCCCCTTCGCCGTGCGGGTGGCTGTGGCTCCAACACCCCGTGTAGTCGCAGTGGGTGTGGGGATGGCCATGGTAGCCGCCATCATAGCGCGGGGAATAATACCCGCTGTACCCGTACCCATACGGATACGATCGCGGGCCCCAATACCCCGAGACCGCCACATCCGGCTGTAAAACCACGATACAGCCGGACAGACCGATGGCGATCATAATCGCCATCACGAGCAACACTTTTTTCATTTTACCCCCCCCTTGGTTTTGGCCCGTGGGCGCTTTTTTGTCGAAGATCTTTTAAGTTATATTATACAAAACTTTTTTTATTTTGTCAACAACAACAATCCTCGCTTGCCCTTTGAAATTAAAACGCTTAAACTAAAAATAAATGGCCATAGCTTCTGTTCTCAGGGAAAAGTTAGCCAAAATGCGCCAGCAGGCGGAAGAGCGGAACGTCCAAAGAAAAGCCGAAAAACTCGGTTATCCGTACGCTGACCTGAAGGGCAAGCCGATCAGCGTTGACGCCCTGGCTTTGATTAAAGAAAAAGACGCTCGGGCGGCTTACGCGGCCGTCATTGAGGCGAAGAGCGGCAAAGCAGTGCTGTTGGTTCTTGACCCCGCGCTTCCCCAGACCCAAAAAGTCATCGAAGATCTGAAAAATAACAATTATCAAATCGTTGTTTATCTGGCTTCCTTAAACAGCTTGCGGATGGCTTGGGATTTTTATAAATTCACTTCCGAGGAGTTGAAAGAAATTACGGCGAAAATTGAAATAGAAGAAAGCCGGCTGATTGAATTAAAAAACACGCTTGTTTCGCTGGAGAGCGTAAGGGAATCTCTTAAGAATCTGCAGGAAACCCGTAACATCCGCACCGGCGAGATTCTGGAAGTGATTTTGGCCGGCGCCATGGCGAATCGCGCTTCGGACATTCATCTGGAGCAGGAGGAAGATTTCGTTAAATTGCGTTTGAGAATCGACGGCGCCCTGCACGACGTTTTTGACCGGATCAGGGCGAATGTTTATTTGTATTTGCTCTCCCGCATTAAATTGCTTTCGGGGATGAAATTGAATATCCATAATGAACCACAGGACGGCCGTTTTTCCGTTGGCTTGTCGGGCAAGGAAATAGAAATGAGGGTGGCGATTTCGCCGACTGAATTCGGCGAGGTGACGGTGATGCGCTTGCTCGATCCCGACTTAGTCAATTTGAGTTTGGCCGATTTGGGGCTAAGAGACGACGACTTGGGGATAGTGACGGAAGAATTAAGAAAGCCCAACGGAATGATTTTAAACAGTGGGCCGACCGGCTCCGGCAAAACCACGACGCTTTACGCCTTTTTAAAGCACAAAAAAACGCCGGAATTAAAAATCATCACCATTGAAGATCCGGTGGAATATCACCTGGAAGGCATTGAGCAAACCAGGGTGGACGAAGACGCCGGCTATACTTTTGCCAACGGCCTCCGTTCCATTATGAGGCAGGATCCGGACATTATTCTTGTCGGCGAAATCAGGGATGAAGAAACGGCGCAAATCGCGATTCAGTCGGCCCTGACCGGTCATCTGGTTTTTTCAACTGTTCATGCCAATGCCGCCGCCGGCGTTGTGCCGCGGCTTGTTGATTTGGGAGCGCGTGTTTTCAGCGTCGGGCCCGCTTTGAATTTGGTAATTGCCCAGCGTTTGGTGCGCCGGCTTTGCCTTGACTGCAAAAAACAAAAAACGGTTGACGACGGTTTAAGAAAAAAAATCGAAAAATTTCTTGATAATTTGCCGCCGCGCGTCAATAAGGAAAATTTCAAAAATATCGCGATTTTTGAGCCGCAGGGTTGTGAAAAATGCAATCAGTTCGGTTATCGGGGGCGAATCGCCGTTTACGAGTTTTTATCGGTTGGTTCAGAAATGGAAGAACTGATTACCGCCGCGGCCAGCGAAGTCAAAATTCAGGAATTCGCCGAAAGACGAGGAATGGTTACGATGCAGCAGGACGGTATTTTGAAAATTATCAACGGCATTACGTCCGTAGAAGAAGTAGAAAGCGTTACCGGTCCGCTGGAATGGGGATGACAAAACAAAAAGCTGCTTGACTCTGTGGGCAATTCTCAAAGGCGAGATAGATCCAAAAAATAGGAAATAAAGAATTTCTTCGAGGAGCGCCTCAGCCGGGGCCAAAACGTCCGTGGCTAAAAGAAATTCCCTCCGCCCACAGGGTTAAACAGCTTTTAAGAGACACGGGGAACAAATTTAAGAAAAGTACGATTTTAAAAAATTAGCATATTTTATTAAAAATGTCAATAGCGGAGACAGACGTGAAAAAAAACAACGGCGACGATTTTTTTATCGATGATTTTTTGCGCCCGAAATCATGGGAGGGGTATATTGGTCAGGAAACGATAAAAAAGAATTTGAAAATAATTTTAACGGCCGCCAAAAAAAGAAAAGAGGCGGCTGACCATCTGCTTTTTTACGGTCAGGCGGGTTTGGGGAAAACAACCCTGGCTTATTTGGTGGCAAGCGAGATGAAAAAAGAATTAAAAATCACTTCCGGTCCGGCCATTGAACGCGCCGGCGATCTTGCGGCGCTGCTTTCCGATTTGGAGCCGGGCGACATTCTTTTTATAGACGAAGCTCATCGCATCGGTCGGTTGGTTGAAGAAATGCTTTATCCGGCAATGGAGTCCGGAAAGATTCATTTAGTTATCGGCAAGGGATTGGGCGCGAAAATGATTTCTCTGGATTTGCCGCCGTTTACTCTTATCGCCGCCACCACAAGATTGAATTTGTTGTCCTCGCCTCTGCGATCGCGTTTCGGCGCGATTTTCAGGCTTGATTATTATCAAACCGAAGAGATCGAAAAAATTATTTATTGCTCAGCCGATCTTTTAGGGATAAAAATTGAAGCGCCGGCAGTCTCTATTTTGGCTAAAGCTTCGCGATTTACTCCCAGAATCGCCAATCGTCTGTTAAAACGCAGCCGCGATTTCGCCGAAGTGAACAATTTAAAAGTCATTAACACCGAGACGACCATTGATGCTTTAAAGCTTTTTGAGGTTGACGCTTTGGGATTGGAGGCGCATGATCGCCGGCTTTTGGAGATTATTCTTAAAAAATTCAATAACCGGCCTGTTGGTATCAATACTTTGGCAGCCGCCTTAGGCGAGGAAAAAAAGACAATTGAAGAAATCTATGAGCCATATTTGATGAAGATCGGCTTGATTCAAAAAACGCCGGCCGGCCGAATCGTTACCGACGAAGCGCGCCGGCATTTAGAAGGATGATTTACAAAACTTTTTCGGCCGGTCAGACAAAAAAAATGGCCGGTCTTTTGGCGAAGAACGCCGTAAAGTTTCGGCGCCTTAATAAAAGCGCCTTGGTTTTGGCTTTGGCCGGAGAATTAGGCGCCGGCAAGACCGCTTTTGCCCAAGGGTTTTTAAGGGGGATCGGTGTTAAGAAAAAAATTGCCAGTCCGACGTTTGTTTTGATAAAAAACTACAAATTAAAAATTAAAAATTATAAACTGGCCTACCACATAGATTGTTACAGGATTCACAAACCGGAAGAATTGTTGAGGTTGGGACTCAAAGAGATTTTAAATAATTCCCAAAACATTGTTTTGATTGAGTGGCCGGAGAGAATTAAAAAAATTTTGCCGAAAAATTCCGTTTGGCTAAAATTCGAACACGCCGAGAAAATCAATGAGAGAAAAATAACGCTGGCTTAGGTTTAGCCCGCGATATTTTTGTAATGTTTTACAACAACACTTTTTTCTTTAACTGTCAAGGCGATAAGATCAATTTGCCACCCCTTGTCGTCTTTTATTAATTCAGGATAATGGCCGGCGTATAAACAGGCCGTTCTTTTTAATTTTGTAAGCTTAGATTTTGTTAACTGATCTTCGGCAGTAATGCCGTTTTCCGATTGTTTTCGCACGGTTTTAACCTCTATAAAAACAAGGATTTTATCCGGCGCTTTGGCAATAATATCTATTTCTCCCCATGGTTTTAAAAAATTGCGGGAAATGATTTTATAGCCTTTATTCGCAAGATATTTACAGGCAAGATTTTCGCCAAAACTACCAAGCTGAGATTTATAAGTCATAAAATATTGTATTTTTAATAAGTTATTCCACCTCCCCGAAACTTCCCCTCCCCGACAGATGCTCGGGTTAAATAAATACATATTCGCTCCGGTTGATTTTTTGAATAAATTCAACGGTGCCCGTTCCTCCCTTCGGGATTTTCCGACCGTTGAATTTATTCTCAAAAAATCTTCCCTGCGCTCGTTGATTTATCGTTAACCCTCGCAATGCCGGCTAAGGGGAAGTTTCGGGGAGGTTATTATAGAAAGCTAATCGTTGTTGTGAAATGTAAACAATGTCGATTTCTTATAATTATAACTTGATTTCAGTAAAAATACCAAAATTTTATTGATAAAATGTTTCACGACCAACATTGTGCGCAAAAGTTGCGTAAAATGTTTCACGACCAACATTGTGCACAAAAGTTGCGTAAAATGTTTCACGACCAACACTCGAAACACTAAATTTTACAAAAACGTAGGTTTCATGCGCTTACCAGCCTGTTAAACATTTTCCGATGTTTCACACTTTTTTACACATTTTGTCAAGTTTTGTTAAAAACGTAGGTTTCATGCGCTTACCAGCCTGTTAAACATTTTAAAAGATTAATAAAGGCCTGTTTTTACGCTGTTTTTAATCCATATTTTAATATTTGGCAATTATTTTATAAAAAAGTCAAGTATTGACAAATTGATTTTGTTTTTATAAAATACAATGAAAATAAAGTACCCCGCGAGGGGTATTTTATTTTGGAAAATTTATGAACCACATTTTTTTATTGTTTTTATCTTTGGCTTTGGCGGCTCAGCCGTTGGTTATCGGAGAATCCAACGCTAATGTCGATTATGCGTCTTCGTTTGCGGCGCCAAAAGAAAACGAGCTCAAAAAGAGCGAGCCCCCCCCTGTTATTAAAGAGGTTCACGAGGTGTGGGTAACCGCTTATTCCAGCACGCCGGAGGAAACCGACGATACCCCTTTTATCACCGCTTCCGGGAAAGAAACGAAAGACGGCGTTTTGGCGGCTAATTTTTTGCCTTTTGGCACGCGCGTGATTATCCCCGAGGTGACCGGCGACAAAGTTTTTATCGTTGAAGACCGGATGCATCGGCGCAAAACCGAGTTTGTGGACGTTTGGATGTCCACCAAAGAAGAAGCGGTGAAATTCGGTATTGTCCGGGCGAAAATTGCGGTTTTGGATTAATTTGTTATAATTAATTGATGGATTGGCATTCGTTTTTGGTGATCAGCCATATTATCGGCGTGGTTTTCGGCGCCGGCGGCGCGACGATGGCGGAGGTTTTTTCAATCAAGGCCCTAAAAGACGGAGTGATTAACGAAACTGAAAACGATTTTTTAAAAACGATTTATTTTTTTATTCGTTCGGGGCTTTTTATTTTGATTTTGTCCGGCTTCGGGCTTTTGCTTTTGTATCGGATGGAGGGAGTCGCTCCGGAAACGATTTACACCGACAATTTTATAGCCAAACTCTTGATTGTTTTGGTGATTATTTTTAATCCGCTCTTGGTTCAGGCAAAAATCATTTCTTATTCGGTAAGCAGCCCGCTTTCTTTGGTCTCGTGGTACGCGGCGCTTATCCTCGGCGCTTGGCGAACGCTCGACGCTTCTTTCTTTTCGATCGTCGGCGTTTATTTGGCGGCTGTTTTAATCGCGGTTTTCGCGGTAAAATATTTTTATGAGCCTCGCGTTAAAAATTAATTTGATCGTTCATATTGTTGTCGGGCTAATCGCCGTCGCGGCTTTTTACGCGGTCTTGGTCAATCTTTTAAAAAGCCGGCTTAATTTTTCTTCTCTGCGTTTTTTTTCTTTGGCCGGCGTCATCGGTATTTTTTTGTCGTGGTTTACCGGCGGCTATTATTACGCGGTTTACTACGGCCAAGCGGTAAAGCCGATTATCAAAAAAAGCGGTTATCCGTGGATTCACAATGTTTTAATGGAGGCCAAAGAACACGTTTTTCTTTTTTTGCCGTTTCTGGCGATTGTTTTGGCTTTGGCGATTTGGTTTTTGGAATCGGAAATTTTGGCCGATGAAAAATTAAAAAGATATTTGATTTTGACGGCCGGCGCCGCGTTTGTTTTGGGGCTTTTTATTGTTTTGATGGGAATGGCGATTTCCGGCGCCGCCAACATTAAAAGCGGATAAATTATGAATAAAAAAACAACGATCATTAAAGCGTTTATCAGGGGAGCGGTTGCGGCGGTTTTGACAACAACCTTATTAACCGTTGTTGCCGATCTCTACGGCCCTCTTAAAGATTTGTTAAAACAGCTTTTTAGCCATCACTGGATAGGCAAAGGAGTTGTAGCGATTTTTGTTTTTCTGGCAGTCGGTTTTGGCGGCTGGATTTTCCGGCGCGAAGCAGGCGACGGATCGGCTGGCGTCGCGCGGGGATTAAAAATTTTGTTTTGGTCAACGATTTTTTCCGCGATCGTTGTTTTCGGATTTTTTGTCTGGGAATTTTTGCGGTAATCATTTTTCGTTTTCGTTCATTTGCTTAAATGATTTATAATAAAAGAAATAATCGCGCTTCTCTTTTTTTATGTCATTAAACCGTTTTTTTGTTCTTGTTTCTTACGCCTTTCGCGACGTTTCCAAGAGCCGGGTTGTTTTGGTTTTAACGGTAATAAGTTTAAGCGCCGCTTTTGCGGCGATGCTTTTGTCAACAAGTATTCTTGACGGGTTCAAACAAACGCTGGTTGACGGAGCAGTCGGCTGGTTGAGTCATTTGGTTATTGCCCCGAGCGGCGATCGAAACTCAATTAAAAACGTTGACGATGTTGTTGAGGCGCTGAATTCCATTGAAAACGTTGAGTCGTTCAGTATCCGCAGCTACGCCATGATATCTATTAAGTACGACGATCGAACGTTTATTCCTTATCGGGCAATGGGCGTCAATGAGTTTAACGAGGGCGAAACAACAAGTTTGCCTTATCGAATCACGAGCGGAGAATTTATCAAGTCTTCCAAGCCGAAAAACGCCGTTTTCGGGATTACGCTGGCCGACGGCGTAAAAGAAGAGGAGTTTGACAAAAAAATAATTGAAATCGGAGAAAAAGTCGAGGTCTCCACCACAAAAGGGAAAAAGAAAGATTACAAAGTGGCCGGCATTATTGACGCCAAAACATTTCTTCCGAACCTGATAATGGTTTTACCCAAAAAAGAATTGGAAAAATTAGACGATACGAAAAAAAACAGCGAGATCGTCGTTAGATTGAAAGACCCCGATAAAATCGAAGAAACCAAAGAGTTAATCAAAAATAAAAATTTGAGCGTCAGCGTGGCCACATGGCATGAAAAATCCGGCTTTATCGATGACATCATCACAGCCGTTTCTTTTATTACCGGTCTTATCAGCAAGCTGATGGTCGCCTCGGTTTTTTTAATAACCAGCATCGTTATTTTCATCAATGTTTTACAGAAAAGAAAGCAGCTCGGCATCATTAAATCAATGGGGGCCAGCAATCGTTTTGTAGTCGGCATTTATATTTTTGAGGCGGCGATTTATTCCGTTTTGTCTTACACGCTCGGTTTTTTGATATTTATGCTTATTCATTTTTATTCCATTGAAAATCCTAACCCCATGCTTATCGGAGATTTCCGCACGGCTTTCAATTTCAATAATTTTATTAATTCTTTGATTATTTTAATCGCCGCTTCCATCGGCGGAAGCATTGTGCCGGCTTATGTGGCGGCCAAAACGAACATCGTCGACGTTATCAGGGGAAGCGTTTGATTTTTATGAATGAAATTTTTTCCGGCGGCCGCCAGCCGATTATCAGAATTAAAAACGTTGTCAGGGAATATCAAATTCACGAAGGCAACATCAACACCGCTCTTCAGGGCGTGACCTTGGATGTTTACGCCGGCGAATTTTTGGCCATCACCGGCCATTCCGGCTCCGGCAAAACCACCCTGCTGAATTTAATCGGCTTGATTGATAAACCGGACAAGGGCGAAATTTGGATCGGCGATCGCAATGTCGGCGAATTAAATGAAAAAGAAAAAGAAGATTTGCGCTTGAAGTCCACCGCCTTTATTTTTCAATTTTTTAATTTGATAGACAATTATACCGCCCTGGAAAACATTGTTTTCCAGTTGCAGCTTCAAGGTTACGG
Organism: Patescibacteria group bacterium; assembly: GCA_031432155.1. Taxonomy (GTDB): domain Bacteria; phylum Patescibacteriota; class Minisyncoccia; order UBA6257; family UBA9933; genus JASJPP01. Next base: position 2,948 of record JASJPP010000030.1, on the reverse strand, counting down.
CGGCCGGCCAGCCAGAAAAAAAGCCTTTGAGGTTTTGGATTTTTTGGGGCTCAAGGCCTTGGCCGATCTTTATCCCCAGGTGCTTTCCGGCGGCGAACAGCAAAGAATCGCCGCGGGACGGGCCATAGCTAAGGATTCAACCATTATTTTAGCGGACGAACCAACGGCGCATTTGGATTCTAAAAACAGCCAAAACCTCATTTCTCTTTTGCGCGACATTAATTTGCGCTTCAAAAAAACGATTATTTTAGTGACTCACGAAGAAGCTTACGCCAGACAGGCGGACAGAATGGTTGTTCTTCAAGACGGCCGGATAGATAGAATTGAAAGCATAAAAACCGAAACCATGTTAAAATAAATAAACATGAGGAAAATATATCTTGCGTTGATATTTCTCGGCGCGCTGGCGATAATTACCGCCGCCGCGCTTATTTGGCCGGCGACAACCACTTATTTTTTGGGAAAAGGCAAAAAAGAATTGCTTCCCGAAACACTCGTCATCCAAAGAGGATCTGTTCAAAAAATTTTACAAGTTGAAGACGGCAGAATTGTGGCAAAAAAAGATTTTTCACTGGAATTTCCGTTTTCCGGAACAGTGGAAACGGTTTTCGTCAAAGAAGGAGATATTGTTAAGATCGACGATCTTTTGATAAAACTGGAAACAATAGATTTTGAATTGGAAATAAATCGCCTTCGCGCCTTAACCGATCAAAGCAGGGCTAATTTAAAAAAATTAATAGCCGGGCCGACAAAAGAAGATATTGATGTTTCGGAAACGCAGGTTAAAAACGCCGAAGTAACGCTGGAGGACGCGAAAAAAAATCTGGCGGAAACAATCAAAGATTCTTATACCAGAGCCGACAACGCCGTCAGAAACAAAGCCGATCGCCTTTTTACGTTGCCTCAAAGCAATGATCCTTTGCTGAAATTCGCATTGGATTCTTCCAAGCTTGAAAATTTTACTTTGGAAGCGGAAATTAAAGCGAATCGGGTGGAGATTGAAAATATTTTAAAAACATGGAAATTATCGCTCGGCAAGCTGTCGATCTCCGGCGAACTAACCCCCTTTATTAAAGAAGCGAAAGAACATCTGGAAAAAATAAGAAATTTTTTGGATAAACTCGCTTTTGCCGTTAATGGCGCCTCGGCCAGCGATAATTTGCCGTTGACAACTCTTAGTTCGTGGAGGATTGATATCGCCGTCAGCCGTGCTGACGTCAACGCCGTGGCTTTGGGCGTGGAAACCGCTGAAAAAAATTTAAACAGCGCCGAATCCGCTCTTTCTCTCGCCCGGCGGGAGCTTGATTTTAAAAAATCCGGGACCCGCAATGAAGATATTGAAGCAAACCGCGCCGAGATAAGAACAATTGAGCGCCAGATAGATATTTTCGGGGAAAAGATCCGTAAATCGACGCTCCGCGCTCCTTCCACCACCGATGAATTGATCGTGAAAAAAATCTGGCTGGAGCCGGGCGAGCTGTTTAAAATCGGCCAGTCCGTGATTTCGTTATCCACTCTTAAGCAAAAACTTCAAGTTGACGTTCCGGAAGAAGATATCAGAAAAATTAGCATCGGCAACAGCGTTTTGATCAGATTCGACGCTTTGCCGGACAAAAAAATCAAAGGAATAATAACCTCCATTGAGCCGCAGGAAATCATTGACGACAACGACACGTCTTATCGCGTTAATATTCAATTAGAAGAAGCTGACGAATCGGTATTGGCCGGCATGACCGCCGATCTGGATTTCCTGACTCTTTTCAAAGAAGATTCTTTGAAAATTCCAAATAATTTCATTTACGAAAAAAATAACGAAAAATACGTTAAGGTTTTTGGAGGATTGGGGATTATAAAAGAGATCAGAATTAAGACCGGCGCCGATCTTGATAATAATTTTATTGAAGTGATAAGCGGTTTGGGCGGCGAAGAAACGATTATCAAGCCGTAATGGCTATTGAATTAATGTGATTTTTTCATAGATAATTATTCTCCGGGACACGAAGTGAATTCACAATTTGGGCCGGTGCGGCCGACATATGAACCGTCTGGACAAAGCTTCGCCTCTTGCGTGCAGAAAACAGCTTCTTTTTCTGGCGGAATGACGGTTTCCTGAATGTGTTTAAGAAATGATTTAGCGGAGCCCGAACATCCCGTAAAATCGGTTTCCGGTTCATAGGGAAGTTCGAACATGCCGCCATCCTGCAACTTTTCGTCCCCATAATAAAGCGTGACGATTCTTTTCTCGGGATCGAAATTGGTGTCATCGCTTGGCGGAATCTCTGTTTTTGCGCAGTTCTCGTATAAATGCGCTCGTCTTTGCCCCTGACCAACGAAAAAGCGCACGAAATAATCAGGCATGTCTTTTCTCGTGCTTTTTACTCTCAAATCAACTTCCCCGTTCCCGTCAAATTCGTAGTATGTAGACCAACACTCCGGGGTTGCCGCGAGTCCTTCGCCTGGGAGTCCCCCGTTAGATACCCATCCGGCGGTTGCGTTTCCGCGCACCGTAATAAAGGAGGAAATAATGTCTTTGGGATAAATACTCTTGGGGAGATTAATAAAAAGACGGGATGTGTCCGCTACTTCCTGTATAGATTTATAAGGAATCGCGTTGCATGCGGAAAGTTCTTGCGCGAGAGAGATGTTGTTTTGGTTATCCGAGGGTGGTTGCGTCAAAAGCGCGTCGCCGCGTTGCCACCAATATGTCGCTACTGCGGCGACAATAAGGACAACCCCGATTATTATTGTCAGGTATTTTTTATCCATAATTATTTCAATAACTCATCAACTGAAGCTCCCAGCGTATTTGCCAATTTTTCAATTGTCGCAAGCGCGGAATATCGCCCCGCGGCATCTCTTTGGCGATTCTGATTTTTTCCTAATTTCGTTGATATTGGTGCCCTCGGGAGGAATCGAACCCCCATTACGAGATCCGGAATCTCGCGTCC
>JASJPP010000029.1:0-1221 GCA_031432155.1 Patescibacteria group bacterium | reverse complement strand
GGTAGGAAGTACCTCTTGAGTATCATTCTCAAGATGCGATCCAGTCCTGGTGTTGACCAGTACATTCCTTTCTTCTTTGTCCTGATTCCGATTTCTTGCATTACTCGCTCTATTGGGTTTGTGGTCCATGGCACGTTTATGCCAAGTATGGCAAACTCTGCTGCTGTAGTGAGGTCGTCTTTGTGGCTTAGCACGAAAGCGGCTGTTGCGTGAAGTCCTTTCGCGCTTGCGTGCGCCGCGAATGAGTGTAGTTCGTCTTTGGTCTTCCCGATTCTCCAGGATAGGCGTGCCCAGTCTTTGTCTTGCTTGTGCTTCTCAGTTGAGGCTTGCAGGCAGTATAGTATCCTTTCAAACTGCTTGCAAAACGGCTCAGCTTTGTTGTGTGAGAGGCCGTCTTTCCAAAGGCATATGCTCACGTCGCGAATCGCGTGCACATGGCAGTACTGAAACCTCATATCCGTAGTGCACAATGCTTCTTTTAGGCCGGGTTCGCCATCGCCTACAAGAACGCGAAACTGGCTAAGATCAATGGTCTGGCACAACTCTTTCCACCTCAGACCAGTAGAATACCGCACCAGTGCCTTATCCGAGGGTGTGCCGCCAATTGACATGATGACACGAGGCTCAAGATGACGCTTTGCGCCAGGCACTTTAGTGCCGTCAGCTAGAATAACGCAATGGTCAACAGGTGCTTCCCGCTCAACAGTAAGATCGCTTGCCTCATCTTTAGCATACCGGTGTATGGTCATGCGCGACAGGCTAAAACCAAACGAGTCACGCGTGTCCTCAACACTCTTACGATAAGGCATCCGCGATGCCTTACGAGCCAAGACCTGCTTAAAATCCCTGCTGCACCGCTGTCCCTTCTCAATGCCAAGAGATCGAAGCAAAGGAGAGAAAGACTCCCCAGTCTTGACATTTCGGACACACACGAAATGCCGGTTAAACAGACCATGCTGCGTCAAGATAACACGCTTCTTGGTCTTCTGACGAACAAAATCCTGCCTCTCACGGCAATAGCGCTCACCGCACAAACTGTCTACAAGAGCTCTCTCTTTGGCCTCCAACAATAATAAATACTCGTTACTCCCCTTCTCGGTCACCAGAGAAAGGGGAGAGATAATATCTCTTCCGATGTTGACCACCTCGTTGGTTTTATCCGAAATCAGGGGTGGTCAACATCCTTTCCATAAAAGTTAACCCACTTTGATACACCGCCAA
>JASJPP010000028.1:29561-36989 GCA_031432155.1 Patescibacteria group bacterium | reverse complement strand
CAACACAAAATTTACTTTTTTACTTTTTCAAAATCTTCGCCGCGTCGTCCGGATCAACCACGGTAATCTCAATGCCCGTTCCCAGTTCAAAGCCGCCGGAAATGCTGATTTTCGGCTGAATTTCAATATGCCAATGATAATGGCTATGCTTTTTTTTGTCTGAAACCGGCGAAGTATGAATGAAAAAATTATAATCCGGATCTTTTAAATTGATTTCCGCTTTCAACAACGCCGTTCGCAACGCCTCGGAAACGAATTTTAAATCTTTTTCCGAAGTGTCTTCAAAATAAGACAAATGTTTTTTGGGGAAAATTTTAATTTCAAACGGTTCTCTTGAAGCAAACGGCGCGAAAGCGACGGCGCCTTTGTTTTCGTAAACAATCCGATTTTTGTTTTTTCTTTCCCAGTCGATCATCGCGCAATGAACGCATTCTTTTTTATTTTTAAAATACCGCGCCGAACCGGCCAAGGAATGGCTAATGTCGGGCGGAACGACCGGAATTGAAATAATCTGATAATGGGGATGGAAAACCGAAGCGCCGGCCGTCGGCCCCCAATTGTGAAATATTGAAACGTAAGCGACGCATTTATCGGTCGCCAGCTTTCGGTAATATTCCTGAAAAGCCCTAAAAACGAGAAAGGCGTCATTGGAATTTAAATTACCGAAATTTCTGTAATGGTTTCTCGTAATCAGCAAATCATGATGCCCTATCGCCTCAACCGCTGAATAAGGGCCGTTTTTAACGATTGACGGACAAATTTTTTTATGAACAAAAGCCGGATATTTGTTTTCAACTATCTGGAGCAGCCAATCGCCGTTTTTCTTGTACATCAGCTTTATTTTTTCATGGCCGGTTTTTTGCGGATCTTCAAAAGGACAATCTTTCGGCGAGATTTTGGCGCGTTTTTTGTTTTTAATAAATTGTTGTCCGGGTTTTTTCGCCCGTTTCGGCGCGATGACAATCCAGTCGCCCGACACGATATCTTTGCGCAATTCGCTGTTGTTCATTGTAAAATATTATAACACAAAATATCTTCTCTCACAATTCAACCGCTTGCTGGCAAACGAATTTCGGTTCGTTGTTCCGCCACGAAAGGCGGCCGCTTACAACCACCACGTTGTTTTCTTTCCATATCGCCGGATTTTTCGCCAGAGCGTCGCTAAAAACCACCACTTCCAAAGAATTTTTAATGTCCTCAACCGTCACAAAAAGTATCGGCTGGCCGGCTTTGCTGGTAATCCGGTGAATTTTGGAAATCACGCCGGCGATTTTACAACCGTTGCCGTTAAACGTCTTACTGCTGTTTGCCAGCAATTCTTTGATGGATTTTATATTATTATTTTTCAATTTTAACTGATGTTGTTCCAAAGGATGTCCGGAAAGATAAAAACCGAGTAATTCCCTTTCCCAGCCGAGTTTCTCTTTTTCCGAAAATTCATTGTTTTTATCGCCGGCCTCCGTCAATTTTTTTAAAAAAGAATGACTGGAATAACTGTCGCCGAAAAGATTGCTTTGCGACGATCCGTTTAAACCGCCGTTTCGCGATTTTTTGACGCCTTGACTGTAAGAAATAATTTCTTCAAGGTTTGAAAACAAAACAAAACGGTCGGTTTTTAAGGAATCAAAAACTCCGGCCTTGATCATGCTTTCCAAAGATTTTTTGTTTAAATCCTTATGAACGACGCGGTTGAGAAAATCGGCGAAATCCGAAAACGGCCCGCCGCGCTGTCTTTCGCCGATAATCGCGTCAACGATGTTTTGACCGACGTTTTTTATCGCCAAAAGCCCGAAACGGATATTTTTGCCTTCCGGAATAAAGTCAACGAAACTTTGATTGATGTCCGGCGGTAAAACTTCAAAACCCATTTTCTTGACTTCGCTGATCAAAAAAGTCGTTCTTTCAATATCGCCGGCGTCGGCGTTAAACAAGCTCGTCATAAATTCAATCGAATAATGAGTTTTAAGATAAGCGGTGCGATAGCCGATCAACGCGTAACAAGCGGCGTGACTCCTGTTAAAACCGTAACGCGCGAAAGGCGGAAAAAGTTCCCAAATCACTTTGGCGATTTTTTCGTCAATCCCGTTTTTTATCATTCCACCGATCAGTTTCTCCTGCTGGGCGTCAAGCAAAACTTTGATTTTTTTCCCGATGGCCTTTCTTAACGTATCAGCTTCGGCCAGCGAAAAACCGGCCAAGTCCCTGGCAATCTGCATCATCTGTTCCTGATAAATTCCGATGCCGTAAGTATTTTTCAAAATGGGTTCAAGTTTAGGATGAAGATAAGAAACTTTTTCCAAGCCGTGTTTTCTGGCAATGTAACGCGGGACCATTCCCATTTCCAATGGTCCAGGCCGATAAAGTGAAATCATCGCGATGATATCTTCAAATTCCGTCGGCACCAGCTCTTTAAAGTAGCGGCGCATCCCGGAAGATTCAAGCTGGAAGATGCCGGTGGTGTCGCCCGTCTGAAGCAGTTTAAAAGTTTTTTTATCGTCAAGCGGAATTTTTGAAATATTGATGTTTTCGTCCCTGATTTCTTTGATCAGCCGAAGAGTGTTTTCTATGATTGTAAGATTTTTCAAGCCCAGAAGATCGATTTTCAACAACCCCAAACTTTCAATGCTGTGCATTTCAAATTGAGTGATAATCGCGTTTTCGTCTTGAGGAGAACGCTGAAGCGGAACATAATTGGTCAAAGAATCGCGGCTCATCACCACTCCGCAGGCGTGAACAGAAGCGTGGCGGGCGACTCCCTCCAAATGCTTGGCCGCGTCAATAATTTTTTTCGCGTCCGGATTGTTTTCGTAAAGCTCTTTCAATTCCGGAACTTTTTTAAGCGCTTCTTCCAGATTTTCGCTAACCGGAATCAATTTCGCCAATTGATCGCAAAAGCCGTACGGTTGCCCCATAGCCCGTCCGGCGTCGCGAATGGCGGCTCTGGCGGCCATCGTCCCGAAAGTGATGATTTGAGCCACTTTGTCTTCGCCGTATTTTTGTCGAAGATAAGCGAAAACCTCGTCGCGCCTGGTATCGGCGAAATCCAAATCTATGTCCGGCATTGAAATCCGGTCGGGATTTAAAAATCTTTCAAAAAGCAGGCCGTATTCCAGCGGATCAATGTCGGTAATCCCCAAAACGTAAGAAACCAAACTGCCGGCCGCCGAACCTCTGCCCGGACCGACCACAATCCCCCTTTCTTTCGCCCAATTGACGAAATCCTGAACGATTAAAAAGTAATCGGCAAAACCCGTTTTATCTATAACTCCCAATTCATAATCCAGCCGCTCCGTCACTTTGGCGTCGGCGATTTCGTAACGACTTGTCAGACGCTCCGCCAGTATTTTTTTCAAATAAGAAATGGCGGATGTTTCTCCGTCCGGCAAATTAAAATTCGGCAGAATAATCTGATTAAGAGTCAGATTAACGACGCAGCGCTCCGCGATTTTAACCGTATTTTCCACGGCTTCCGGCAACTCCTTGAAAAATTCCGACATTTGTTCCGGAGAACGCATGGAAAAATCGTCCGCGCTTAAAGTCAAACGGTCGTCATCGCTTAATTTATTGCCGGTCTGGACGGCCAAAAGAATGTCGTGATACTCGGCGTCTTCCGGTTTCAAATAATGGATATCCTGGGTGGCAACCAGCGGAATGCCGGTTTTTTTTGAAAGATCAACCATTCTTTCGTTGGTTTTGTTGACTTCAGGGATGTTCGGGTGATGGCTTATTTCCAGAAAAAAATTATTTTCGCCGAAAATCTCGCGGTATTCCAAAGCGGCGCTCTCGGCCTCTTCCGGTCTGTCGTTTAACAAATTACGCGGCACTTCTCCGGAAAGACAAGCCGAAAGAGCGATCAGCCCCTCGTGATGCAGACGCAAAAGCTCTTTGTCAATCCGCGGCTTGTAATAAAAACCTTCGAGGTTGGCCTTGCTGATCAATTGAATCAGATTTTTCCAGCCGGTTTCGTTTTCGCAAAGAAGAATCAAATGAAAATATTTGTCGTCTATTTTCGGCTGTTTGTCTTTTCGCGAACGCGGAGCGACATAGGCCTCCACGCCCAAAATCGGCTTGATCTCGGCCTTAACGGCCTTTTTGTAAAATTCCACCGCGCCGCAAAGATTGCCGTGATCCGTCAAAGCAATGGCTTTCATTCCCAATTCTTTTGTCCGGGCGATTAAATCGTCAATTTTGGCAAGACCGTCAAGCAAAGAATAATGAGAGTGAGTGTGAAGATGAACGAATTTCATGATAAAAAAAGATATTATAACCGATTATAACCGCAACCGATTTTATTGTAAAATAAGCTCATGGCGAAGACAAAAACGCCGATAACAATCGGCATTGACGAAGTCGGACGAGGCGCGCTGGCCGGACCGGTAACGGTGGCGGCCTTGGCATTGCCGCAAAAATCAAATATCAAAAATCAAATCTCAAAATTGCGATTCAAAAATAAGAGATTATTCTTAAAAGACTCAAAAGGATTAACATCGGCGCAGCGGGAAATAATTTTCAAATTTCTCAAGCGGGAAAAAATTCCTTACGCCGTTGCCGGCGTTTCTCCGAAAATAATCGATAAAATTAATATTTCTCAAGCCGCTAATTTAGCCGCCGGCCGCGCTTTTCAAAAACTAACAACCGACAACCGACAAATAAAAAATTGTGAAATTTTTCTGGACGGGGGGCTGTATTTGCCGGAAAACAATAAAATCAAAAACTTAAAACCAAAAACCGTCGTGAAAGGCGATGAAAAAATTCCGGCGATCGCGCTGGCCTCAATCGCCGCCAAAGTCACTCGCGACCGTTATATGAAAAAACTTCACAAAAAATATCCGCACTACGATTTTATCAATAATGTCGGCTACGGCGCGAAAAAACATATAACTGCCGTTAAAAAATACGGCCGCTCTCTTGTCCACCGAAAAAGTTTTAAAATTAAAAATTAACTTTCCAAATATAATAATTTACTCTTCAAAAAGAATTCCTTTGACTTTTTTAAACATTTCCTATATTCTATATTATAAATAAATTAAGCAATCCCTCTTTCGACGGGATGCTCAATGTGATAGTAAAATTTACTTCGCGTTGGGCTCGTAAATTTTAATCCACATTGGCATGGGAGGCGTACCGGTAAAACATCATACAAAATCAAAAGTCGGGCGGCGTCGATCGCACTTGGCCTTAAAACCGGCCAAAATTTGCGTTTGCCAAAATTGCCGCTACCCTTCTCTTCCCCATAAATATTGCTCTAACTGCGGCTCTTATAAAGGGAAAATCGTCAAAGAACCGAAACTGAAAATTAAAAACAAAAAGAAGAAATAATGGCGACGAGACATTTAATCAGAAGCATCGTTCTCCAATCCCTTTACGAATGGGATTTCTCGGGCTGTAAAAAAGATCTGACAAAAATCCTTGAACGCAATCTTAATGAATTCGGGCCGGGCGTTGACGAGCCGGAATTCGCCTGGAAAATCGTCAAAGGCGTTATAGAAAATTTCGACAAATTAAACGAGATTATCGAAAAATCGGCGCCGGAATGGCCTCTTAATCAAATTTCGATTATTGACCGCAATGTTTTAAGAATCGGTTTGTCCGAGTTGCTGTTCGCCGACCACGAAGAAGTGCCGGAAAAAGTGGCGATCAACGAAGCGATTGAACTGGCGAAAAATTACGGCGGCCCCAATTCCGGCAAATTCATCAACGGCGTTCTGGGAACCGTTTATAAGCAAATTGAAGAAGCCGGCCAAAAACAAACCCAGGCCTGATTTTCAAACAATTATGGACATCGATAAAATCCGCCATTCTTTAAGCCACTTGATGGCAATGGCGGTTTTGGAAAAATTTCCGAACGCCAAACTCGGCATCGGGCCCGTGATTGAAAACGGCTTTTATTATGATTTTGATTTGCCCGCCGGAGCTTTAGCGGAGGCGGGACTTTCTGATTTAGAAAAAAAAATCAAAGAACTAATTAAAAAAGATTTAAAATTCAAAAAAGAAACCATATCCCCCGCCGAAGCCAAGAAAATTTTCGCAAACCAGCCGTATAAATCGGAATTGACAAAAGAAATAATAAACAAAAAACAAAAATTAAGCATTTACAAATCCGGCGATTTCATTGATTTATGCGCCGGACCCCATATCCAGTCAACAAAAACAATAAATCCCGATGCCTTTAAACTGACCAAAATCAGCGGCGCCTACTGGAAAGGCGATGAAAAAAAACCGATGTTGACGCGCGTCTACGGTGTCGCTTTTAAAACAAAAAAAGAACTGGATGAACATTTAAAAATGCTGGAGACCGCCAAGATGTGCGACCACCGGATGCTCGGCGAACGCTTGAAACTTTTTATGATTGACGAGAATATCGGTCGCGGCCTGCCTTTATGGCTTCCCAAAGGATACGCCGTCCGCCGAAAACTGGAAGAATACATTTACGGCCTGGAAAAACAAAACGGCTACCTTCACGTTCTCACTCCGCACATCGCCAAAGAAAATTTATACGAAAAATCCGGACATTTGGCGCACTACAAAGACGATATGTACGCGCCGATTGAAATTGACAAAGAAAAATACTATCTCAAACCGATGAATTGTCCGCACCATCATTCAATATACAAACACCGTCCCCGCAGTTATCGCGAACTGCCCATGAGAATAGCCGAGTTCGGCACGGTTTACCGCCATGAACGTTCCGGCGTTTTGTCCGGCCTCATCCGCGTCCGCGGATTCACCCAGAACGACGCGCATATCTACACCGACGAAGAAAATCTGGAAAACGAAATAGTTTCGGTTTTAAAAATGCATAAAAAGGTTTTTGACGATTTTAACATAAAAAATTATTGGTATCGGCTGTCTCTTCCGGATTTTAAAAACAAAGAAAAATTCGGCGACGTCAAAAACAAAAAAATTTGGATGAAAGGCGCGGCGGTTCTCAAAAAAGCCCTTAACGAAACAGGGCATAAATTCACGGAAGCCGGCGGCGAAGCGTCTTTCTACGGCCCGAAAATAGACATTCAGATAAAAGATCTTTACGGCAAGGAAGACACCATTGCCACCGTTCAGGTTGATTACTACTCCGCCCCGAAATTTAATTTGCTCTACGTCGCCAAAGACGGCAAAGAAAAACCGGCGATTGTCGTCCATCGCGCGATTTTCGGCTCTTTCGACCGATTTTTCGCCTTTCTTCTGGAACAAACCTGCGGCAATCTTCCGTTATGGCTGGCTCCGGTCCAGGCAAAAATTCTTGCGATAAGCGAAAAACAAAAATCATACGCCGAAGAAATCTTAAAACAATTTCGGGAAAACGGCATTGAAGCCGAAATGGCGCCGACCGACGAAACGCTCGGCAAACGGATTCGCGAATCGGAAATTGAAAAAATTCCGTATATTTTGATAGTCGGCGACAAAGAAGCCGCGGAAAATTCCGTTTCA
>JASJPP010000028.1:0-29461 GCA_031432155.1 Patescibacteria group bacterium | reverse complement strand
AATTCCGTATATTTTGATAGTCGGCGACAAAGAAGCCGCGGAAAATTCCGTTTCAGTCCGCTCCCGCCAAAAAGACGAAGGCGCGATGCCGATCGGCAAATTTATTGAAAAAATCAAAAACGAAACAGCGTTGAAACAATGAAATATCCCGCGCTTTTGGCGCGGGATATTTCGAGCGCTTTCGGTAAACGCCGATAAAAAAACAATATAAAAACAAAAATAAAAAAGGCTCCCGAAAAAATTCGGGAGCCGCGAGACTCGTCGTTACAAGAGGAGGCGCGACTGACGCCGCACCGTCACTCCCGCGGGATGGACAAGGACGTGTAAAATGACACGCCCTTTCCGCCGATCAACGATTTCGGCTTGCCGAAGGCCGCGGCGACGGCTGTAATACGCCGCCATCTCCTTTTTCTCCTCCACCGAATCATCGGTGGGGGCAGAACACCTGCTGGCGGCTTTCAAAAAAAGTATTCCGCCGCCAGCAATAACCAGCAATCCAATTATCGCTAACAACGCCATCGTATCCATGCTAACCTCCTTTTTAAGAGTTTTAAAACCTTATTGTTGCGCTTTTCTAAAAATAACATATAATTACCACAATGTCAATAGATAGGTTTAAGCCGAAAATTATCGTTATTCTCGGACCGACTGCTTCCGGCAAAAGCGATTTGGCGGTAGACATCGCCCTTTGGCTTGGCTCAAAACAAGCCCTAAAAAAATTCGGAATAAACGGCGCGGAAATCATTTCCGCCGATTCAAGGCAGGTTTACAAAGGATTGGATATCGGCTCGGGAAAAATTACCAAAAAAGAAATGAAGGGCGTCCCCCATCATCTTTTAGATGTCGCCTCGCCGAAAAGAATTTTTACCGTCAGCCAATATCAAAAAATCGCCCGAAAAGCGGTTGAAAAAATTTTAAAAACCGGCAAACTGCCGATTGTCTGCGGAGGCGCGGGATTGTATATTGATTCAATAATTTACGGCATAAAATTTCCCGAAGTTCCGCCACAAAAAAAATTAAGAAAAGAATTGGAAAAACTGACAACAGAAGAATTATTTAAAAAACTTCAAAAACTTGACCGGAAACGGGCGAAAAGCATTGATAAACATAATCGCCGCCGCTTGATCCGCGCTTTGGAAATCGTCACAACAACGGGCAAACCCGTGCCGCTGTTGCCGAAAAACAATCCACGCGATTACGCAGTTTTGAAAATCGGCGTAAAAAAATCGCCGGAACAATTGAAAACGCTGATTAAAAAACGCCTGTCAAAACGCTTGAAACAGGGAATGATCGGGGAAGTAGAAAATCTTCATAAAAACGGCGCGGGCTGGAAACGGCTGGATAATTTAGGTCTTGAATACCGTTATGTTTCCCGTTATCTGCGGGGAATAATTTCAAAAAAAGAAATGATTGAAACTCTTCAAAAAGAAATCTGGCGTTACGCCAAACGCCAAATGACCTGGTTTAAAAAAGACCCGTCAATCCATTGGGTCTCGTCAGCCAAAAAAGCGGGCAGTTTAACGCGCGAATTTTTAATCTCCGACAATTCCTAAACGCCCGCCTCTTTTTTAGCTTCCATTATTTCTTTTGACAATTCTTCTCTTTTTTGATCAACCGCTACAATAAGCTCCGACGGCGAAAAACCGATTACGTTTTCGCTGTTTTTAAATTTTTCAACGCCGGCGATCACTTCGTTCTGTTCGGCGGTTTCAAGCCGGTGGAAAAAATCCGACGGTTCTTTGTCGAGATTAACGGTCATTTCCCCGGTTTTCCGGTTAGTGACATTCACTTTTCCGCCTTCAAAATCCACCTCTGTTTCCCCGTAATTTTCCCAAGGTTGGCCTGTTTTCGGATTTACCGGCGGTTTCTTTTTTTTCTCTTCCTCCGGCGTTTCCGCCGGAATCATGTCAATACCCATAATTCTGAATTATACGGCAAAAAGAAAATTAAATCAAGAGCTCAATAAACGGTCGAGGATTTCCTTTATTTTTCGCGGATCGGCGCGACCGCCGGATTTTTTCATGCTCTGGCCGACTAAAAATTGCGCCGCCGATTCCTTGCCGTTTCTGTAATCTTCAACCGCTTTGTTGTTTTGGGCGATTACTTCGGCGACGACCTGTTCAATGATTTTCTCGTCGGAAATTTGGCTCAAGTTTTTTTCCGCGATAATCCGGCGAGGATCAAGCCCGCTTTCGGCCATTTCCCTTAAAATGTCCTTGGCCAGGCGGCTGGAAAGCTCGCCTTTGATTATCAAAACGACGAGATCGCTGAAATTTTCCGGAGATATTTTCAAATCCCCGATATCCAAACATTTCTCGTTTAGCAATCCTTTCAAATCGCTGGCTAAATAATTAAACAAAAGCTGGATATTTTTAAACTTGTTTTCATCTTCTGAAATTTCAGAAAACAGTTCAGACGCCGATTCTTCAAAATATTCGGCCAGCCGGCGATCAACGACAAGAATCTCGGCCTGTTCCGGCGATAAACCGTATTCTTTTGAAAAACGGGTTCTTATTTGCTCCGGAAGTTCGGGAATTTCCGCTTTAATTTCTTCAAGACGAAATTCGCCGAGATTGAGCACCGGCAAGTCCGGTTCGGGGAAATAACGGTAATCGTGCGCTTCTTCCTTTATGCGCTGACTGACGGTTATTTTTTTATTTTCGTTCCAGCCACGAGTTTCTTGAACGACTTTTTCTCTTTTCTCCAAAACCCCGGTTTGTCTTTTAATTTCGTAATCAATGGCTTCTTCCGCCGCCCGGAAAGAATTAAGATTTTTCACTTCCACTTTCGTTCCAAGTTCGCTGTCTTTTGAAACGCTGACGTTAGCTTCGATTCTCATATGCCCTTTTTCCATATCGGCGTCGGAAATACCCAGATAACGCAAAATCAGTTGTAATTCCCTGGCAAAAGCCACCGCTTCTTTGCCGTTTTTAATGTCCGGCTCGGTTACTAATTCCATCAACGGAACGCCGGCGCGGTTAAAATCAACAAACGAAGACGACTGCCCCGTTCCCGCCGAAACGCCGCCGTGAAGCAAACGAGCCGTATCTTCTTCCAAATGAACGCGGCGGATTTTTATCCCTTTCAGTTCGCCTCCAGAAATAAGCGGCTTGTCGTATTGAGAAATCTGATAACCTTTCGGCAAATCCGGATAAAAATAGTTTTTCCGGTCGAATTTTGATCCGCCGGTTGACGGATTGCCGTTCAAAGCTAACCCCAATTTCAAAACCGCTTCAACGGCTTTTTTATTTATGGTCGGCAAAGTTCCGGGATGCCCCAAACAAACCGGACAAACGTTAAAATTGGGTTTTTTTTCGTCCGGCTCGTTTAAACAGCCGCAAAACATCTTGGTCGCTGTTTTCAGTTCAACGTGTATCTCTAAACCGATTGTCGGTTGATAAGTCATGGGTTTATTATATCAAACATCCCGCTTTAGCGGGATATCAAATTTTACGTTCCGAGTTTTGAATTTTAATTTAATCAACCACTTCAATCCCCATTGAACGGGCGGTTCCTTTTATGATTTTCATCGCCGCTTCAATGCCGTTGGCGTTTAAATCAGACATTTTTTTCTCGGCAATCGCCTTGATTTGATCGTTGGTCACTTTGCCGACTTTATTTTTCAAAGGATTTCCTGCTCCTTTTTCAATACCTGCGGCTTTCCTCAATAAATCGGAAGCCGGAGGCGTTTTCAATTTAAATTCAAAAGTCCGGTCCTCGTGGATCGTGATTTCCGCCGGAACGATATCATTGCCCATTTCCTTTGTGGCGTCGTTGAATTGCTGACAAAATTGCTGGATATTGACGCCGTGCTGCCCCAAAGCCGGCCCGACCGGAGGCGCCGGATTAGCTTTAGCGGCCTGAATCTGAAGTTTTAAAATTGTTTTTATTGGTTTTGCCATGAAAATTTATATCAAACATTAAATCTTCTGTACCTGCAAAGAATCCAGCTCAACCGCCGTTTCCCGGCCGAAAATCGACACCATTATTTTTATCTTGCCATGCTCGTCGTCAACCAAAGAAACCTTGCCGTCATAATCCTTAAATGGCCCGTCGATTATTTTTACCGTTTCGCCGATTCGAAATTCAGTCTTAAGCTTCGGCTCTTCGCCGCCCATTCGCTTCATTAAATCATCGATTTCTTCTTTTGACAACGGCGTCGGCTCGGTTGAATCGGCTCCGACAAAACCGGTTACCCGCGGCGTATTTCTGACCACGTACCAGGAATCTTCACTCATTATCATGTCAACCAAAACATAGCCGGGATAAATTTTTTCTTCAATAATCCTTCGCTTGCCGTTTTTAATCTTCACCTTCTTTTCTTTCGGCACGATAACGTTAAAAATCTTGTCGTTCATGCTTAAAGAATCAACTCTCTGATTAAGATAACGCGCCACAGCGTCTTCATATCCGGAATAAGTATGGACAGCGTACCAATGCCGTCCGCTTTTCGCCTTCTCGGCCAATTCTCCCTTTTTAACTCCCTTTTTATCTTCGGTTGTTTTTAAATTTTCTTCCATTTTTATAAAAATGTTTCCAATAAATAAGCGAGAAACAAGTCAAGCGCGCCCAAAAAAATCGCCACCGCCAAAGAAACGCCGATAACAATCATCGTTAATCTCACGGTTTCCTGACGCGTCGGCCAATTGACTCTTTTGAATTCTTGCCGCGATTCCTGAATATATAATTTTAGCCGATAAAACATATTAGACATCTAAATTTTTAACCAGCGCCGCCTGACTTTGAATAAAGTGTTTTCGCGGTTCAACCGTTTCGCCCATCAAAATATCAAACAGGCGTTCCGCTTCCTGCACGTCTTCCATGGACATCAATTTTAACAATCTTTTTTCCGGATCCATTGTTGTTTCCCATAATTGTTCGGGATTCATTTCTCCCAACCCTTTATAACGCTGGATATTCAGGGACGCGGATTTTTCTTTATAGCCCTTTAAAATACTTTCTTTCTCCGCGTCATTATAAGCGTATTTTATGTCTTTGCCAAGCTGGATGCGGTAAAGCGGCGGCTGGGCAATATAAAGATAACCGTTTTCAATGATCGGAGTAAAATAACGGTAAAAAAGAGTAAGTAAAAGAGTTCTGATGTGCGCTCCGTCGGTATCGGCGTCAGTCGCGATAACCACCTTATGATAACGCAATTTATCAATGTTAAATTCGGCGCCGATGGCGGTGCCTATCGCCATCACCAAAGAACGGATTTCTTTGTTCAAAAGCATCTTGTCGATTCTGGATTTTTCCACGTTTAAAATTTTGCCGCGCAAAGGCAGAATCGCCTGAAAACGCCTGTCGCGGGCCGATTTCGCCGATCCGCCCGCGGAATCTCCTTCAACGATAAACAATTCGGATTCTTTCGGCTCGCGGCTGGAACAATCGGCCAGCTTTCCGGGCAAACTCATTCCGTCCAAAACGCCTTTTCTTAAAACGGTTTCCTTGGCGGCTTTAGCGGCTTTTCTGGCCTTCTGCGCCAAAAGGCATTTTTCAATTATCGCTCTGGCATCGGAAGAATATTTTTCCAAAAATTCCTTTAGGGATTCGCTCACGACGGCCTCCACCGCCGTCCGCGCCGAAGGATTGCCCAGTCGCGCTTTGGTTTGGCCTTCAAACTGCGGCTCGCGAAGTTTAACCGAAATAATCGCCGTTAAACCTTCCCGCACGTCATCGCCGCTTAAATTCTCGTCGCTGTTTTTAATGTAATTATTGCCCCTCGCGTAATCGTTAAGAACTCTGGTTAAAGCCGAACGAAATCCGGTAAGATGCGCTCCGCCGTCCGGCGTGTAGATATTATTGGCGAAACTTAATTCCTGAATCTCAATCTGCCGATTATAAACGAAAGCCGCTTCCACTTCTATGCCGCTTTCAGAGTGAACTTTTTGAACGTAAAAATTTTCTTTTTGAATCGACTCGTTCGTTTGGTTAAGATAGTTGATAAAAGAAAAAAGTCCGCCTTCAAAATAAAAAGCGTAATAAAACTGTCCGCCGGCCGGCTGATTGTCGCGGGAATCAACAATTTCTATTTTCACGCCGCGAGTTAAAAACGCCTGTTGCCGCAAATGGTCAATGATTCTTTTTCTGTCAAACTCGATTTTTGAAAAAATTTCCGGATCGGAATCAAAAATTACTTTCGTGCCGTTTTGATCGCACTTGCCTTCTTTTTTGACTTTATATTGCGCTTCGCCTTTCTTGTATTCCTGTGAATAAAGAACACCGTCGCGGCAAACTTCAACTCTCAGCCATTTTGAAAGAGCGTTAACCACCGAAACGCCGACGCCGTGAAGCCCGCCGGAAATTTTGTAAGATTCGCCGCCGAATTTGCCGCCGGCGTGGAGAGTCGTCATTACGGTTTCCAGAGCCGATTTTTTGGTTTGGGGATGAATATCAACCGGAATGCCGCGCCCGTCGTCGGTTATCGCCACCCTGTTGCCCTCCAAAAGTTCAACTTTGATATTTTTGGCGTAACCCGCCATCGCTTCGTCCAAAGAATTATCCATCACCTCCCAAATCAAATGATGCAGGCCGTCAACGCCGGTTGAACCGATATACATTCCCGGTCTTTTGCGAACCGGCTCCAGGCCCTCTAAAACATAAATATCCTTGGCCTCATAGGAAGATTTCGATTCTTTTAATTCGTTTTTTGCCATATTTTACGTTAAAAATAACCCCTGTTCGGGTATTATTATATTATCAAAAATTAACTTTTAAAGCAAATGGAAACGTCCATCAGCTGTCCAAAAGCCGGGCGCTGATTGTCGTTTGAATGTTTGTGACGAAATTTTCCAGATTTTTCTCGGTGGCGGCAATGGCCAAACTTATAATAATTCTCGGCGGATAACCGTCATTAAGATTATTGCCGATAAGCTCGACGTTAAAACGTTTCACTTTGACGTTGGTTGTGGTTATCGACGTGTAAGTTCTTATTAATGTGGAAGGGTCTTCAATTCCCCTTTCAATCGCTTCGTTATTCAAGCGATACCAGACAACCTGATTGAAAGCGTTGACGAATTGAAGTTCGTCGTCTCCCAGTAATCCGCAGTCCGGATATCCCGGATAAGGCGGAAAAGAAATCGGATAATCGTTTGTGCAAAAATAATATCCGGTTCTGATTTCTCTCGCCATCTGCTCTATGGAAAAACTGACGCTGTCGTTGACTTCCAGCAGATTGACGGCCGCGCGCTGGTTATTCATCGATTTTATGAAAAGCCCGGAAATGATTGAAAGAACGATCAAAAACAAAGCCATTGCCACCAGCAACTCAACCAATGTGTATCCGTTTTTTGATTTAAAATTAATAAGCATTTTATTATTGATACACGCACGGCCCGGAATAAGGGCCGGCGCAAAGCGCGCCGCTCAAAACGGAACCGTTGTTGATCAAATTATCGGAAAAAATTTTCAGGGTTCCGCCGTTAGCGGAAAGACCTCCGCCGCCCCGGGCGTCAATCGTCGATCCGCCGGCAATATTTACTTGATTGCCTTTTAACAATACGCCGCCGCCGGCGCCGGCGGCGCCAGAACCGCCGTTTCCGCCGTCGGTGGCCGCGGTAAATCCATTTACTCCTCCGGCACCGCCATTTGATGCCCCAACACCGCTTGCGGAACCGCCTCCGCCGCCGGATCCTGAAACCCAATCTCCTCCGCCACCATTTCCGGTAGCAGCAAATTCTCCCGTTGTATTTACGATTCCAGAAATAATTAACAAGGCAGTAGCGCGAAGCATAATTTGACCGCCGCCGCGATTGCCGCCTCCGCCACCTCCGGCGCCGGATCCGCCATAAGGCCAACTTGCGTTTCCGCCGCCGCCGCCTCCTCCGCCGCCTCCGCCAGAGCCGATATTGAGAAATTCGTTAGTTGAAGAATCGCCATTACCGCCCACAATCGCGTAACCGCCCATACCGCCTGCGCTGCCATTTGCGCCGGGATTTCCTGGTCCTCCGGCAAATCCGCTTCCGCCGCCATAAGATCCACCTCCGCCGCCGCCCGAACCGCCAGACGCGCCGGGATCGCCGCTGCTAGTTCCACCCGCATTTCCCGTTGCACCTCCGGAAACTCCGGATCCCCCAGTTCCTCCTACGCTAGAGTTTGCTCCCCCTCCCCCTCCTCCCCCTCCTCCTCCATATCCTGCGCCGGAAGCCGTTAAAGTCCCCAAAATTTGCGCGTTATTATTCGCCTGAACTTCCAAAAATCCATAATTTGAATTAACGCCGTCATAAGGAGTAACGTAAACCGTATCGCCGCCGTTAATTCTGAAATTATTAATGTTTGTGTGAAGACCGCAGATAAAATCGCCGGAATTCGGCGTCCAATCGGCGCCGGCGTGATTAACCGCGCCGCTGCCGATACAATTGGAAACCGGGCCGGGACCAGGCCCCGGACCGGCGCCACAAACAACCGCGCCGCCGCTCCGCCAATCAAAAAAATTATCTTCCAGATCAATTTTAAAATCTCCGCCGCCGCGGGTTCTCCACTCAACCAAAGAATTAACTCTTATTCTTTCCGCTCCGGGAACGCAATCATCGTCAATCTGCTCCAAAGAAACCGTTCTGACAAAAAACGTTAAGGAGCCGGTCTGATAATTGAAACGGCCGGTGCCGGAATCAAACAAAAGATAACGATTGGAATCCGGTTCCATGATCAAACTGTTATAAACGATTTCAAAATCGCCGTTGCCAAGGCCGTCGTTCCACGGCCTTCCCTGAATGACGTTGGCATCAATGATGTTTTTGACAACCTCAATGCCTTCACTGGCCAGATAAGAAGCGTCAAACTGATCGCTTATCACCCGATTAATGCTCAACGAACGCGAAAGAAGAACAACCATTCCCAAAATTCCGAGAATAATAATACTGATGGCGACCATCGCCTCAATAAAAAGATATCCTTTGCGGGAATGTGTTTTTTCGCGCATTTATTTTTAATTTATCGCCGAACTTTATTGAGCATACGGCGTTGGCATCATTCCTCCTTCTTCTTCTTCATGACCGCCTTTACCGCCTTCTTCTTCGTAACCGCCTTTACCGCCCTCGCCAACCGGATTATAAACAGTTTCAGGCTCTGTGCCGATATGGCCCGATTTGTTGATTTTAATCGAAGCCATGCCTGTTCCGCCTTCTTCTTTAATGTTTAAAACCGCCGCTTCCGGATTGGGGGTGATTATTACTATCGGATCCGGAGGAATAAACAAAACATCGGTCAAGCCCAAGTCAAGCGAAACTTTTGAATCCAGATAAAATTGTTCAACTTTTTCTTCAGGATTGGAAGGTGTATATTTTTTGTCGGCGCTTCCGCAATCAGCCGCCAAATCCTTGAAAATAGTAACTGTCCGCGGCGCGTCAAAATGAACGCCGTAACCGCAAGGCGCGCTCGCCTTGCCGAAGGTGGCGACACTCAACGATCTTGCCCGGCTGATGGCGTTAATCACCTTCGCCTGTTCCTGAAAAATAATTATTTGTCTTTCGCCGGCGCGATTATAAATAACCAAAAAACCCGTCATCGTCATTAAAATCGCGATTATCACCAATAATTCAATAATGGTAAATCCTTTGTTCATTGTTTTTATTATTTATTTGATTTTTACGTTATTGTACGGCGACCTTTATAAAGCAAATATTATAAATAACGCTTCATCTTCTTGCATATAAATTATAAAAAATCAGAACCTTATTTACAATGTTAATAAACTGCCCCGAACAATTTGAAATAACTCTCTATAATTTGATAACCAAAGAAAAAATTCAAGACCGCTCCGCTGACGATAAAAGGCCCGAAAGGAACCGCGTCTTTCATGGTTTTGACGCCTTTTATCAGAAAAGGAACGCTGAAAACCGCGCCGATGATAAAAGAAAAAGCGGCGATCATCAGAATATCCGGCCAGCCGAAAATCAAACCCAGGCCGGCGATCAGCTTAAAATCCCCCATTCCCATCGCCCGGCCGCGGCTCAAAAGAATAATCGCTCCGAAAAACGCCGTACCGACGAAAGCGGCGAACAAACGATTGACGGCTATGGTTATTAAGTTATTACTTATTGAGTTATTAAGAAAATTAAAATCAAACAATAAAGCGTAATGCCCTAAAAAAGAAAAATTATTTAATCTTTGGACGTCGGACGTCAAAAATATTGAAAATAGGATTAAGGCAAATCCCAAAATCGCCAAAGCTAAATTTATGGAATCAGGAATAATGAAAAGCCGGAAATCAATTATTGAAAGCAAAAGAAGGAGCAAGAAAATTAAAATCCAGACAGCAATAATTAATAATTGATAATTAAAAAATTGAAAAATTGACTGAAAATTATAAATTGAAAATTGAAAATTAATTAAATAATAAGGGACGAAAACAAAAATCAGTCCGCTCAACAATTCAACAAACGGATATTGCCGGGAAATTTTTTTGCCGCAACCGTTGCATTTTCCGCGTTGAATCAAAAAACTTAAAAGCGGAATCAATTCAAACCACCTCAATTGCCGGCGGCAGAAAACGCAAAAGGAGCGGCCACCCGTTGTTTTCTCGGATAATAACCGCTCCCTTTCCTGATAACGAAGACCGATGACGTTCAAAAAACTTCCGACCGCCAAACCGAAAACAAATAAAACGGCGCAAGTAAAAAACGTCATAACCTAAAATTAATACCTGACGCAATAATTGAAAGCCGCGTCATCACAGCTTAAAACCGGAGTGAAACCGGCCGGAAAAGAAGAAGCGTCAACTTCTTCGGGATTTCTCAAAACCTGATTATCGCCTTCCAATTGAACGCTTAACACATATCCCTGTCTGTTGGTTGACGCGTTAGTGTCAACCGAATAACTATAATCCTGGTGGCCGGTAATTTGTTCCTCGGGAATTCCCGTAACCCCCAAACCGCTGCCGGTTAAGGCAGCCGACAAATCAACCCAGTTGGCCGGATTAGCGGCTTCACCGCAGTTCACCTGCCCCGGATAAAAACCGCAACGCGTGTAATAAAGCTCCAAAACGTTTTGAACCGAAGTAACGTCGGAAATTCTTTTGGCGTCGCGGGCCTTGGCTCTCGCGCCCGTCAAACCGACCAATACGATTGAAGCCAAAATTGCGATAATGGCAACCACGATCAATATTTCAATTAACGTAAAACCTTTTTTCATCAGTAATTTTAATATTTTTTTTCGACCTTTTCTTTAAAATGCTTGTACTAAATTATATATCGGAATTAAAATTGAAGCAAACAGCAAACCGACGAAAACGCCGATCAAGGCGATAAGCAAGGGCTGGATAAGCTCCGTCAGATTGGCAAGCAAATCATTAACTTCGCGGGTGTATAAAATTGAAATTCGCGACAGGATTTCGTCCAAACGCCCGGTTCCTTCGCCAATCGCTATCATCTGACTTACCAAGGGAGGGAAAAGACCCTCTTCTTTTTCTATGATTGACGAAAAAGTTTCGCCGGCTTTCACCCGTTCGGCGCAATCGTGAAGAACGTCGCGATACACGATACTGCCGACGGAATGGGCCGTGATTTCAATTGACTGGGTAATCGGAATGCCGCCTTTTATCAAAACGCTTATTGATTCGGCGAATCTCGCAATATAAACTTTCTTGAAAAGATTGCCCAGAATCGGAAGCTTAATCGAAATTTCGTCAAACACTATTTTTCCCTCTTTGCTCCGGAAATAATCAACCAAAAGAACGATAAAAAGAAAAATAACCGTTATGATGGCCCACCACCACCGGCCGACGAACTCGCCGCCAGCCAGAAGAATTCTGGTGATAAAAGGCAATTCAACTTTGGCTTCCTTAAAAATCGGGGCGATCTGGGGAAAAACAATCACGATCATCAACCCGGCCACAATAACGAACAAACCGATTAAAATACTCGGGTAAATCATGGCGTTTCTGATGCGCGTCCGCCACATCAATTCTTTATCAATATAATCGGCCAAAAAAACCATGGCTTCCTCCAGCCGTCCGGTGATTTCAGACGACCGAATCAAGCTGATGTAAAATTCCGAAAAAACGTTGCCGTGGCGTTCCAGCGCCTGGGACAAAGATAAACCGGCGTCAACGTCGTTGGAAATTTCAAAAACGATTTCTTTTAAAATCGGGTTTCTGGTTTGTTTGCGAAGAGCGCGCAAACAATCCCCCAGCGGCACCTTGGATTCCAGAAGAGTCGCGAACTGGCGGGTAAAAATCATTAAATCAACCATTTTTACTTTGTTGAAAAGACTGAAAATTTTGTCTCCCCAGCCGGCTTTTTCCGCTTCGCTCAAAGAAAGAATAAAAAGATTGTGGCCGGTCAAAACGTTGACAGCCGCCTCGCGGTTGACCGATTCCACGAAACCGATTTGCAATTCGCCTTCTTGGGTTCTGGCGTTGTATTTAAACTTCATTGAATTATGATTTTTCCAGCAATATCCTCAGTTCGCCCGGATTCAGAGAATACATTTCGGCGTTTTCCATGGAAATTTCGCCTCTTCTGGCCAAATCGATCAAAGCGCGGTTGAGCGTCATCATTCCGTCCTGAAAATTGGTTTCAATCACCAAATCAATCTGATAGCTTTTTCTCTCCCTGATAAGATTGCGGACGGCCGCGTTGGAAAGCATTATCTCGCAAGCCGGCACGCGGCCGCCGTCTATTCTCGGAATCAAGCGCTCGGAAATAATGGCGACCAATGTGGCGGCCAATTGGGAAGAAATCTGCCCTTGCTGTTCCGCCGGAAAACTGTCAATGATCCTGTCAATGGTCTGAGCCGCCGAATTGGTATGAAGAGTGGAAAAAACCAAATGGCCGGTTTCAGCCGCCGTCATCGCCGTTGCCATTGATTCGATGTCGCGCATCTCGCCGATCATAACGACGTCCGGATCCTGACGCAAAAGCGAACGCAAAGCGTTATGAAAATCAACGGTGTCGCTTTTTACCTCCCGCTGGGAAACGATTGATTTGTCCTGAGTAAAAATATATTCAACCGGGTCTTCTATGGTAATGATGTGTTCCGTCCGTTTACGATTAACTTCGTCCAAGATAGCCGCCAAAGTCGTTGACTTGCCATGACCGGCCGGCCCCACTATCAAAATAAATCCCTGCGAAAGCCTGGCAAAATCATGGAGAATCGGCGGCAAATTCAATTCTTCCATTGTTTTTACCTTGGCGTGAATGGAACGCAGAGCCGCCGCCACATAACCTTTTTGCTGGAAAATATTGACCCGAAACCGGGCTTTTTCCCCTAAACTGTAAGAAAAGTCGATTTCTTTTTCGGCCAAAAAAATCTCTTTTTGCGCCGGGGTCAGCAATTCCATTATTAAATTGCGCGCGGTTTCCGGCGTTAATATCTGCTCTTTATTAAGCGGAATCAGAGCGCCGTCAATTCTTAAGGTCGGATAACGACCCACCGCCAAATGAAGATCGGAAGCGTTTTGCTGGGCCGTTGCCAGCATCAATTCTTCAAGCTTTTGTTTGTAATTAATCATATTATGAAAATTTTATCATACTTCCATTGTTTCTTTCAATACTTCTTCAACGGAAACCAATCCTTTTAAAGATTTTAAAACGCCGTCCTGACGCAAGGTAATCATTCCCTGCCGGTTCGCCTCTTCTAAAATTTTATGTTCGGTCGGCCCTTCGGAAATAATCCTTTCCAGCTCCGTCGTCATTTCAAAAATTTCAAACAAGGCGAGGCGGCCCACCACTCCTTTATTTTTACAGCTTTTACAACCGACTGAATGAAAAATTTCGTACGGCCCGTCAAGATTCTTAATCTCCGATTCTTTTAAATTTTCTTTGGACATTTTCGCCAATTCTTTTTTAATGATTGCTTCAATTTCAGGCGACGCGGTTTTTGATTGCCGGCATTCCGAACAAAGCCTAGAAACCAATCTTTGAGCCAGCATCAAATTCAAAGAAGCCGGCAAAAGAAACGGCTCGACTTTCATATCGATAAGCCGCGGAATAACCCCGATGGAATTATTGGTGTGAAGCGTGGACAAAACAATATGGCCGGTAAGAGCGGCGTGAACCGCCAAGCCGGCTGTTTCGTTGTCTCTGATTTCACCGACCATGATGATATCCGGGTCCTGCCGAAGAATCTGGCGCAAGCCCGAAGCGAAATCATATCCGATTTCCGGCCTCACCTGCGACTGATTCAGCCCGTCCATAAAATATTCAACTGGATCTTCCAAGCTGACGATATTGACGTCTTCCTGGTTTAAAATCTGCATAACGGCGTATAAAGTGGTGGTTTTCCCGGAACCGGTCGGCCCGGTAATAAGAATCATTCCGTAAGGTTTTTCAATGCTGTTTTTAATCACCCTGAGATTTCTGCCCATCAACCCAAGCTCTTCCAGGCCTTTTAAGCCGACCAGAGGATCCAAAACCCTGATAGCCGCTTTTTCTCCGACCGGAGTCGGAAAAGTCGCCACGCGATAATCAATATCTCGGCCGAAAAGAACGGTCCTGAACCGGCCGTCCTGCGGAATTCTTGTTTCGTCAATTTTTAAATTAGAAAGAACTTTCACGCGGGAAACAATCGGCTGATGAAGCTCTATAGGCATTGAAGAAACTTCCTGAAGTTCGCCGTCAACCCGAAACCTGATTCTTAAACGATTTCTCTGCGGCTCAATGTGAATGTCGGACGCTTTCTGCCAAACCGCTTCTTTTAAGGTGGAAGCAACAATCCTGATAATCGGCGCTTCTTCGGAAACGTTCGCTCCCGCTTCCAGTTGAATGATTTGACCGGCGCCAAACGCTCTTTTGCCGGTTTGAACATGCAATAATTGAACGGCCTCGTTGATTACGTTCCGGTACGGCGAATAACGCCTTAAAACCGCTTCCCAAAGCGAAGGCGCAATCAAATAAACGCCGACGTTCGCCTTTAGCTGTTTGGCGACGAATTTCAAAGCTTCCCGCGCCCTGATATCGTCGGGGTTGACCATGCCGACGACAAGCATATCGTCGGACCGCTCAATGGGAATCACTTTGTAATTTCTGACTGTTTCTTCCGGAACGGCTTTGAGCAGTTCATCGGAAATTTCGTCGGCTTTGATTTTTTTATACGGAATATTTAAAAGCCGGCTTTTGACGTTAGCCAGCGTTTCTTCGTCAACCAAGCGCCTTTCATAAATCAAGTCCTCAACGCTTCGCTGAGCGATCGAAGCTTCCTGAAGAACTTTTCTCGACGATTCATCGTTAAAAAATCCGCCTTTAACGAGCTCTTGTAAAAGCGCCTTATTTTCCATGTTTTTATCTCAAAAAAGGATTATCTTTGCCGGTCGGTCCGATCTCAATGGGATTGACGTATTTTTTAAGCAATTGGAAAAGATTATTGTCGGCTATCAAAGCAGGATCGAATTTAACGCTGGAAAGCTGATTCAATGATTGAAGTTCCGGCTGCAAAGGAATGACTTTTTCGATAAGCGGTTCGCCGCTGAAAAACAAATAATAAGCCGAAATAAAAAGTATCGCTAAAACCAAAATAATGACAAAAGCGGCAAACCAATTAATTTTTCTTTTTTCTTCTTCAATGATGATGGCCATATTTTTATTGTTCCGCTTGATAATAAGTGTCTATTTCCGCGACATAATCGAAAAAATTGCTTCCTCTGGCGCCGGCGGCGATCGGTTCGGCTCTTAAGCTTACCAAATCCATCAAATTCAAGTTGGTTTCCATATTTTGAAGAAACGATTTTATCGCGGCATAATCGCCGTTAAAACGGATATTGATTCTCAACGTCCCGATTCCCTTGATAAGTTTGGATTTATCGGCTGAAGGCGCGATCGCCATCTGCCGGACCGATAAGCGATCCATGGACAAATTATTGAAATAAGCCAGGCCGTTGATCTGATTGATTGATTCGGCGACGTTTTGATCGGTCGGCAGAATAACCGACATGGTTTCCTGCATCTGCGCGGCGTTTTCGTATTGTTCCAAAAGATTTTTTATCCGATTGATGATTTCCTCGTATTGCCTGACCGTTTCCGCGCGCGAAGCGATTTCGCTTTTTTGCGTTTTTGTTTTCTCGTAAGCCGGACCGATTAAATAACTGTAAATCGCCAATGACCCGATGAATAAAAAGATGCTCAAGAGAATGCTTAAAGTTCTTTTTGAAGAGGCTTTCATAAATAATCAAAATTTAAACAATTCCGGCTTTAAAATAATTGAAACGGAAAAAGTAATTTCATTGTCTTTTTTTTGCGACCCGGTCAAAGAAACATTTTGGACTTCCGGCGCCCGGCGGAGAATTTCCATCTGCTGGGCCAAAACGTTGTAATCGGCGGCCACTCCGTCAAGCCGGATGTTTTTTTCTTTCAGCGATAAATTCATGTTCGCGTAATAAACCTTTTGATGGGTGTTTTTTTGCAAAAACTCGAAAATTTTCGAGCCGTTAACGTGAGAATCAAGCAATTTTTGGATATTGGCGAATTGCGAATAAAAAGCGGCTAATTTCGTTTGGGTTTCCCGATCAATCGCCCTGTTAAATTCGGCGATTTTTTCGTCGAGGTTTTTTATCTGCGATTCAAGATAGGCCGAATAACCGAAAGCGATTCCGGCATAAATCAAAATAGCCGTCAAAAAAACAATCGCCATAAAAGTCAAAAGCCGCCATGGCCAGCCGACCGGCAAACGTTCTCCTTTGATTAATTCTTTTTCCAAAACTGAACGGGAATTGTATTGAGGCATATTAAACAAACTCTCTGATTCCTAACCCTATCGCCACGCCGAGCGTTGAGCCCAATTCTTTGGCGATCGGCTCAATTTGATCCGGATATTTCAGCGTTAAAAACGAATTTCCGATTACCGTCGGCAAGCCGATCTGGCTTTCAAAATACTGGCCGATGCCCGGCAAATTCGCTCCTCCGCCGGCCAAAATTATCCGCTCCAATTTAATTTCCTGATTATTTTCGGCGATTTCTTTTGCTCTTTTAACTTCGTTTATTATAGCATCCAAATAAAAAGAAGTAAGTGTGGATAACTCATATTCCCCGCCTTTGGCGACAAGTCCCTTTCTTCTTTTTAAATCCTCTGCTCTTCTGACGTTTATTTGCAAGCCGTTGGCGATGGCCTGGGTAAGCGAAGCGCCGGCGAAGTCGGTGTGACTGCCGTGTCTTAACGTTCCCTTGTCAACAATCATGATGCTTGTCGAGCGGCCGCCGATGTCAACAAGCAATGTCGGAGTCTGGTCGCCGGCCACCAGAGACCTTACAAGACTCAAACTTTCCACTTCCAAAGCCATCAGCCGCAAACCGGCCAGTTTGAAAATTTCCCGATATTTAAAAAGTTGCTCGTTGGGCACGGCGATTAAAATAATCTGCTGTCTGATAAATCCCCGCTGATCTTCTTTTTCGCCGATTTTCAACCAATCAATCGCCACATCCGATGAAGGCAAGGGAATGTACTGCCGAATTTGAAACTGCAGAGCTTTGGCCGTATCCGCCGCCGGCATCTGCGGTATTTCCATAAAAGTGATGAAGGACGAAAAAGACGGAATTGAGGCAACGGCGTTTTTGGTCTTAAATTTTGAACTGGATAAAATAATTTTTAACAATTCGGCGGTTTCTTTATCGGCCATTTTCAAACTGCTGGTATAAATGGCGTCGTTAACGCGCTCAAGATGGCCATGGCTTTCCAAAATGCCGTAATTTTTAAGTTCGGGTTTTCCCCGCCCTTTTTCTATTTCAACGATTTTTATGGAAGTCGTTCCAATGTCAACGCCCAAATAAGATCGCGGGCTAAAAATTGAGCTTAAAAAATCAAACATGTTTTTATATGATATTATTATACAATGTTTCAATTCCTAATCAAAGCGAAAAACATTTTTTTAAGCATATTCTTCCCGCCGGTTTGCCTGAATTGCCGAGAATATATTGGGGACGAAAATAATCTGATTTGCGGAAAATGCCTGTCTTCGATCAAATTAAACACCTCTCTTTTTTGTCCGGTCTGCCGTTCAAGACTCGCGGAAAACAAAAAAATCTGCCATTTTAACAGCCCGTATATTTTAGCCGCCGCCGGCGATTACAACGACCCGATTCTCCGAAATCTGATTCTTTGTTTTAAATACAAAAATTTTAAAAACTTGTCGCCGGTTCTGGGGAAAATTGCGGTTGATTACGTTAATCTTTTAAATCCCGAACTTAAAATTTTAAAATCGGGAACAATTGTCGCGCCTATTCCCCTTCATTCTTCGCGACAAAGAACAAGGGGCTTCAATCAGGCGGAACTGATCGCTTCCCGCCTCAGCGACGATTTTAAACTGCCGCTTGAATCGCCTCTTAACCGAACGAAAAAAACCAAAAACCAGGCGCATCTGAAAGACAACGAAGAAAGAATTGAAAACATCAAAGGATGTTTTAAAGCGAAAAATATCGAGAAAATCACGGGTAAAAACGTTATTCTGGTTGACGACGTTTTCACCTCCGGAGCCACGATAAACGAAGCCGTAAAAATATTGAAAGAAAACGGCGCCAAAAAAATAATCGCTTTGGTTTTGGCGAAAGCGTAAATCAAAAAAGATATTCCCTTTCCAGTTTATCCAGTTTTCCGTCGGCAATCGCTTCGCGGATTTCCCCGAAAAGATTTTTAAAAAAATGGATATTATGAATGGTAGCCAAACGTTTTCCCAAAACCAATCTATCGACATCGCAAGTCGATAATTTTTTGTTGTCGGCTTTTCGCGCCGACTTAAAATAGCAATGAAGCTCTTTGCGGGTAATTTTGTTGCGGCAAACGAAACAGCCGCAATTTCCGTCAATCAATTTTTTGTCGCCGGCGAAAATCCCCTTTTCAATCGCGAATTTGCCGGATTTAACGTAAAGAATTCCGTGGCGAGCTTCGCGGGTCGGGATAACGCAGTCAAACAAATCAATTCCCTCTTTGACGGCGATAAAAATATCTTTGATTTTTCCGATTCCCAAAAGATGGCGGGGTTTTTCTTCCGGCAAACCGCTCAATGACCATCTTAAAACGTCTTTCATTTGTTTTTCGCCGAATGAACCGCCGATGCCAAATCCGTCAAAAGGCAAGCCGCCGATAAATTTTGAAGATTTTTTTCTTAAATCTTCAAAAACGCCTCCCTGAACAATGCCAAAAAGCGCCTGATTCTTTTTTTTATGGGCGTTCAATGAACGAACCGCCCAGCGATGAGTCCGTTCCATTGATTTTTTGGTATAAAAATGGTCATGAAGCGGCGAAGTGCATTCGTCAAAAGCGAAAATGACATCAGCTCCCAAATCTTCCTGGATTTTTATTGATTTTTCCGGAATAAAATCGTATTTTTTATTGTCATAATTAAAAACAACTCCTTTTTCGGAAATCTTAACGGGATTTTTGTTGTTCGCAAATTTTTGAACGTCGAATTTCCGGCTCGCTTCAAAAAAATTTTCTATTTTACCGACCTTTCCCGTTCCATGCGCCCTCCCCCAACCCAAACTAAAAACTTGAAATCCGCCCGAATCGGTCATGATCGGTTTTTTAAATCCGGACCATTTATGAAGCCCGCCGGCTTTTTTAATTTCTTTTACTTTGTTATTTACGAAAAGATGAAAAGTGTTGGCAATCGTTAAATCCGGATTGACTCGCGAATGATCGGTTTTGGTCAGTAATTTTATTTTACCGTGCGTGGCAACGGTGGCGATATTGGGCGTTTTAATTTTTCCGTGCGGCGTGTCAAAAAATCCGGTTCTTGATTTTTTATGGATATTTTTAATTTTAAATCTGAACATTGCCGAAGTTTAACACAAAAAATCGCCGCGATAAAACAGCGACAGCAATGATTTTTCAGCGACTTATTCGCATTTATTTTTGATTTTCAATTTCAGGATGTTTTTCCTTAAATTCGGAAATTATCATCTTATTCAAAATCCAGGCGGAAAGATTGACGCGAGAATCTTTAAGAAGATTGAAGTTTTCTCCGTTATCCCGCTTCGCCAAATCAATGTAGGATTGCAGCCGCTCGCGATATTCATTAAATTCTTTTTTGCTTAAATTCCCTTTTTGAAATTTATCGGCGATCATTAAATCATCGTAAGTCAGCTCATCCGGATCAATACTTTCAAAATGAATGTCGGCGTTTTTATTTTTTAAGTCGCGAAGGCACTCGCGCACTTTTTCGGCGTATTCTTTGGCGATTTTATCGGAATCAATCTCAAAAGATTGTTCTTCTTTTTTAAACGGTTCAAAATTTTCCAACATGGCGGAGGAGGTGAGATTCGAACTCACGATACCCTTTCGGGTATAACGGTTTTCAAGACCGTCCCTTTCAACCACTCAGGCACTCCTCCGTAAATTCAAATCTTACCGACAAAAACCGCTCCGTTCCGTATTGGTGGAGCAGGCGGGATTTGAACCCGCGACCCCTACATTGCAAATGTAGTGCTCTGCCGCTGAGCTACTGCCCCATCCTTCTTTCGATTTCCGAATATTTTTCTATCGTTTTTTTGAATTCATTCTCGGAAAAATCCGGCCACAAAGTTTTAGTGAAATAAAGCTGCGCTTCGGCGACGTCCCACATCATCAATCCGGCTGACCAGTGCGGTTCGCCGCCGGTGCGAATAACCAAATCAACCGGCGGCAAATCTTTCGTCCAAAGATTTTCTTTTACGGTTTTTTCGTCAATTTCAAATTTTGAATCTTTAATTTTAAGTTGCGTGATTTTTTGAATCGCGGCTGTCATCTCGTCAACGCCACTGTAAGCCATCAGAAAAGTAAGGCGGTAATTTTTATAATCTTTCGTTTTCTCAATCGCTTTTTCAATCGCTTTTTTTACTCTTTCTGGAAATATTTTGCGCCAACGGCCGATAACGTCTATTTTGACGCCGTTTTTATGAACTTCCCTGTTTTTGGCCAATTTTTCAAAATGCTTTTCAAAAATGCCGAATAAAAAATCAACTTCCTTTTTTGGTCTCTTAATCACATTATTAAGCGAACACCCCCAAAAAGTAAAGAAAGGGATTTTCATTTCCATGGCGGTTTTCAGAATTTTTTCCGTTGTTTTCGCTCCTTCGCGATGGCCAAAAAAAGAAGGCAGGCCTTTATTCTCCGCCCACCGCCTGTTGCCGTCGGGAACAATAACGATGTGAGACGGTAAATTCATAACAATATTGTGGTCTATTCTTGAAATAGTTCGGACGGTTTTCGCTCCGCCGCGCCGTTGACATTCGCCAGCCGGCGAATCAAGTTTTTCTTTGGCGGCAAATTCAATATGAATCTTAATCTAAAAATTATAAAAAATCAAAAAGAAAAAGCCCCAGCGATCAATAGATTACCGGAGCAAGTGTTGGCGGATTTTTTCCGCAGAAGAGAAAACTTCGTCAGGGATTTCTACTTTTATGATGTCGCCTTTCTCGGCATATTCATCAAGCCTTTCAAGCTCACCGAGAAGTCGGTTAATCCGGCGAGGCGTGAACCACCCTTGAGGCATAGAGAATGCGCTACCATAAACAGTGATGTCTGGAAACTGCTTTCGGAAAGTAGCGCACGACCTCCGCAAGAGTGGCGGCATAGCGCACAGAATTACCGATTTTGGATTTACTCCGGCATTTCGACACATAGCCATCCCAAGAATTACATTCTCGAGAGAGTTTGTAGATTCCTTCTCGAGTATCAATACTTCTTTAGGAACGCCGTCAGATTCAACCAAAGAAGCGTAAAAATCCGCCTCCGTCTCAAATCTTTCAGGAATAGCATCTCTGCCCTTGCCAGAAATTACAATACGCGGCGCCTTACCTTTCTTCCAAAGTTCTGCGGCATGATGCGCTACTTGGGGCTCGTAGTGGCCAAAAACAAAAATAGCGTCAACTTGCGGCAAATCTTTGGATGGGACGCTTTCAATAAGAAACCCGATGATTGTGTCAACGAACGATTGGATGGTTTTCAAGTCGGTCTCTTTTGTTTCCATGAGATTAAAAATTTTTCTTTTCCCAAAATACAGAATTGCCAACTGATTTTTTCGCCCAAAATTCAATACGAATTGGCCGCCGAGCGAAGCGAGGCGGCTTCCTCTATCTTGCCCTTTTCTAAAATGTGGTCATTATACCAAAAAGTTCGGACTCATTTCCAGCAGAACCCCGAATGATGTACCACGCGCGGAGCGCGTGGTGGCTCTGGCCAAAAAGCGTACGCTCCGAGAAAGCCCCACGCACTGGCGAGTACGCCAGCAACCCCGAAAGAAAAAACACTCCTTGCATTTCTGATTTGGCGGGGGTGAAATTTCTTTTGAAAAAGGAAAGGGTGTTTTTCTTTCGGGGTTCTGCCCTCCAAGTATTCGGGCAGTGCGTGGGGCTTCAATGCGGACTCGACAAAGCAAAAACTATTTTTGCGGGAGAAAAGGATTTTGCTTTGCCTCGACTTTTTTTGTTTTGGAGCGGGAGCGTTTCCGCCGCGCAGGAATCCCAGCGCTCAAGGAGATCGCAGGCGAAGTTGTTGACAATTCTGGGACGCTCAAGGAACTCTACCAGAAGATAGACCAACTGGTTCAGAAATATCTCCCGTAACCCAAGCGGCTCTCTCGAAAGATAGAGCCGCTTTTCCAATCCACGCTAAAAACCGCTATAATACAACGATGGAATTTAACGAAAACGATCAAATTGAATATTCGCCAAACGGCATAAAACATGAATCTGCCGGAGGTTTTGTGTTTTTCGAAGACGACAAGACTCACGAGCCGTTTGTAGCTTTATTACGTAAACCAGACGGACATTACCTCATTCCAAAAGGTCACATCAGAAAAGGCGAAGGAGCGCAGGATGCCGCAATAAGGGAAGTTAAAGAAGAACTTACCCTAAAAGAAACTCCGGAGATCGTTTCGTTTTTGAAGATTGATAGTTACACATTTACTCTTGACGATAGCGATACTACTCACTATAAGAATGTTCATCTCTACGTCCTTCGTCTTAATGAAAAAGCAGAGATTAAACCTAATACTGATGAGGGGTTTGAAGCGGCTGAGTGGATTCCATTTGAAGAGGCGGTCGAAAAAATTTCATTTGATAAAGAAAACCTTCTTAAGGCGCGACAATGCTTTTACTACAACAAGAAAGTCAAAACCTATAAAGATCTAACTGATATAAAATCGCTAACCATTGCCATTCCAATCCACAACGGTGAACTTACAATTTCAAAAACTCTTCAATCTCTGTTTGAAAACTTGCAGAAGATTAAAGACTCTATCAGAAAAGAAGTGATAATTTGTGCAGACCATTGTACCGACAATACCGTCTCGGTTGTAGAGAATTTCATAAAAGAGAGTGATGTAAGTAATATAAAAACTCGTCTGATAGAAAACAATGGCATAAAAGGTAAATCAAACACCTTAAACAAAA
The DNA here is from genome assembly GCA_031432155.1 of Patescibacteria group bacterium. GTDB lineage: Bacteria > Patescibacteriota > Minisyncoccia > UBA6257 > UBA9933 > JASJPP01. Next base: position 6,167 of record JASJPP010000028.1, on the reverse strand, counting down.
TTTTTTCTGTCTCGTCCGGAGAGCTTTTCTGTGTAGTTGATGATGATGTTATTCTTGAAGAAAAATGTCTGACAAATCTCATGGACGCTCTCATTACACAAAAAAATTTGAGATGCATTTTTTCATCATGGAAAAGATTACCACTCCAAAGCAAAAATCCATGGAAGCTGTTTTGGCATTGGATTTTGGGGGTCAAGTTTGATATTCAACCTTACCGCAAGCAAAGCGAAATAATGAGAGGGGCCACCATGATGTTAAGAAGAGAAAATTTTGTTCATCTTCCTGCGGTGCTTAATGAAGACCAATTTTTACAATACATATACTGGCCCCAGACAAAAGAGGTCGAAAACTCTATAATTTACTTTAACTCTGTGGCCAGTCTTTCCGATTATTACCGAAGATTTATTCGCATAATGGTCGGCTCTAAACAACTTTCAAAACATTTTTCTAAGGATAGAATTGAGGAGTGTTCTCGCGCTCTTTTTCAAAAACTAGATTACCGAAAAATATTGCGCTTGCCGTGGAGGTTAAAGGGACCGTTTCTATTTTATAGATTTGTCCGATTTTTTATAAATTCGTATGTGAAAATTAAAATTCAGTTTATAGACGATTATGAATGGTTTAGATTCAAACAAAATTAAATTGAGCATCGTTAATAAATTATTCGATGCCCTCAACGAAAACCTTGTTGCGATAGTCCTCGCGGGCAGTTTCCCTGACTCATTCAAAGAAGAATGGAGTGATATCGATTTATTAATTGTAGTCCGCAAACTTGATCTTGACACAAAATTGAGATTGGCTCGAGTAATTGCAAAATTGGAAGATGATACAAAACTGCACCATGGGATAAATGTAATTACCGAAGAAGAATTTTTAGCGCCGAAATTTCCAGAAATTTTACTTGAAGGTAAAACGCTTCAAGCGCTTATTGACTTAAAAAAATATCCTGAAAGAGTTATTTATCTTCACAAAACAATTAACCTCGAAAAGGTCTATTCTCCAAATGTTGATGTCCTGAAACAATATAGTTTAAGCAACATAGGAATGTTTCTTAAAAGGAACCGAAGGACGCTAACCACGACTTTATATACTGACAAAAACAAGAAAGAGTTGTTGAAAAGAGAAATACGGGCGTCTTTAATAATCACAAAGTTGGCGGTTCAATACTCAACAGGAAATTCTCAAGGAGAATATCATGACGTTTTGAATCAAGCAAAGCTGATATTTCCGGGTTTTAATTTTGAAGTGATTGAGGACAATTTCCGTATTATTGAACAATGGCATGAATTAAGTGACAATAAAGAAATTTTAGATATTTTTCGCAGGGTTGATGAGTACATAGAAAAATTTACGCGCTATGTTTTCGAAAAATCAAAAAACAATTAAACATCTAAAAGTATCTCTGCCTGACAAAAGACAGGATATTTTTATAGGCACTAATTTTTCTTCATGGATAATTGAAAATATTGCCTCAAATAATTATTCTTCGTTCGTTGTTTTTTGTGATCACAATATCGCTGACCTTTACCGAGATTTTCTATCGGAAGTAAAGACCAAACTGAAGCCAGTAGAAATAATTTTAGTTACGCCAACAGAAGCGAATAAGAGCATTGAGTTTTTAAATGTATGTCTTGAAAAGTGTGTAGCGGCGAGACTAAATAGAAATAGCTGTTTAATCGCTATAGGGGGCGGTATTGTGGGAGATGTTGCCGGGCTTCCTCGCTTCAGTCTATATGAGGGGCGTAGATATGGTTTTTATCCCGACGACCTTAATGGCTCAAGGAGATACAATAATCAACAAAGTCGCCATTAGCTACAAGCTTCTTAAAAATATTATTGGCAGTTTTTATTCTCCGCGTTTTACTTTCTGCGACACCAATTTCTTACAATCATTACCGGAAAAAGAAGTAAGTTTGGGACTGAGCGAGATTATCAAACATGCTCTTATTTATTCACCAAAACTAACAAAGACTTTATCGACGACATTGTCTTCAGTGCCCCACGGTCAGGAAAATTGCAATTGGGATCATGTCATTTATGAATCCTTAAGGATCAAAAGCGAGATTGTTGCTAAAGACCCATTCGATAAGCTTGGAGCTCACAAAGGATTGAGTTATGGACATACTTTTGCAAACGCGTTTGAAGGGCTATCGGATTTTAATTTTAGGCATGGGGAAGCGGTTGCACTGGGAATGTGCATAAGCGGAGAGATAAGTAATAAGCTCGGAATTCTAAACAGGGATGATTTGGAGCTACAAAATTCTTTGATTGCTTCCGCAAATTTACCGTTGAAGTTCCCGCATGTCACCAGTATCGATCAGATCATCAATCTCTTAAAAAGAGATAAGATTAGTGTAAATGGAGGGATCAATTTAGTGATTCTAAAAAGAATTGGGAAATATGAAATTATAAATGATGTTGATGAAGCTATTGTTAGAACAACGCTCAGTCAGTTCCTTTTCTAAGCAAGTCAATTATTTGGCAAGGTTGAGAAACGATTAATCTATAACTAGGGATTTCTTCAAAAATTCCGGGGGGCATTTTGTTACCATTCGTTATTTTGGCTAGTATTTCACTCACTAGTTCTTCGTTAATAATTTTTACATCATCTGTATCGGTCATTGACGAAAACCGCATTCGATCAAAGTTGGGATGGAGTAATTTCGCCACGTGGGAAGTTATACAAAAACCAAACGCTTTTGTTGCTTCTTGTATTGATAATTTTTGAATCTCGGGGTCCTTTTCTGAGAAATGAGTATAAGCCAACATTTTTAACTTACCCGATATAGTTGTAAACAATTTATCTTGCTCAACAAATTCTCCGGCAAGCGTCTTTCTACAATAGCTTTTTGGAGAGGAAAATCCGTGGCACTTTTCTAAATGTTCTTTCACCACTGGTCTTATATGAATTGGTATAAAACGATAGCCAGAGACTTCTTTAGTTTGAGAATTAAAAAAACAAAACTCATCGGCGACATAGTGTTTAGAAACAAGAGCAACTTCTAAAGAACTAAGAGTTTTGGCCGTACTGCTTCCATCGTCCCCAAAACAGATAGCTTTGTCATCTAAGACCGTAGTCGAACCATGTAACAAAAATATTCCCTTTGGAGCAAGTTGAATCGCGGCAAATCTGAAAAGTGCTTGAGCAATTCCTATCAAATTAAATGGGTTATGTAAGTCGTCAATATCATCACCAATGATAGATAAAGAATTCCATCCACTCGATAGTTCTATTTTTCTGTTGCCCTTGGCGAACAATATTTTGAGTTCTTGGTTTTCACCTTGATCTGGATTATCATCGGCAAATTTATCTAAAAAATCTCTTATATTTACAAAGGAGTTATCTGTACAGGTTTCGACGGATAATCCAGCTAAATTTATTCTTCGATAATAACCATCGTTCATATCTTTCAAGATTATCATGTAAAAAAGATTTTCTCCAGTAATCGTAAAATCCGCCGCGCATTCCTCCTGCGCCCTCCTGCGCGGCGGAAACGCTCCCGCTCCAAAACAAAAAAAGTCGAGGCAAAGCAAAATCCTTTTCTCCCGCAAAAATAGTTTTTGCTTTGTCGAGTCCGCATTGAAGCCCCACGCACTGCCCGAATACTTGGAGGGCAGAACCCCGAAAGAAAAACACCCTTTCCTTTTTCAAAAGAAATTTCACCCCCGCCAAATCAGAAATGCAAGGAGTGTTTTTTCTTTCGGGGTTGCTGGCGTACTCGCCAGTGCGTGGGGCTTTCTCGGAGCGTACGCTTTTTGGCCAGAGCCACCACGCGCTCCGCGCGTGGTACATCATTCGGGGTTCTGCTGGAAATGAGTCCGAACTTTTTGGTATAATGACCACAATTCCGAATTTGAAGAAAGATTGACCTCGCCCGCGCCAAAGGCGCGGGCTCGGGCTGGTATTTCCGCCAAGTCCCGCCAAGGCATTTTGAAATCCGCCAAAAGCATTCCCGCCGCGAGGCGGCGGTTCCTCAATCAAAGATTAAGATGTGCCAAAGGCACATGAGCCGATGTATAATGAGATTACAAATTGTCGATGTAATGCAAAACCTTTTATCAATTTAATTCCCGAAGCTATGATCAAATATTTTATATATTGTAGAAAATCAAGTGAGGACGAAGAACGCCAAGTTTTAAGTATTGAGGCACAGCTTCATGAGCTTCGGGAATACGCCAAGCAACAAAATTTGTTCGTGGTGAAAGAGTTTTATGAGAGTAAAACTGCCAAAGAACCTGGTCGTGAAGTTTTTAACGAAATGCTTGGCGAAATTGAAAAAGGTTCTGCCTCGGGAATTTTAGCGTGGAATCCAGACCGTTTGGCGAGAAATTCGATTGATGGTGGAAAGGTCATATATTTTGTGGATACACTAAAAATTGTTGCGCTAAAATTCCCGACATTTTGGTTCGAGGCGACACCCCAAGGAAAATTTATGTTGAGTGTCGCCTTCGGCCAAGCAAAATATTACACCGACAATTTGAGAGAAAACATTTTGCGCGGTATTCGGCAAAAAATACGCCGTGGTGAATTGTCGGCAAAAGCCCCTCTTGGTTATTTCAACGAGCCACGACTTCGGACGATTGAACCTGACAAGAAAACTTTTAACAAAGTGAAAGAATGTTTAGGGGCTTTTGCTACGGGACAATTTACGCTCACGACAATTCAGCACAAAATGTTTTCTCTCGGCTTGGTTGGCTCTCGAAGTGGTAAACCTCTCGCACTCGCCTCGGTTGAACATATTTTGAAAAATCCTTTTTACTACGGGCACTTTCAGTACCGAGGCGAGGTACATCAAGGTTCGCATAAGCCAATGATTTCAAAGAAACTTTTTGACAAAATCCAAGAGGCACTTGTCGTCAATGGAAAGCCACGAAAAAAGCGAGGAGAAAAAGGTTTGCTGTACAAAGGATTCGCGGTATGCGGTGAGTGCGGCTACGCGATAACTGCCGAGCGAAAGATAAAGAAAAGTGGATTGGTTTATCACTACTACCACTGCACTTTCAAAAGCCACACTCAAAAATGTTCGCAAACTCGCTTTTTGCGGGAAAAAGAATTGACACGACAAGTGCAAGACATGGTTCAAAAAGTTTCTTTGCCTGATGAGTGGCGGGACGCATATCTCAAGAAACTTGAAATCGAAAACGCCGATGTCCACCACTCATCAGACCTTTTCGTTCAAAATCTCAAAAACGATATTTCCGCCGTTTCAGCGCGTCTCTCTCGCCTCACAGACGCGTACCTAAACGAAGCACTGGAACTCGGCGAGTACTTGGAGCGCAAGAACGCGCTGACGGCGGAAAAACGAACACTAGAAAAGAAATTGAGCGATTTTGAACACAAAGGCAATCATTGGCTCGAACTCATGCGGAACTGGATTTTAGAAGCCAACCAAGCCGGAAATCTCATTAAACAAGAAAATCTTTCGGGGATGAAAGATTTTCTTGTGGACATCGGCTCGAACCGCCGCCTCGCGGCGGGAATGCTTTTGGCGGATTTCAAAATGCCTTGGCGGGACTTGGCGGAAATACCAGCCCGAGCCCGCGCCTTTGGCGCGGGCGAGGTCAATCTTTCTTCAAATTCGGAATTGTGGACCTACGGGGAATCGAACCCCGACCTAATCCATGCCATGGACTCGTAATACCATTTTACTATAGGCCCTCATTTACGGCTGACAACTGACAATTATGACTGACAATAATTTTATAATAAAAACACGTGATCTTGCAACTAAAATCTAAAAATTATAAGCTAAAACCGTAAGAGGCCCTCGTAGTTCAATGGACAGAACAATGCCGTCCTAAGGCGAAAATGGGAGTTCGATTCTCTCCGAGGGCATATTTGCGAGTTCAGCCCGCCGCGCGCAAAAGAGAAAAATTTTTATCAGGGCTCCTCGCGAGGACAAAGGAAGCGTGCCAGAGCGGTTGAATGGGCCGCACTCGAAATGCGGTATGCCGGAAACGGCATCGGAGGTTCGAATCCTCCCGCTTCCGCCAGAAAGGATTTCTCAAGCGAACGCTGTCCGCCTAATAAATATATTCGTCAACCAAAAAACTTTTTCCGTCAAAAAACCGGATCCGGTCGTGTTTTTGATCAAAAACATTCGCTATATTCTCTCCAATCCAAACGCGCCATTCGTTTGACAAAAAATCGTTGTCATAACGATGCT
>JASJPP010000027.1:0-13294 GCA_031432155.1 Patescibacteria group bacterium | reverse complement strand
ACGCTAAAAATCTGGAGACGATTGCCGGTCAAACGTCGTTGATTTTGGACAAGAACCCCCAATATATCAAAGAAGGGCAAGTGGCGATAAGCGATTAGATTAATAACAAAATGAAATGGCGAATCATATTTTTAATTGTCGTTTTTTCGTTTCTGTATTCGGCTTTATTTTTTCATGTTTATCAAATTCAGTTTGAAAAAGGCCTGTATTATTTGACAAAAGCGGCGTTTCAAAAAAAGGCCAGCGGCGTTTTGGAAGCGGAACGCGGCAATATTTATTTTATTGACAAAAATAATAATCTTATTCAGGCGGCTTTAAATAAAGAATTTGCGGTGATTTACGCCGTACCGGAAGAAATCCATAAAGAAATTAAAAACGGAAATGCGAATGTTTTTTTAAAGGAAATGTCGGAAAAATTAAGCTTAATCGTCAAGGCGTCGCCGGAAGAAATAGAGAAAAAAATCAGCAAGAAAAATGATTCCTACGAACTTTTGATTCAGAAAGCCGATGCGGAAACGGTTAACAATGTAAAGAAATTAAATCTGAAAGGAATTTACGTTGATTATCGGCCGTTTCGTTATTATCCTTTTGGAAAATTAGCTTCGCATTTATTGGGTTTTGTGACGGCGACCGAAGAAGCGATGGCCGGCCGTTACGGCGTTGAATTGGCTTTTGATAAAATTTTGGCAGGTGAAACAGGGGAGTTGAAAAATAACGACTTGATTAAGCCGAAAAACGGTAAAAATTTGATTTTGACGATTGACAGGAATATTCAGGCGGAAGCCGAAGAGATTTTGGCCGAATTGATAAAAAAACACGACGCCAAGAGCGGCACAGTGATTGTTGAAGAACCGTCAAGCGGAAAAATTCTGGCGATGGCGAGTTATCCAAATTTTGATCCGAATAATTATTCCGAATATGAAATTAAATCTTTTTTAAATCCGGCGGTTCAGGCGGTTTATGAGCCAGGTTCTATTTTTAAAGTCATTACAATGGCGGCCGGCATTGACAGCGGAAAAATTACGCCGGAAACCACTTATAACGACAGCGGGTCGATTAGTTTAAACTCCAAAACAATCAGAAACTGGGATTTGAAGGCGCATGGCATTCAGACGATGACCGGCGTGATTGAGCAATCAATAAACACCGGCGCGATTTTTGCCCAGCAAAAAATGGGACCCGACATTTTTTATAATTATTTAACCAAATTTGGTTTCAATGAATTAACATCCATTGATTTGCCCGGAGAAGTAAAGGGGAATATCAGCAATCTTAAAAAGGGAAAAGAAATTGATTTTGCCACCGTTTCTTTCGGCCAGGGCGTGGCTGTCACTCCCGTTTCTCTCATTAACGCCGTTTCGGTTATCGCGAACGGCGGAGTTTTAATGAGGCCTTTTGTTTTGACCGATGAACAGCCGAAAGAGATAAGAAGAGTTATCTCTTCGGAAACCGCCCGGAAAGTCGTTCAAATGATGACATCGGCAGTGGAAAAAAATGTAGTGGCGGTCATTCCCAATTATTCGGTGGCCGGCAAAACCGGAACAGCTTTTATTCCGAATTTCGGAGGCAATGGATACAGCGATAAAGTGATTAATAGTTATGTCGGTTTCGCTCCCGCTTCGAACCCTAAATTTATCGTTTTGGTGAAACTGGACGAACCGTCAGGCAGTCCGCTGGCCGGCCAGACGGTTGTGCCCGCTTTTCAAAAACTCGCTTCTTTTATTTTAAATTATTATAATATACCGCCGGACAAGTTAATCGTTAATCATCAATAACATGAATAAAATTCCGATAAAAATTTTACAGCGTTTTTTAATGGGATTGGCGAAATTAATCATCTGGCGTTTTAATCCGAAAATTATCGCCATTACCGGCAGTGTCGGTAAAACCTCGACCAAAGAGGCGATTTACGCCGTTTTAAAAGATCATTTTTATGTCAGAAAATCGATCGGGAATTTCAATAATGAGTTGGGGACGCCGCTCGCGATTATCGCCGACTGGACGGACGAACAGCTCAAAATAATCAGTCGTTTTGAGCCGGTCGGCAAAAAAAAGATCCGCAAAATGTTTTTTTGGCTGAAAGCGATAAGTGTCGGATTGAAACGATTTTTTTTCGGCGTCAAATCCGCTTATCCGGAAATTTTGATTTTGGAGTACGGGGCTGATCGGCCCGGAGATATCGCGTATCTTTGTGAAATGGCCAGGCCGCATATCGGGGTGGTAACCGCCGTCGGCGAGATTCCTGTTCACGTGGAATTTTTCAGCGGACCGGAAGCAATAGCGAGAGAAAAATCAAAATTAATCGAATCATTATTGGTTTCAGGTTTTGCCGTTCTTAATTTTGACAATCCCGTTATGAAACAAATGAAAGAAAAAACCAGGGGAAAGGTGATTGGCTTTGGATTCGGCGCCGACACAAACGTTAAAATCGGCAATTTTGAAGCGCGGACGGAAAATGGTTGGCCTGCCGGCGTTTCTTTTAAGCTGGAATATGGCGGCAGTTTTGTGCCGGTGGTGATGAAAAATTCTTTCGGCCGAGGGCAGGTTTACGCCGCGGCGGCCGCGGCTTGCATCGGCTTGATTTTTGATTTAAATTTAGTGGAGATTTCTGAAGGCCTTTCAAAGAATTACGCGCCGCCGAAAAGCCGATTAAATCTGGTTAAAGGCGTAAAAGAAGCTTGCGTAATAGACGATAGCTACAACGCTTCGCCGCTTTCAATGAAAGAAGCTTTGGAAACGGTAAAAGATTTTCAGGCGGAAAGAAAAATCGCCGTTTTGGGCGACATGCTGGAATTGGGAGAATATTCGCAGAGCGAACATGAAAAAATCGGCAAATTGATTGTTGATGTCGCTGATGTTTTGATAACGGTCGGACCGCAGGCGAAATTTATCGCCAGGGCCGCTTTCGAAGCCGGTTTTCCGGCTGAAAAAATAAAAAGTTTTGACACGACCGTTCCGGAAGTCGCTTTCGCGATCCGTGAAATTATGAAAAAAGGGGATTTGGTTTTAGTCAAAGCGTCAAGAGGAATAGGTTTGGACAGAATAGTTGAGGAAATTAAGGCCCCCATCGTCTAGTGGCCCAGGACGCGGCGTTCTCAACGCTGAAACCGGGGTTCGATTCCCCGTAGGGGCACCAAAACAGAACTCAACGGCTTTTTCAAAGCCAGAAGGTGGACCGCGCGGAGCGCGCTAAACTGAATGGTTTATATAAACAACTCGGCGAAAAGGTTGAAAAAGCCCGAACTAAAGCCGGTTTTACGCAAGAAGAACTGGCAAATAAGGCTGGCTTGCATAGAACCTATATTGCAGGGATTGAAACTGGCCGCAGAAACATTTCGGTAAAAAGTCTTGAAAAAATTGCCAAAGCGTTAGGCATCGAAACAAATAATTTATTGTAGATATGGATAAAGAAAAACAAGAACAAAAATTATCACTTTCCTTATTTCGCGAAATGCTGAAAAACAGCGTGAAATTAACCGCGATGTTGTGGAGAGAAAAAAGAGGCGAGATTATTTTGCTTGGCTTTGTTTTTTTTGTTGTTTCTGCGGCCCCCTTTCTTCAGTCCGGCTCGCGCGGTTTACTCATTAACGAATTAGTAAAAATTGCCGGAAGTGGCACGACGAGCTCCTATCTCCTACTCCTTGTCGGAGTGCTTATTCTAGCGACACTTATCCCTTCTGTCTTATTTACTATCCAAAATTATCTCTCAAAATTATTCTGGTTCTTTTTGGACGAAAAGATTGAAACTTTGATAATCAAAAAGAAGGGAGAATTAGACGTTGCTACTCACGAAAATCCGGAGCATAAAGATTTATTTAACAGAGTAAGCGAGGAGGGAACATGGCGTGTTCGTAATTTTATTGATAGACAATTTTATATTTTTCAAAATATCATTGAAGTTACGATTGCTTCTGCAATTTTGATTTTTTCTCAATGGCAGGTCTTTCTTGTAATTCTTATAGGGACACTTCCCGAGCTAATCGTTGAAGCGCGATATGGTCGCATGGTTTGGGATATTCACTCAGGACGTGCCGAAACACGAAGAAAATACTGGGAACTTCACAGTCATTTTAACGCTCTTCCTTCTCTCGTTGAGCTAAAGTTATTTCAGAATATACCTCATTTTTTCTCCGCAATTAAAGAGTTATTTCATAGTTTCCAAATGGAGGAGAAAAAGAACGAAAAGAAAAAACTTTTGAGTCAGCTTTTTGTTCTTTGTTTCTCACAGTTAGTTATTGCCTTTGCGATTGTCTACTTCATTCTCCAAGTCGTAAAAGGCAACTTGTTAATTGGTACTCTTACTTTTATTTTAGCTTCTGTCGGCGATTTACGGCAATCGCTTTCGGGTTTGTTCTCCAACCTCGGACGACAATATCAGGATAGCTTATTTGTAACGGATATTTTCAAAATGCTTGATTTGAAGCCAGCAGTTGAGAAGCCGAAGAAGGGAGTTATTCTTGACTCTAAGGAAACGCCAGAAATTATATTTGAAAATGTTACTTTTTCTTATCCGGGAACAAAAACCGCGATCCTTAAAAATTTCTCCTTGAAAATCGCCCCCGGAGAAAAAATAGCACTCGTCGGTATAAATGGAGCTGGCAAGACCACATTTGTTAAATTGCTATGCCGTTTTTACGACCCCGATCAGGGCAAAATTATAATCGGCGGCCACAATTTAAGAGAACTTGACTTAGAAAGTTGGTACGGCCAATTAGGGGCGATTTTCCAAGATTACTCTCGCTATCACTTTATTGTAAAAGAAGCGATTGCCATAGGAAGAACCGGAACAACGTCATCTTTCGAAAAAGTTAAGGAAGCCGCACAATCAAGCGAAGCCGATATTTTTATAGAAGAGTGGGAAAAGAAATATGAGCAAATGCTTGGCAAAGAATTTACTGAGGGAGTCGAACCATCTATTGGTCAATGGCAAAAACTTGCCTTGGCAAGAACATTTTATCGTGCGCCAAGCGTTTTAGTTTTGGACGAACCGACATCTTCAATTGATGCCGCGGCAGAGGCAAAGATTTTTGAGAAACTCGAAAATTTGCCAAGAGACAGAACAGTTATTTTGATTTCGCACCGCTTTTCAACAGTGCGACAAGCAGATAAAATTGGTGTGATTGAGGAAGGAGAATTAAAAGAATTGGGTACTCACGAGGATTTGTTGAAATTAAGCGGAACATACGCTCATCTTTTCAATCTACAAGCAAAAGGGTATAAATAAATAATCTGCGAACATCAAAGCGAGGGCATGGCGGTTCGCCAGCTGGCGAATCCCCCCGCACCCTCCATTTTTTGCCCGCTCGCTTTCAGAGAAAAGAAAAAGGCTCAAAAGTGCGAGATTGACTTAGATACAAAATTAATGTAAAGTACGCTCAACCTCAAAACGGTTTCGGGGTAATTCCATGCTCTTTGATAATCCGCAAAGAGAAACAAGCGGTGTCTAAAGAGCGCCGAAATCTCGACACTCGTAGCTTGTAAAAGCTACAATACAAGAAAGGAGAAGCAACATGAGCAGCGAGACCAAAGAAAAGAAACACATCATCTTGACCGGCGACCGACCCACCGGCCCTTTGCATTTGGGCCATTACGTCGGCTCGCTACGTCAGCGGGTGGAACTTCAGCGCAAGCACAAGCAGTTCGTTATCATCGCTGACGCGCAGGCGCTCACGGACAACGCGGAGAACCCGGAGAAGGTTCGTAAGAACATTCTTGAGGTGGCGTTGGACTATCTCGCCGTGGGCATTGATCCGAAAGCAACGACCATCTTCATCCAATCGCTCGTGCCGGAGCTTACCGAGCTCACCATGTACTATCTCAACCTAGTGACCGTCTCGCGCCTGCAGCGCAATCCGACTGTCAAGGATGAGATCAAGCAGCGTGGGTTTGGAACGAGTATTCCGGCAGGCTTTCTTGCTTATCCGGTAAGCCAAGCGGCGGACATCACTGCCTTCAAGGCGGACTTGGTGCCCGTGGGTGAAGATCAGTTGCCGATGATCGAGCAGACCAACGAGATCGTGCGCAGTTTCAACCGCATCTACCAGTGCTCGGTTCTTGTCGAGGCCAAGGCGTTGCTTTCAAATGTCTCTCGCCTCCCCGGGACCGACGGCAAAGGCAAGATGTCAAAGTCGCTCGGCAATGTCATTTCGCTTTCCGATAGCGCCGACGAGGTGCGCCAGAAAGTGAAGATGATGTTCACAGATCCCAAGCATCTGCGCGTGGATGATCCTGGCACGGTGGAAGGTAATCCGGTATTCGCGTACCTGGATGCTTTCGACCCGGACAAGAAAGCTCTCGAAACGATGAAGGATCACTACCGCCGCGGTGGTCTTGGAGACGGTAAGGTCAAACAACGGCTCCTGGAAGTTCTCTCGGCGGAACTCGATCCGATTCGCGCTCGCCGCGAGAAACTCGCCAAGGACCCTGACGCGGTGATGTACATTCTCAAAGAAGGAACCGAAGTGGCTCGCAAGGTTGCTACGGATACCCTCGACGAAGTGCGCAAGGCGATGCACATCGACTACTTCGCAAACTAGTAAAGGAGGTTGTCATGTTTGAAATCGTTCGCGTCGCGACGAAAGCGATGAGAATGATGCTCGGAGAGCAAGATGACCCTGAACTCGTCCTCATCTCTTTTCCCGGCAGTTCTGGTGCGAGAGTGTCGATTTTCAGGCACTCTCGCACCAACTCTCTCTACGCTGTGAAGTGCGTGATTGGATCGCGTGTTTCGCTCGTAGACGAGATTGGGAAAAGAGAAATCCTGGTGCCGTATCTGCGAAATCACCTTCCGCGGGTTTTATGGTGCCAAGTGGTGGACGAGTTTGAAGTCATGATCTCCGAATGCAGGGGTATACACACTCTGCATCATCTCATCGTGAACTCCGACATGCCGCACAGCCGTTTGCTCGTCGTCTGGAAAGATGTCGTGGAATCGCTTGTGCACATGTGGAAGTCTTCGCAACATCAGTTTCAAGAATCACTCTGTCCGCGATTCTTCCCTGCTCGCTTGCGGCGAATCAAGGATGGGGTAAATTCTGCGGTAGTCAGTGGAGTGAAATTAGCCGACTGCTGGAACTTGCCGGTTGTCGTAAACGGCAACGAGTGCTCTTCTATTTCGGAGTCATTCGAGAGGATTGCTCGCGTCGGAAAGCCAGCAAAGGGTGTGGTGTGCCATGGAGATCCTCAGCCCAGCAACATTGTGGTGGGCGAGGCTGATGCGTGGTACTGCGTGGATTGGGAATGGTCTGGTTCGCACCACGACTGGCGAATGATGCTTGCGCATCTCTACGGATGGTGGTCAACGCGCTGTGTCGTGTTGGCTTCCGAATCCGTTGTGCGCGCGGATCACAACCGGCTCGTGATCGAACATGATGCGTTCATTCCCGGCCATCTGCATCCCTACCAAGATGTCGCGTTGTCAGCAGCCTTAATGATGTTCGGCGGATTTCCCGATGAGGAAACCGCGAGCGACATCAACAGGTTTCTGGCGGCTCTCTATTTCGGAGAGTTGCGGTTTCTTGGACTTTGGGGCCGCGAAGCCTTCGCGGCTTCCGTGCTCGCGCAGGCAGTCATCATGGCCAATGAACTTGGTTGGAACGAAAACAATCGCGCGTTCCAATTCCTGCAACGAAAGGAGTAAACACATGTACAGAACGTTCATGAACCAAGGAAACTTCGACTTCGTTGCGCGAGCGATTGCATGCCTTGCGGACGAAGTCGGTGTGGAAGAAGGCGACGAAAGTTTTTGGGTATGCTACGGAAGCTTCGTGCTGAACCAGCAAACCGCCGAAAGCGATCTCGACCTTCTTTGCATCCACGTGCTACCAAACGTCGTTCGGAGAATTCAGTCATCCTTCGAGGGTTATCCAGTCACCATCTACTCGCTTAACAGAAATGATTTCGTGAGCGATGGGAGACAGAGAGCTTTCGGAGGATACTTCGGCGGCAAAGTGCTCAATCCTCATGTCATGTTTCTGGCTTCGCAAAAAGACAGAGACATGATTGCGGAAGTCGGCGGAGCGTTCATTGGGCCGTTTTCGGCAGCTATGGCTACAAAACGAGGAAGGGGTGTCGCCACAAGCGTAAATCTTGTTGCAGACTCCGTACTCGCCCGCTTCCATCTCTGCTCGTGGTACCGGAGCTACTTCCTCCGTTATTACATCTCCACCAACTTTCAGCAGTTGTGGAGGAAAATGGCGGAAGTAATGACCCTGTCTTTTCTGAAGGCGAGGATTGTGGCGCAAAACGGCGATGAGTTCCGATACCAGCACACGCCTTCCGAGGAGGAGTTGAACGAAAGCACTCTCGCGGCAGCCGCGCGCTTTTGGGCGCTGGGCAGTAGTCTTCATGTCGGTATGCCCGACTTTCCTGCGTTCTACATGCAGAAGGCCGAGCAGTACGTCAGAGACAACAATCTGAAAAATCGCTTGGAGGAGATGATTCATTTCCTTCACGCGCAATCAAGTTAAGGAGGTACCCATGATGATTGAAAACTGGCTACGAGAAAGGGTGATGTCGGCTGCCGCTGAAGCATCTGATGCAGTCAAACAATTCGCTCTCGAGACAATCGCGGATACACCGGCCGACAACCTTACCGAGATTCGGGAAGGATTCGCTCGCGTTGGTGTCTGGGCTTTCCAAAATCCAACGCCTGTTTTCAAGGCAATAGCGAGCGGAAAACAATTCTCGGTGCTCGTTGGCATGCGTCCCGGCGCGACGTTCCACCTTGGCCATTTCACGCTGATGCGCGAATTGTGTTGGCTCGTTCAACAGGGCGGCCAACCAATTTTCGTGTTTGCCGGATATGAGGCGGACCGGTTTCTAAGTGCCGATGACGCAAAGACGGAGATGGCGCGCTTTGGAGAGACATACCTGAAGTTTACTGGCGATTCGTTGTCCGATACTTCGGTGAGTTTCTCCGACCAAGATTGCCGGGAACTCCAAGTTCTCGAAAATCGTGCGGGATCGTGCCTATCGGCGAGGAAGGTTTTGCAACTGTATGGTTGGGACGAAGGCGTTTCTGTTGCTACGCTCCGTGTTCCTGCCATCACAGCCGCAGCGTTTCTTCTGCCGTCAACGCTTTTCCCGAAGTGTCCGACGCTTGTCCTTTCGGACATTCATCAGATCACGCATGCGGAAGCTACGAGGATCGTCACTCGCCAGTTTAAACTTCCGTCGCCGAGCTACTCGTACCGCCTGCTTCTTCCGAGTTTGGAAGGGCCGGAGAGAAGAATGAGTGCGAAGAACCCAAAATCACTTATTCTTCTGGACGAGACTCGCGAGCAAATCGAGCGCAAACTGCAACGGAGTTTTTCCGACGGTCGTTTGACCCCGGAAGAACAACGTCGAGAAGGCGGCAATCCGAATCGTTGTTCTTTCTTCAAGATCGCCGAGGTTTTACAACCTCGCGACACAACAACGCAAATGTATCAAGAATGTGTTTCCGGCACCTCGCTTTGCGGCGAATGCAAGAAGAAGCACATGTCAATACTCGTGGAGAGAATCCACGAAACATCCAAGTTGTAACCCAAGGCTCAATTGTGCCACAAACACTTTTGAGCCTTTTTCTTTTCTCCGAAAGCGAGCGGGCAAAAAATGGAGGGGGCGAGAGGGAGGAAATTTTTTGCCCGCGAGCGGATTTCAGGGATTCGCAAAATTGCGTTAGCAATTTTGCATGAAATGGTTTCGAGCCGTACAATAAAGATACACAGAATGAGACTTTTAGCGCTTCAATGAGCCAAAAGTGTATTATTATTGATTAAAAAAAGCCCGGAGTTTTCCGGGCTTGCGAAGGTTTGATTTTAACGAATTTTAACGAAAGGGCCGGCAATTCTGACAGGGGACTTTTGGCAATTTTATTTCCTCTTGTTTGTCAGCTTTTCTGTCAATCCAATTCGCGCCTACTCTGACGCGGTTACAAATCACACACATTACATTGGGTTTTTCCTCTTTTTCTTCCGTCATTTTCCACCTCCGAGTTAAAATCGCGCCAAGTTTAGAAACACGTCAAAAAGCCGAATTAAAATTACCAGTAATTAAGGAAAGTGTCAAAATATGGTATATTTATCAAATGTTTTCTTACAATTTTATAAAAGATAAATCTCTTCGTTTGGTTTTCGGATTGAGTTTTTCAATTTTGGTTTTTGAGTTTGTTTTTATTTATTTGAAATTAATCGGCGCCGATACTCCATTGGTTATTCATTTTGACGCTTATAAAGGCATTGATTTTATCGGCGGGAAAACGGAGGTTTTCGGCGTTCTTTTTTCTTTTTCGGCGATGCTTGTTATTAATCTTTTTCTGGCCGAATTTCTTTATTACCGCGAGCGGTTTTTGTCGTATCTTTTTGGTTTTATCGGTTTATGGCTCTCGATCTTGATTTTAATTGCCGTATCGGTTATTATAAGCGTTAATTAAATAAAAATTTATGGTATTTGCGGTAATTCAAACCGGCGGGAAACAATATAAAGTTTCTCCCGAGCAAAAAATTAAAATAGAAAAAGTGGAAGGCGACAAAGACGCCGTTTTTGTTTTTGACAAAGTTTTATTGGTTGCTGACGCTGATAAAATTAAAATCGGCGCTCCTTATGTTGATGGAGCTAAAGCCGAGGGAATAATTTTAAAGCAAGCGCGTGATAGAAAAAAAATCGTTTTCAAGTATCACTCAAAAACTCGCTATCGCAAGAAAAAAGGCCACCGCCAGCATTTTACCGAAGTGAAGATAAATAAGATTCGATATTGATAATGAATAAGAAAATATTCATTACTCTTTTATTTTTATCCACTTTTTTTGTTTTCTCCAACATCGCCTCAGCAGACATTTCCCAACAAGATTCATCTTGCCTTTCTCCTTCGGTTTCCAATGTTTTTCAATCTCTAGGTAGCGGTTTGTCAGGCATTTTAACCAACATTCAATTAAGAGATTGGCGCCGGGATGGTGGCCTCAACTAATGTTTGGTCTTTTGAAATGCGATTCCAACCCAACCGGATTTGACGCGGATATATGGAGTTTCGGCTGTACCGCCGTTGTCGGAATAACTAGCGCTACCCCTGATTCTAATGGCTATATAAATATTTCCACAAACACCGTTTTTGACCCAGCTAAATACTATGCCATTTTTTTCTATCAAAACTGGAAACTTTACGGTTCCGCCAATCCAGATTCTTATCTTAATGGCTTAATCGGCTCCCATGGTTCTCCAAACAGTTACGACGACGTCGGCAACCTCAAAGATGTCTATTTCCAGCTAACCATCCAGCCTGCCGAAACACCAATCGGTCAAGCGGCGGCTGAGTTGGCGAAGGAACTTGTCAATCAGCCGGAGGCATATCTGTGGGGCGGAAAGGGTTGGGATTACAATCAAGATGAATTTGTCGCATCAGCCAATGTTTTATCCGGTTATACTTACTGGAATCCGAATTTACCAGGATTTGATACTGGTATTGGTGTTGATTGCTCTGGACTTATCACTTGGGCGTTTAACAGGGCATTTGACGCTTTTACGCCTGCTGTAAATAATTTCGTAAAATATGTAAATGCAAATGGTCTGTATGGCGATTATCAATCCGACGCTATAATTGAAGCAGAGCTACTGCCCGGCGACGCTATGTTTTTTGACTGGGATGGAGATGAATATATTGATCATAGTGCTATGTATGTTGGAGAGAGCGGAGGATATGATGTTGTTAATGCAAAAAGTCGAGACTTTGGTATAGTTACAGAGGTAAAAGATAACTATAAACTAACACTAGGTTTTAAGTCTTTTAGGCGTATTCACGAAGGTAATGTAGAAATGGAAATTACTACTGGTTCACCGATTGATCTAGTAGTGATTGATCCAGATGGCCTTACTATTACTCCTAACTCTATTATCTCATCGGATGATGAATACATCAGAGAAATCCCCGGGGTTCTATATTACTTAGAGATAGAACAAGGTTCTGACGGTAACCCGATTGACCGCGTATATTCTCCAGTTCTTAAAACTGGCGATTACACCATCCATGTGGTTCCCGCCTCCGGTGCTTCACCAACTTCAACGTACACACTCGACTTTTCAGCAGGGAATCAATCCATAATGCTTGCGCAGAATGTGCCCGTAAGTCAGATTCCGGCTAACGGCTATGGTATAACAACTTCAGTCACTGGCACCATAAACTCTTTTATTCCGGTATCAATTGATATCAAGCCGGATAGCTACCCCAACAGTATCAATTTAGGTTCAAATGGAGTTGTGCCTGTCTCAATTTTCGGTTCGGCTACATTTTTTGATGTTAGACAGATTGATCCCGTTACAATTAAGCTCGCGAACGCTTCGGTGAAGTTGAATGGCAATGGCCAGCCGATGGTCAGTTACTCGGATGTGAACGGGGATGGGTTTACTGATATTACTGTAAAAGTGCTTGCCGAAACGTTGGAACTCACAGAAGACGACGTCAATGCGAATCTAGAAGGCCGATTGTTTGATGGGACCATAATTAAAGGTGCGGATTCAGTCAGGATTATTCCTTGAGGTGAAGTTTATGAATACCTTAAATAATATGAATACCGTAAATAAAAAGTTATTGATTATTTTAACCACTCTCATCGTGCTTGGTATCGGTGTTGTTATTGCAAGTTGGGTGTTTTGGAGACGACCCATTTCAGAGTCCCCGCCTCAAAATCAACCATCTCCGCCTGCCGTCGTATCCACCGCCTCCTCAAGTATTCCTTCTCAAACAAACGGTACGGACAGTATGAAAATATATACGAATAGCGAGTTTGGTTTTGAATTTCAATATCCGGAGAATTGGTCTTTTCATGAGAATACATTTTATAGTCCTTTCAGTAAATTTAATTTAGTGGGTACTTCACCGGAAGAAAACGGCCTTCCCGATCCCATAACTCCTTCCATAGTGGTAAACATTGTAACACCTGATTTTGCCGATGGATCTTCTACGAGTTTCAAAAACTTGAATGCAAGTACATCAATTGTAATAGTTGCGGGCGTTAAAGTAACTAAATATGAGTATGAATTTGAAAATCTTCCACGGATTGCCGTAGCAAGCCTTCCGCTTGATGAATATCGGGTACTTTTAGGGGCATCAAAGGAATACGAAGATATTTTGAATCAAGTTATTGCTTCATTCAAATTTTTGAAATGAAACAAATATAAATCAAATTAGATCTCCGATACCGAACTTCAATATGAACTGTCAACTGGCGAAAAAAAGATTTATGTAATAAAATAATCTCAAAATATATGCTTGATGACATCATCAAAGAGCGAAAAAAGAAACTAGCTAATCTTATTGAAA
>JASJPP010000026.1:22442-31292 GCA_031432155.1 Patescibacteria group bacterium | reverse complement strand
GCGCGCGTTTGAACTCTATGCCGAAGGCAACTGGCGGCTGGAAGATGCGGCTAACTTTAGAAAAAATTTCTAAAAATGACTTGAGTTTATTACTGGAGCGGGCGACGGGAATCGAACCCACGCTCTAACCTTGGGAAGGTTATGTACTGCCACTATACGACGCCCGCTTATTCATCCAACTTCACCTGGCCGTCTTCCCATTTAAAACCGGAAATTAAAATTATTACCCGCGCTTTTACTTTTTCTTCTTTCAGCCATTCGTCGAAATTTTTGTTTTCCAAAAACAATCTTCCTTCCAAAATTTCCTGTTCCGCCATCGGCGTTAAAACTCTTGATTTAAAATCTTCCAGCGAAAAACCGTAAAGATCTTTTATGCCTTCTTCAATTTCGCGCGATTTTTCTTCAATCTTTCCGATTTTATTTTCAATGACGCTTTCCAATTCTTTTTTGCTCATCCGCGCCAAAAGCTCCCGATGAACAATGGAATTATCGATCAGTTTCTCCAAAACCGCCCGTTGAATTTCTTTTTTTACTTCTTCGGATTCAATCACCGCCGCGTCTCCTTGATTGTAAGTCTTTAACGCTTTTTCGTAATAAACAAAAGCGGCCTCAAAATCATTCTCAAAAGACTTCGCGCTGATCGCGTTGAAATTGACGAAAGCCGCCGCGTACGATTTGGTCACGACAAAATAAACAACGCCGATTACAATCGCCGCCGTCAATAAAAAAAAGATTGTGTTTTTTGCTGTCATAATGTCGTTAATCCGTCCGAACTACGGCACCACGATAATCATTTTTTCGTCCGGTTTTCGGTAATTGAATTTTTCCCTTAATTCTTTTTCCAGATTCGCCGGATAAGAAAAATATTCAATTTCCGATTTAACGGACGCGTTTTCTTCCTTTAAAAAATCAAGGCGTCCCCCCAGATCAAAAATCTTTGCCTGGAGCTGATTTTTTTCCTTAAAAATAAAATAAACCTGAACCATCAATCCCGCCAAAACCATTATTAAAATAACCACGAGCGCCGCCTTCATTTTTTATCGTTATTATCATATAATGACTGGAAAGATATATCAAGCCTTATTTTTTTATGCTTCCGGAAGCGATTAAAAAATTCGTTGAGATTTTTTCGGCTTTGCCTTCAATCGGTACGCGTCAAGCCATCCGCCTGGCTTTTAAAATGATTGCCGGCGGCCGGGCGAAAATAGAAGAAACCGCCAAAGCGATAGCCGACTTGAAACATTTGAAAATCTGCCGCGAATGTTTTTTTATTCATTCCAATAAGGGAGATTTGTGCGACATCTGCGCCAACCCGCAACGAAAACAAAGCATTGTCATGATAGTTGAAAAAGAAACCGACCTCATCTCAATTGAACGGACTAAAAAATTCAACGGACGTTATTTGATTTTGGGTTCTTTGACCAAAACCGGCGTTTTGGAAAGCATTCAAAAACTTCGTTTAAGTCATCTGAAAAACCGGGTGAAAAAAGAAATGGGTCAGGCGGAAGAAATTATTCTGGCTTTTAATCCGACGACTTACGGAGATTTAAACACTTCCATTATCATCAAAGAGTTGGACGGCGCGGCGAAAAAAATCAGCCGCCTCGGGCGCGGCATTCCCGTCGGCGGCGAAATTGAATTTGCCGACGAAGAAACTCTCGGCCAATCGCTGGAAAGAAGAAGTTAATTTATTTTTATTATTTTGTATTTTACTTTGGCGGTCGGGATTTCCACGTCAACCATATCCCCGACTTTTTTGCCCAAAAACGCCTTGCCCAGAGGCGATTCGTTGGAAATCAAGCTGATCTCGGGCTTAGCTTCGTGAGAACCGACGATGGTGTAAACAAAATTCTTGTTTCCTTTTTGAACTTCCACGGTTGAGCCGACATCGACGGTATTCCCGCCCTGGCTTTTTTTGATGATAATGGCGTTGCGGATCATCGCCTCCATTTCAAAAATCCGGCTCTCCAGTTTTGACTGCGCTTCTTTGGCGTCGGTATATTCGGAATTTTCCGAGAGATCGCCGTATTCCTTGGCGCGCTTAAGCCGTTCGGCGATTTCCTGCCGTTCCTGTTTTTTCAACCTTTGAATCTCGTTTTTTAATTCCTCAAGACGTTCTTTTGACAGGTAATGTTTCATATTTTTTCGTTATTAATAACCATTTAATCTTTAACACCTCCAATAAAACTTGTAAATAGGCGGACGCGCTTACATGAGATGACAAATCATTTACCCAGACAACCGGAATTTCTTTTATTTTATAACCGAATTCTTTGGCAAGCGCCAGCGCTTCAACGTCAAACCCCCAACGGTCGATTTTCGCTATTTTAAAAATTTTTTCCGCCGCTTCTCCGCTAAAAGCTTTAAAACCGCACTGAGTGTCCCAAATGCCCGGCAAAAGCAAAACCTGAATAATCAGATTGCCGATATTGCCGGCAAATCTTTTATATGCCGGCTGAGGAGGAACAAGCCGACTGCCTTCAATGTCCCGCGATCCGATAACGACGTCATATCCCTCTTTGAAATGCGGCATCATTTTGAAAAATTGATCTATTGAGGTTGAATTGTCGGCGTCGGTAAAAATCCTGACATTGCCTTTGGCCTCAAGCATCCCCTGACGCACGACCCAGCCCTTGCCGTGGTTTTCTTTATTGTCGATCAGCCGGAGATTTTTTATCAAATGAGAAAAACGTTTCACGATTTCCGACATCGCGTCTTTTGAACCGTCGTTAACGACGATAATTTCGTAAGAAAAATCCGCCCGCGACAGATGTTTGTCAACGTCAATTAAAGTTAAAGGCAAACGTTTTGCCTCGTTGTAAGCCGGTATGATGACGGATAAATATGGTTTCATGGTCTCATTGAGTTAAAATTCTCGCGCCGCTGTCCGTAACGGCCACCGTGTGTTCAAAATGCGCCGATAAGCTACCGTCGGAAGTGGCGTAAGAATCGTCTTTTTTTTGGATTATTTTTTCGCTGCCGGCGCTTACCATCGGCTCTATGGCCAAAACCATTCCTTCTTCCAATTTTTTGCCGCTTCCTTTTAATCCGTAATTGTAAACCGTCGGCTCTTCATGAAGTTTAATGCCGACACCGTGGCCAGTCAACCCTTCAATTACCGTAAATTTTCCCCGACTCGCCGATTTAACATAATCGCTAATCGCCCAACCTATGTCTCCCAAATGCCTGCCGGGTTTTATTATTTTTATCGCTTTTCCGAGCGCCGTTTTGGTGATTTTAATTAATTTTCGCGCTTGAGGATAAATTTCCCCGATGCCGATTGTTACCGCCGCGTCGGAATAATAACCGTCGTAATTTATTCCAAAATCCAATTTTAAGACATCGCCGGACTTCAAACGGTAATCCGACGGATAACCGTGAACAATAACGTCGTTAACTGACGTACAGATGGCCGCCGGATAAGGCTTCAAAGATCCTTCCGAAAGGTATCCCAAAAAAGCCGGCTTAACGCTTACACCCAATCTCTTTTCGGTTTGAGCTACAAGGCGTCGCGCCAGTTCGTCCAATTCTCTTAATCTCGCCCCGATAACCGCGCTTTCCGCCACGGCTTTCAGAATAACCGAAAGAATTTTTCCGGAAACGGCGATTTTTTCTATTTCTTCCGGAGTTTTTAATTTAATCATTTTAACGCTAACTTTTCTTTGAAACGAAAATTTCGTGGATTTTATCGTGAATTTGATATGGCTTGAAACGGCCATTGACGCCAATCACTCGATAGCCGTTTTTTTTGATTTTTTCAATAACCGGATGAGTCCGGCGGCGGTATTCTTTCAGCCGGTTTTTTATCGTTTCAACGCTGTCGAGCGTCCGGCCCCTCAGTTTTCCTCCGCAAAAAGGACAACTGCCGCCGATTTCAAAGCGGCACCTTTCCGTTTTTAAAAGCGGAGAACGGCAAGACGAGCAAATCAAGCGATGGCTGTTTCTGTCAATTGAGTCGGTTGAGCGGATTTTAAGTTCAAAAACAACGATGTTTTTTCTTCCGTAACCTTTTTCAAAAGTTTGCATCAAGCCGACATGGTTTTTATCGCCGAAAGCTTCATAAAAAGTGCGGGGCGAACCGCTAAAAATTACTCCGGTTTTCGCCCTGGCCAGCTCTTCAACGCGTTTCTTGACGATTTTCAAAACCCATGACGAAGTAAGCAATTCTCCTTTTTCAAAAGCGCGGCGTTCTTCGGCGATTTCTTTATTTTTCGCGTTGACCGGATCGTAAAGAACGGATTCAAGGTAAGCGCCCGTATCCAGATGAACGTAATCTATTTTATCGGCGAGCAGTCGCGCCTGCGTGCTTTTGCCGGAGCCGGGCGGCCCCATTATAATAACGGCTTTCATATTCCTTCGTATTCCCGCATAACCAGTTGGGAATTCACCTGGCGGGCAACGTCCAAAACAACGGCTACGACGATCAAAAGAGCGGTGCCGCCGATCGTTAAAGCCGGAATACTGGTAACCATCTGGGTAATATTGGGCAAAATCGCGATCAACCCCAAAAAAATCGCGCCGGAAAAAGTGATGCGGCTGATGATTTTGGAAAGAAAATCGGACGTTGAATCGCCCGGCCTGATGCCGGCGATAAAACCGCCGGCTCTTTGAAGATTTTTGGAAATTTCTTTCGGATCAAAAGTAACGGCCGTGTAAAAATAAGTGAAAATCACCACCAAAATGAAATAAAAAAGGGCGTAAAAATACTCATTGGCGAAAAAACGCGTTACCACTTCATTGAGTTTTAACGAGAAACCTTGAGAAAAAATCGCGCTGGCCTGGGCGATAAACTGCGGAAAAAGAAGAATGGAAATGGCGAAAATAATCGGAATCACGCCGGCCTGATTGACTTTAATCGGCAAATAACTCGAAACGCCTCCGTACATTTTCGTTCCCCTGACTCTTTTAGCGTAAGCGATGGGAATTTTACGTTCACCCTCCTGAATAAAAACGACGCCGGCGATTACTATTATCGCCACGGCGGCAAAAGCGAAGTAAGTCGGCAGAACCGAAGGATTGTAATTGATAATTCCCTCTTTAACGGTCGCCGGCAAACCGGACACGATACCGGCAAAAATTATCAAAGAAATACCGTTGCCGATTTTTTGTTCGCTGATAAGCTCGCCGATCCACACCAAAATCATCGTTCCGGCGGAAATAATAATGACGTTGGTCAACAAATCAAAAAACGGAAGCGGCGGAATAACGTTTTGAGAAAGCAAAAGATTTAAAAAACCGTAAGACTGAATAAAGGCCAGGGGCACGGTTGAATAGCGGCTCCAGCGATTGAATTTCGCCCGGCCGGCCGCTCCCTCTTCGTAATACATCGCTTTGAATTTCGGGAAAATCATGGTCAACAACTGCATGATAATGGTGGCGGTGATATAAGGAGCCACGCCGAGCATTACAATCGACAAATTGCTTAAAGCGCCGCCGGAAAATATATTAAAAAATCCGAACAGCTGATTATTGCCCAAAAATTCTTTCAGCCGCAAGGCGTCGATCCCGGGAATGGGAATGGCGGCCAATACTCTGAAAACTAAAAGCAAAAAAACAATTATGACGATTTTTTTGCGAAGGTCTTTGATTTTAAAAATCTGAATTAATTTATTCATTTTTTACCGCGCCGCCGGCTTTTTTAATTTTATTTTCGGCCGACTTGGAAATTTTTATTCCTTCGATCGTCAGCGCTTTTGTTATTTTTCCGTCGCCGACGATCTTGATTTCTTTAACGGATTTTTTAATCAAACCGCTTTCAATCAAAATTTTTCTGTTAACCGCGCCTTCTTTTATTTTTCTTTCCAAATCGCGCAATTTAACCAAAGTCGCTTTCGCTTTCAAGGATTTATTTTTTAAGCCGCGAAGTTTCGGCAGACGCTGAATCAAGTCGCGCTGAGCCGGCCTGATGCGATGACCGGAACGCGCTCTTTGACCCTTTGTTCCGCGGCCGGAAAAAGTGCCGCGTTTGCCGCCCCGGCCAACGCGCTTTTTTGATTTATTTTTGTTAATCGGTTTAATCTGATGGAGTTGCATAAAAAATTATTTTTTTAACTGTTTTAACGCTTTTAACGCGGCCATGGCATTGGTTAATTTATTTTTGGTGCCGCCCAAACACTTGGCCGTGGCGTCTCTGACGCCGGCCAAAAGCAAAACCGTCCTTACCGCTCCGCCAGCTTTAAGGCCGCGGCCCGGCAAAGCAGGCCTGATCAACACCCGCGCCGCGCTGAATTTCGCGTAAACTTCATGGGGAATGGTGCGGTTTTTCAGGGGAACGGAGGTTATTTTTTTCTTTGCTTCATGTTTTGCTTTATCCACCGACTGGGCAACGTCAAGACCCTTCGCGACTCCGACGCCGATTCTGCCTTTTTCATCGCCAATAGCCACCGTCGCCCGAAAACGAAAACGTTTGCCGCCGGCCACAACCCGCGTCACTCTTCTTAAATCCAAAACCTTTTCCTTAAATTCGCTTGTTTTTCTGAATTCTTCCATAATTTTAAAATTAAAATTTCAACCCTCCCTTTCTCGCGCCTTCGGCGATTTCTTTTACCCGACCGTGGTATTTATAATTACCCCTGTCAAAAACAACCTCTTTGACGCCTTTTTCCAAGGCGCGCTTGGCGATTAATTCGCCGACCGCCGCCGCTTTAATTATTTTAGCTTGTTTGTCTTTTAATTCTCCGGTGGAAGCCGAAATTAAAGTAAAGCCCTTTTCATCGTCAATCAATTGCGCGTAAACATGAGAATGGCTGCGAAAAACCGAAAATCGGGGCCGCGAAGCCGTGCCGAAAATTTTCGCCCTTACGCGTTTTCCGCGACTTAATTTTATTTTATTTAAAATCTTTCTTTTTTGCATGTTTTTTTACTTTCCGGCTCCGGCCACTTTTTTACCGGATTTTCTCCTAATCACCTCTCCTTTGTATCTTATTCCTTTTCCCTTGTAAGGTTCGGGTTTTTTAACAGCTCTTATTTCGGCGGCTGTTTTGCCGACCAATGCCTTGTCAATTCCGTTCACCTTAATCGTGTTTTTTTCAACCGAGATTTTTATTCCTTCCGGCGATTTAAATTTAATTGGATGAGAAAAACCCATGTTTAAAACCAAATCGTTTCCTTCCATGGCGGCGCGATAACCGACGCCCTCTATTTCCAATATTTTTTCAAACCCGCCGGAAACGCCGAGAACGGCGTTATAAGCCAAAGATCTCATTGTTCCCCAATTAGCCATCGTCTGATTAAGATCGTTTTCAACCGAAAAAGAAAGAATGTTGTTTTTGATTTCCGGCTTGACGCATTTTAAAATTCTGATTTTCAAAGCGCCGTCCTTACCCTTTATTTCCAAATCGCCGTCTTTGATTTCAACGCTCGTTCCTTCCGGAATAATTATTGGTTTTTTGCCGATTTTACTCATATTACCATATTTCAAACAATATTTCGCCGCCGACTTTTGATTTTCTCGCTTCCGAACCGCTTACAACGCCGATAGGAGTGGAAATCACCGATAAACCATAACCGCTTTTAACGCGTCTTATGTCTTTATAACCGACGTAAAGCCGGCGAGACGGCTTACTGATAAATTTCACTCCGGTGATGACGCCTTTGGAATCGTTGTATTTGATTTTGACCGCCAAAATTTTTTTGGCTCCTTTTCCTTTTTTCTCGAAACCTTCCACATAATTATTCCGAAGCAAAACATCGAGAATTTTTTCGTCCATTTTGGAATAAGGAGATTTAACAATCTCTTTTTTCACCGCTTGAGCGTTTTTCAGTTGGGTTAATAAACTTGTGTAAGACATACTATTTGATTACCAGCTGGATTTTTTAATTCCTGGAATTTCGCCACGACTCGCCATTTCCCGGAAACAAATGCGGCAAAGACCGAAATCTCTGATATAACCGCGCTTGCGGCCGCATTTAAAACAACGCCGAACGATTCGGGTTGAATATTTTGGCGTTTTTTTCGATCGCGCTATGACGGATTTTTTGGCCATGTTTATTGATTCTTTTTAAAAGGCATTCCCAATAATTTATATAACTCCACCGCTTCTTCCCTTTTTTTGGCATTACTTACAATACTAATTTCCAGACCGAAGTCAAATTTGGAAGTTTCAGGATTGATTTCCGGAAAAGCCGCCTGCTCTTTGAAACCGATATTTAAATTTCCTTTCTGATCAACACTTTTCAAATCGATGCCGCGGAAATCGCGCAATCTGGGAAAAACCACTCTGATCAGTTTCTCCAAAAAATCAAACATTTTCCGACGTCTTAACGTCGTTTTTAAACCGATTAACTGGCCGCTTCGCAATTTAAAACCGGCGATTGACTTTTTAGCCCTTCGCGGCGCCGGCCGCTGGCCCGTAATTAAAGACATTTCTTTCATCAATTCCGGCAAAACCTTCTCTTCAAAATTCGGGGTTTGACTCAATCTCCCCACGCCGGCGTTAACGACGATTTTTTCCAAAAAAGGAACGGATAAATTGTTTTTATATCCGAATTTTTCTTTCAGCGCCGGAACCGCTTCTTTTTTGTATTTTTCAATTAAAGTCTTGTTCATATGGCCGCTTCGCATTTTTTACAACGCCTTTTTTTAACCTTATTGTTAAAAGCATACCCGACTTTGACGGCTTTCGCGCAAGAAGGACAAACCAGCATCGCGTTGGAAACATCCACCGGACGCGGCACAAGAACCGTTTGTCCTTTTTCGCCTTCGCGTTTCGGCCGAACATGCTTTTTGTAAAGATTTAATCCTTCAATCAAAATTTTATTATTTTCAACGACAACCTTAAGCACCTTGCCGGTTTTCCCTTTATCTTTCCCGCTGATTATTTTTATTGTATCGCCTTTTTTTATCTTCAT
>JASJPP010000026.1:0-22342 GCA_031432155.1 Patescibacteria group bacterium | reverse complement strand
TCCCTTTATCTTTCCCGCTGATTATTTTTATTGTATCGCCTTTTTTTATCTTCATCCCGTTTAAAAAATTAAAATAAACATCTTTTCGACAAAAAGACAATTAACGTATTTAAAATATTTTGTGTCAATGTTAAACATATTTATTAATTTTCTAACGGGATTCATACTATGTCTCCCGCCATTGTTACTATTTTTTCAAAACCTTTTGTTTTCAATTCTCTCGGAACAGGTCCGAAAATTCGCGTCGCCCGCGGTTCTTTTTTCGCGTCAATTAAAACAGCAGCGTTTTCGTCAAATCTAAGATAAGAGCCGTCGGTCCGGCGAAACGGATGGCTTTGTCTGACGATTACCGCCTTCACGATTTCTTTTTTCTTGACGGTTTTTCGCGGCTCGGCAACCTGAACCGAAGCGACGATAATATCGCCGATTCTGGCGTAACGGCGCCGCGTGCCTCCCAAAATCCTGAAACAACGGATTATTTTAGCGCCGCTGTTGTCGGCTGATTTTAAAATTGTGCGTTCTTGAATCATAAATAAATCTCAAAAATTAAATTTCGAATCTCAAATTTACTCAGATTTTCGCAATTATGCGCCACCGTTTTTCTTTCGATAACGGCCTTGTTTCTTCAATCAAAACCTTTTCGCCGGTTTTGTATTCATTTTTTTCATCATGCGCTTTGAATTTACGCGTTATTTTGTAATGCTTTTTATACAGGGGATGCATTTTAAGACGCGCCACTTCCACTACGCGCGTTTTATTCATTTTATCGGAAACTATTGTACCTTCAAGTTTTCTTTTCATAAATAATTTCAATCAATCGCCGATGAATTCATTATCGTTAATATTCTGGCGATTGTTTTTTTTGTTTCTTTGATTTCGCTGATATTTTTTACCTTGCCGGCCGCCAAATCAAAATTCAACTTCCTTAATTTTTCGCGGTAATCGGATAAATTTTTGGATAATTCTTCCGACGGCTTGTTTTTAAATTGTTGAATTTCTTTCTGTTTCATAAATCAAGAATTTTTTAATATTATTCTCGTTTTAACCGGCAATTTGGCGCCCGCCCTTTTCAAGGCTTCTTTGGCGATTTCTTCGCTTACCCCGTCCATTTCAAACAAAATTCTTCCAGATTTCACCGGGAAAACATAGTGGTCAACCGACCCTTTGCCGCCGCCCATCGTCACTTCCGGCGGCCTTTTGGTTATGGGTTTATCGGGAAAAATTCTTATCCAAAGTTTGCCGCCTCTTTTGGTGAAATGAACGATTGTTTTGCGGCAAGCTTCGATTTGGCGGGAATTTATCCAGTCATTCTCCAAAGATTGCAGTCCAAAAGAACCGAAAACCAAAGAAGTCCCCCTGGTTTCTTTTTGGCGGTTAAGACGGCGTCCTTTTTGCCATTTTCTGTGTTTTACTTTTTTTGGTATCAACATATTATTCCGTTTTACGGCTCCTACTTTCCAATTTCTCGTTGAACACATCGCCCTTATATATCCATACCTTTACTCCGACGGTACCGTACGAAGTAAAAGCCGTGGCTTCGCCGTAATCAATATTAGCCCTTAACGTCTGAAGCGGCAACCTGCCTTTTTCCAAATGCTCTTTTCTGGCGATTTCCGCTCCGTCAAGCCTGCCGGCCACCATAATTTTGGCTCCCTTGACTTCCCTGTTTTGCATTATTTGTTCGAGAGTTTTTTTCAAAAGCCGCCTGAAAGGCAAACGTCTTTCCATGTCCCAAGCGATGTTTTGAGCTATGACGTTCGCGGAAATCTCGCTCCGTTTCAATTCTTCTATGTTTAAACTCAAAAAAACTTCGTTGGAAATTTTCTTTCCGGTTCTCAATTTTTTTAAATTTTTTTCCAGTAATTTCGTTAATTCTTCCACCCCTTTGCCTCCCCGGCCGATAATCAATCCGGGGCGGCTGGCCTTGATGAAAATCTTACAATTATCGCCGGTTCGCTCAATTAAAATTCTGTCGATGCCGGCGCTGCCGATTTTTTCTTTAATCGTTTTCCTTATCAAAACGTCTTCTTCCAGATGGTTTTTAAAATTATTTTTTTTTGGAAACCAACTGGCCAGCCATCCCCGGCTTATTCCCGTTCTTAATGATTGTGGATTAATCTTGTGAGCCATAGATATAATGAATTATTATACGCTTTTTCTCCGGAAAAATTTTTTAATAAAACCGTGTTTCGCCGCTTTTTTTGTTTCCCTAATTTCCTGTTTCGGTTTCTCTGTTTTGGTTTTCTCGATTTCTTTTTCCGCCGCTCCGTTTGCCTGATCGGTTTTTTTCGTTTTTTGAGGTTTGGAAGCTTTTTTTAACTGAACGATTTTAAAACGCGAGGTTTTTATTTTATCGGATTCGGCCAAAACCAAAATCAGATGGCTGCCTTTTTTCATGATCGTCGTCGCCCTGCCCATCGCTCTCGGCGAAAATCTTTTGAGCGCCGGACCTTTATCAACCCTGATTTCTTTGATAAAAAGCTTTTCCGGGTTCATTTGTTTGGTGTTTTTGGCGTTGCTTACCGCGCTTCTCAAAAGTTTTAATATCGGCAAACCGGATTTTTGAGGAGTCAATAAAAGCTGGGCTTCCGCTTCGGAAACCGACAACCCCCTTAAAGAAGAAGCGACCAATCTCGCCTTGCGGGGCGCTATTCTCAAATAATTTAATTTTGCGGTCTGAGTTTTCATAATTATTGTTTTTCCGCCGCTTTCTTCTCCATTTCTTTCTGAATTTTTCCTCCATGTCTGACAAATTTACGGGTCGGAGAAAATTCTCCCAAACGATGCCCGATCATTTCTTCAACGATTTTGACCGGAATAAAATCTTTTCCGTTGTGCACTCCAAAAATAAAACCGACCATTTCCGGAGAAATTTCCGAACTCCGCGCCCAGGTTTTAATGACGGTTTTGTCGGCCGGCTTTAAAACGGCCATTTTTTTCAATAGCTTGGAATCGACGTATGGGCCTTTTTTTGATGATCTGGACATAATTATTTTGTTCTGCGTTTGATTATCATTTTATTTGACCATTTTTTCTTTTTTCTGGTTTTTCTGCCTCCGGTAACTTTACCCCATTTAGTTTTCGGTTTTCTCGTTCCTCTTTGAGTTCGCCCTTCGCCGCCGCCGTAAGGATGATCAACGGGATTCATTACCGAACCTCTTACCGTCGGCCTGATTCCCAACCACCGTGAACGGCCGGCTTTGCCGATAGTTACCAGATTATGATCCGGATTGGAAACTTGGCCGAGAGAAGCGAAATTATTCCATAAAACTCTTCTTACTTCTCCGGAAGAAAGTTTTAAATGGGTAAAGCCGTCGTCATGAGCCAAAACTTCGGCGGAAGAACCGGCGCTTCTGGCTAAGCTGCCGCCTTTCCCCATGCTTAATTCCGCGTTATGAACGATGTAACCAACCGGAATGTTTTTTAAAATCAAACGGTTTCCTTCTTTAAGGGGAGTATTTTGCGCGCTGATAATTTCGTCCCCGACTTTCATGTTTTTCGTCGCCAAAATATACCGCCTTTCTCCGTCTTTGTAAAGAATCTTCGCGATAAAAGCCGTTCGATAAGGATCGTATTCCAAAGTTTCCACCCGCGCCGGCACATCAAGTTTGTTTTGTTTGAAATCAACAATTCTATAAAGTTTTTTCGCTCCGCCGCCCTGATGCCGAGTTGTAATTCTGCCCTGATTGTTGCGGCCGGCATGGGACGGCAATCTTTTAAGCAGTTTTTTAAACGGCTCAACCGCGCTTAAAACGCCGTAATCAACGGACGTCATTTGCCTTCTTGAAGGAGTTGTCGGATTATGTTTTTTCATAATTTTAATGAGGCATTATATCAATCTTCTGGCCGTTTTTCAAAGTAATAATCGCTTTTTTATAAGCAGCGGTCCGCCCGATGCTTTTGCCCAATTTTTTTATTTTTCCTTTGACATTAACGACGTTAACGTCAGTCACGTTAACTTTATAAATTGATTCCACCGCTTTTTTAATTTCCGGTTTATTGGCTTTTTTCTCAACGATAAAAATGTATTTTCCGAAAGCCGAAAGATCGCCGGCCCGTTCGCTTATCCACGCCCGCTTAATCAACAGCGCCGGTTGATTGTGAGTCGCGACTGACGCAACTTTTGATTTTTCCCCGCCAAGTTGTTTTTCTTCTTTTTTAAATTTATTCAAAATGCCCATATGATTCTATTTCTTTAATTGCTTCTTTTTCAACAACAATGTATTTGCGTTTTAACAAATCGTAAACATTCAAAGATTTCGCGCTTATGGCATCGATATTTTTAAGGTTAGAAACCAATCTCTTAATCCGGCGATTAGCCGAAAAAGCGATCAACAAACAGTTTGGCCTTGAGCCAAAAATGTTTTTAAAAACATTCGCCATTTCTTTTGTTTTTGACAATTCGGGATTAAAAGAATCCATCAGCTTAAATTCGCCGTCTTTTATTTTTTTGGACAAAACGTTTAAAACGGCAAGCCGTTTCATTTTTTTGTTGATTTTTTTGCCGAAATCGCGCTCTTTGGTCGGCCCATGAGCGACGCCGCCGCCAATCCAGATCGGCGAACGAGTAGAGCCGTGCCTTGCGCGGCCGGTTCCTTTCTGGCGCCACGGTTTTTTGCCGCCGCCGGAAACTTCGCCGCGTCCTTTAGCGTGCGCCAGCGACTGCCGCCGATTGGACAATTGAACCGTTAACGCCTGATGAACCAGATTGGGATTCCATTTGACGGCGAATATCCTTTCCGGCAGATCAACCGCGTCCACTTTATTGTTTTGTGAGTTATAAACGTCGATTTTCATGGTAATCAATTGCCGATTATTTCCAATAAAGTTCCTCTCATTCCCGGCACTGCTCCCTTGACCAATAAAACGTTGTTTTCTTTATCAACGCCGGCGATTTCCAGATTTTTCACGCTGACCCGCTCATTTCCCATTCGGCCGGCCATTTTTCTGCCGGGCATCACTCTTTGAGGAGCAGTCGCGCCGATTGAACCGGGCGCTCTTAATCTGTCTTTTTGGCCGTGGGTTTTCGGCCCGCCGGAAAATCCATGCCTTTTAACCACGCCCTGAAAACCCCGGCCCTTGTTTAAACCGCTTACTTTCACCTTGTCGCCTTCTTTAAATTGTTCAACGCTTAAAACATCGCCGACTTTCAATTCAGCTGACGAATTTCCTAATCTAAATTCTTTCAAGTGCCGAAAATTTCCCAGGTCTTTCAGCTGAACGCGCTGGGGCTTTTTAATATTTTTTAATTTCTTTTCTCCAAACCCAACTTGAACGGCCTCATACCCGTCTTTTTCTTTTGTCCGAAGCTGAGTTATCTTTACCGGTCCGGCGGCAATGGCCGTAACGGGAATCACCTTGTCGTCTTTCCAAATCTGACTCATTTTTAATTTTACGCCGACGATAAACGACATTTTATTTTAATCAACAAAAACAGCCAGACTTAGCCGGCTGTTTGTTTAATTGGCTAAATCATTCAACTGTTTTTATTTAAACAGATTAAAAATCATTTTGAATAAATATAACAAATAATAAAAACGGTGTCAATGATATATAAATAACTTTCAAGGGGGCAACGGTGGTGACCTCCAGTTTTTTGACTTAGTGAGTGCTCTATCCGCTGCCCGAATTAAGTATAACAAAATGTTTTAAAAACAAAACCCCCGCCTTGCGGCGGGGGAACCAGAAGGACATTCCTCTATCGATATCATCGTAGGGGAATGTTCAACACTCACTGATAAAAGTATAGTTTAGCAACGGAAAAAAGTCAAGGATTACGCCATCTTAATCTCTATATCTATCCCGCTCGGAAGATTAAGACTGCTTAACGCTTCAATAATTTTTGGGTTCGGATTTAAAATGTCAATCAGCCGCTTGTGAATTCTAAGCTCAAATTGTTCTCTTGAGTTTTTATGAACGAAAGTCGAGCGGTTAACGGTATATTTTTTGAATTCGGTCGGCAATGGAACAGGACCGACTATTTCGGAACCGTTTCTTACGGCAGTTTCAATAATCTGCTTAACGGAATTGTCAATCAGCTTATGATCGTAAGATTTAACCTTCAATCTCAATTTTGTTTGTACGGCTTCTTCTTTAGCCATATTTTAATTTAAATGGTCAAAAAATCCCGAATCAAAATCTTTACTTTTATATTAAGCGTTTATTTTAAGCACAACCCCGGCTCCGACTGTCTTGCCGCCCTCGCGAATGGCGAAACGCTGTTTTTCTTCCAAGGCGACCGGAGCGATTAGTTTAACTTTCAATTTAATGGTATCTCCCGGCATCACCATTTCAACTCCTTCCGGCAAAATCACTTCGCCTGTAACATCTGTCGTTCTGATGTAAAACTGCGGTTTATACCCTTTGAAAAAAGGAGTGTGGCGGCCGCCTTCCTCTTTGGAAAGCACGTAGATTTCCGCGTCAAATTCGGTATGAGGCGTAACGCTGCCCGGTTTGGCGATAACCTGACCGCGTTCAACGTCTTCTTTTTTAAGACCCCTTAAAAGCGCTCCGACATTGTCGCCGGCCCGGCCTTCGTCAAGAAGTTTATTGAACATTTCAATGCCGGTTATCACGGTTTTCTGCGTCGGTTTCAAACCGATGATTTCCATTTCTTCGTTAACTTTAGCTATTCCCCTTTCAATGCGGCCGGTCACCACGGTTCCACGGCCTTCAATCGAAAAAACGTCTTCGATAGGCATCAAAAATGGCTTATCGATTTCACGAACCGGTTCCGGAATATATTCGTCCAAAGCTTTTACCAGATCTAAAATCGGTTTGGCGTCCGGATCATCGGCCGATTTGACGGCCAGCGCTTTTACGGCTGAACCGCGAATAATCGGGGTTTGATCGCCGGGGAATTCGTATTTTTTCAAAAGTTCTCTTACTTCGGCTTCAACCAAATCAATAAGTTCCGGATCGTCAACCATGTCAACTTTATTCAAAAAAACAACGATTGAAGGAACGCCTATCTGACGAGCGAGAAGAATATGTTCGCGAGTTTGTGGCATGGGGCCGTCAGCGGCCGAAACCACCAAAACCGCGCCGTCCATCTGCGCCGCGCCCGTAATCATATTTTTGATGTAGTCGGCGTGTCCGGGAGCGTCCACGTGCGCGTAGTGGCGTTTTTCCGATTCGTATTCGGAATGGTGAAGAGCGATGGTGATCCCCCTCGCTTTTTCTTCGGGCGCTTTGTCAATCTGGTCAACGCTTTCTTCTTTTTTCGCCAAACCTTTCAAAAAAAGAACGTGCGTGATGGAAGCCGTTAAAGTGGTTTTGCCATGGTCAACATGGCCGATAGTGCCGACGTTTACGTGCGGCTTTCCCCTTTCAAATTTTTCTTTCTCCGCCATAAATTTATTTTTTATTTAATTTAATTGCGACGTTTTTTATTCTATCTTAAACTTACGGTTTTTGTCAACACCTTAAACAAATTCCAAAATAGCCATTCTGGCGCCGTCTCCTTTTCTTGTTTTCGCGCTTTTAATCACCCTTAAATACCCTCCGTGGCGCTGCAAATAACGGGGAGCGATTTCATGGTAAAGTTTGTAAGCCGATTTTTTATTTGAAAGCCTTGACGTTGCCGTTCTGAAAGCCGAGAGATTTTGTTTTTTGGCGATCGTAACCAATTTTTCCGCCTTTGATTTCAACGCCTTCGCTTTCACTTCGGTTGTCTGAATTTTCTCTTTTAAAATAAGATTATTCAAAAGACCCTTCAAAAGAGCGGCGCGTTGTCCCTTTTTGCGATGAAATTTTTTTCCTTTTTTAAGATGCCGCATTATTTTTTCCTGCTCTTTTTCTCTTTCTTTCCCGCAACAGGCGTTTTCTTGATTTCTTTGATTTCCAAATCTTCGGTTTCTATCGCTGAAACTTTGTCGAAATGATCTTTTAAAATATTGGCGGCTTTATGAACGGCTTTTGAAGGAGAAATTGTTCCGTCAGTTTCAACCGTGAGCTTCAAACGGTTATAATCGGTGCGTTCGCCGACCCGCATGTTTTCAACAATAAAATTAACCTTTGACACCGGAGTAAAAATCGCGTCGAGAGCGATGGTTTTAATCGGCAATTTTTCGATCTTTCTCGCCTCCACCGGCACATAGCCCAATCCTTTTTCAACCGTAATCTCCATTTCCAGTTCGGCGTTTTTATTGGTAAGAGTCGCGATATGGAGATCGGGATTGGCCACCTCAACCTGGGCGCTTGATTTAATGTCTCCGGCTTTCACCTTTTTTTCTCCTTTTACTTTAAGAATCAGCGTTTGCGGTTCATCGGCGAAAAAACGGAAGCGAACGCGTTTCAGATTGAGAGTAATCTCAACAACGTCTTCCATCACTCCGTCAATGGTGGAAAATTCATGATCAACTCCTTTTATTTTTATCTGAGTAATCGCCGCGCCCGGCAAAGAAGAAAGCAAAACCCTTCTCAAGGCGTTGCCTAAAGTTAAGCCGTAGCCGGTATAAAGCCCTTCAATTTCAAAAACACCTTCGTTCTCTTTTTCGGAAACTTTTTTTATTTTTACGGTTTCGCTTAATCTGGCGTATTCCATGTTATTTTGAATAATAATCGATGATTAAATTAATATCAAAATCAATTTTAATATCGCGCGGCTGGTATTTTATCTGGCCTTCAATTTTTTCTTTGTCCAGAGTCAGCCAAAGCGGCGATTCGTATTTCTTTATGCTATCCGGTAAATCTTTAAAAATCAAGAGTTGTTTTGAGGCCGGCTTGATTGAAACGACGTCGCCGACTTTAACAATGTAAGAAGGAGTAAAAACTTTTTTACCGTTAACCAAAAAATGTCCGTGACCAACCAATTGGCGCGCGACAAATCTTGAAGGAGCGAATCCCAAACGAAAAACAACGTTAAATAATTGACGCTCAAGAATGTTTAAAATCGTTTCGCCGATATTGCCTCCTTTTGAAAAAGCCTTGTGAACGACCCTGGCGAATTGCGCCTCTCTTAAGCCATAACTCGTTTTTATCCGCTGTTTTTCAATCAACTGCTGGCCGTATTCCGAAGGATTTCTGCGACGTTTTTTGCCGTGAATTCCCGGGCGATAAGCGCGCCTCACCATTACGCATTTCGGAGAATTGCAACGATTC
This sequence comes from Patescibacteria group bacterium, assembly GCA_031432155.1. Classification (GTDB taxonomy): domain Bacteria; phylum Patescibacteriota; class Minisyncoccia; order UBA6257; family UBA9933; genus JASJPP01. The sequence goes on along the minus strand of JASJPP010000026.1, from coordinate 13,240 downwards.
GCTTTTAAAAAAAGCCTGACTCCGAGCGATCTTTCTTTTTTTTCTTTTGGTCTTGTTATCGGCATATTTTTTAAACTCTTCTCCTTTTCGGCGGCCTTGGACCGTTATGCGGGACGGGCGTAACGTCTTTGATTGAAATAATGTTAAACCCTTGATTCGCGAGCGATCTGATAGCCGAATCGCGACCGCTGCCGACTCCCTTAACGACGACTTCCACGTTAAAAGGGCCTGTTTTTTTCACTTTTTCGGCGAGCGCCGCCACTATCTTGGAAGCGGCGAACGGCGTCGCCTTTTTCGGACCGGAAAATCCCAAAGAACCGGCCGAAGCCCAGGCGATAACGTTGCCTCCCCTGTCGGTCACCGATATTAAAGTATTATTATAAGTGGCGTCAATATAGATAAAGCCGCTTTCCGTTTTTTTGGAAACAGCGGATTTGCCGCCGGCCTTCGCCATCGCTTCTTCCAGTTTGTCTTTTTCTTTTAAAACCTCGCTTTCCGTTTGCTTGATGACTTTTTTCTTTCCCATGTTTTTATTATCTCAGTTCCGCTTTTCTTTTGCCGCTGCCGACTGTTTTCCTGACATTGCCCCGCACGGTGCGCGAATTAGTTTTGGTTCTCTGACCTCTTACCGGCAAACGTTTCAAATGCCTGACGCCGCGATAACATTGTATCTCCTTGAGCCGCTCGAGATTTTGCTTGATGTTCTGGCGCAATTCGCCTTCTATTTTATATTTTTTTTCAATCACCTCCCTAATACGGTTGATTTCTTCCGGAATCAGATCTTTGGTTCTTTTCATTAAATCGATTTTCGCTTCTTTTAAAATTTTGGCGGCTAAAAATCTGCCTATGCCAAAAACATAAGTAAGAGATATTTCAATGTGTTTATTGTCCGGAATGTTAATGCCAACTAATCGCATATTTTTTAATATTTATCCTTGCCGCTGTTTATGTTTCGGATTTTTTTTACAAATCACATAAATCCGTCCGCAACGCCGGACGGTTTTACAATTCTGGCAAATTTTTTTGACCGAAGAACGCACTTTCATAATTAATTATATCCTTCTGATTATTCTTCCTTTCGCGCCGTCGGGAGACAATTCAATCAATACTCTGTCGCCGGGCAAAACTTTAATGCGGTGCAATCTCATTTTCCCCGAAAGATAAACGACGATCTCTTTTCCGTCAGCAATCATAACCTTAAAAGTCGTGGACGGCAAAGCCTCTATAACGACTCCTTCAATCGGCTTTTTAAAATCTTTGTTCGTCATTAATTTGCAACAAATACAATTCTAAAAAAATAATCGGAAAAGTCAAGCTTTTTCTTCAATCAACGGCACAAAGCTGAAACCGAAAAATTCTTTTTTATCAAATTTATTCCTGCCCAGCTTGTTAATCAAAACGATGCTGTTGCCTACCGGCGCCACGATCCGGCCGCCGATTTTCAACTGGCTGCGCCAATCTTTGGGAATATCCCGGTAAGCGGCGGCGGCGGCGATAATTTTATCGTAAGGCGCTTCCTTTTTATATCCTCTTGAACCGTCGGATAAAATAATCCGCGCGATTCCTTTTTCAATAAAATCGTATCGGCTGACATTTTTTTCCGCCATTTCTTTCAATTCCGGCACCCGCTCAACGGCCAATAACAAAACAGGTTCGCCGATAGCTTCGTTTAACCGTTGTTTGCCGACGATATAAGCGAGAATGGCCGCGGCCCAGCCGGAACCGGCGCCAACGTCAAGAATTTTTTCCCCGGGTTTCGGTTCAAGAAGTTCCATCATAAAAGCCACGGTAAGCGGCTGAGAAATGGTCTGACCGAAACCTATCGGCAAAGGCGCGTTGATATAAGCGTCTTTTTGATGCTCTTCGGTCACAAAATTTTTTCTGTCTATCGCCTTAAACGCTTCAATGATTTCCGGCGTTTTCAAATAACCGTCTTTAACCATTGAATCGATTAAATCGCCGTATTCTTGATTCATATTTCATTCTGTGATATTGTAGCAAAAAACAGCGATAAAACCAATCGCAACTGCTCTAAAACAATTTCATAAAGGAGGATGAAAATGAAAAAGGCGATTATGGCCAAGGGATGGGTTGTCAGATGGTGGAAGAAAATGAAAAACGGCGAATGGAAAAAGCAAAATGAAAAAATTATTTTCGACGACGCGCAAAAAGTTTTTCGATCCGCCGAAAAAAAGAAAAAGAAAGGATATATCGTGCAGATAACACCGCTTTCATCGCCGCATATCGGGCACAGCGGTCCGATTTATTAAGTTAAATCCATCAATTTTTCGGCTCCGAGCAATCGGAGCCTTGTATTTTATATTCAATGTGTTATATTGCTTAAAAACGGCTCGAAAGCCATTTTTTGTTTTGTTTCCGTACGTTAAAAATTAATGGAAGGAGGTGATGGCGAGTGCCGACAAGAACGTGGATTGTGAAATGGAAAAAAAACAGGAACAACAGGGAAGAGGTCGTTATTCACAGCCTTTTGAAGGCTGTGAAGTTGGCAGAAGAGAAAAAAGATCTCGGCTATAAAGTCACAATCAATAAAGTGAAAATAACCAAAGAACGGTAATGTTTCTTGCGTAAAAATTCAAAAGCCCGGAGCTGAATGTTTCAGGGCTTTTTTTTATTTTTTTATAAAAATCAGCGGAAAAACCGCTTTTGGCGGGGGCACTAGGATTTGAACCTAGAAGTCAGGTTTTGGAGACCCGCAGTTTGCCATTGAGCTTATGCCCCCATCAAATTTATCTTTTAGTTTCCTTATGCGTCGTGTGCTTGCGGCACCACTTACAATGCTTTTTGAGTTCCAATTTTTTTTCAAGCGATTTCTTTTTACGGGTGTAATAATTAAACCGCTTACAGCCGACGCATCTTAATTTTATTAAATTTTCGCTGAACTTTGATTTAGCCATATAAAAAACATTATAAATTTAATTTATAAATTTTTCAAACAAAGGGCACCAAACTAGACTTCCTGATTTTTTGGAAGCCAAAGCGATAGTTTGCTCGTCGCGCCAGCAGGCGCGGCGAGCATTCCTCTGCTTCCCCCCTCAAAAAATCGCGAAGTCCAATTTGGTGCGCCCTGAAGGGATTGAACCTTCGGCCTTTACAATGTCAATGTAACGCTCTACCACTGAGCTAAGGGCGCGATTTTTGAGCCAATGGCCGGATTTGAACCGGCGACCTACTCCTTACCATGGAGTTGCTCTGCCAGCTGAGCTACATTGGCTTTCGGAAAGAGCCACCTCCCGGATTTGAACCGGGGACCTTCGCTTTACAAAAGCGCTGCTCTGCCGCTGAGCTAAGGTGGCGGCAAGTGCGCAGGGAGGGATTCGAACCCCCGTAGCCATAAAGGCGTCAGATTTACAGTCTGATGCAATTGACCGCTCTGCCACCTGCGCGATTTTATTTCTCCTTTTATTCCGTTTTTTCCTCTTCTTTTATGTTGTTTTCAAAAAGCGTCGGCTTATCTTCGCCGTTTTTCCTGTCAACGCCGTTAATTTTTTTTATCTTGTCAAGATAACCGCTTATCGCGTTGTCCAACCGAAGAATCAGAAGTTTCGCCTTTCTTAAAGTTTTTTCCAAAAAACTGTTAAGCGCCAAATCGATTTTTTCAAGCGTTAAACCGCCGAAAGGACGAAGAGTTTTAATCAACGGCCGCGAAACGTCGTCGCTTACGCGCGGAACGGCCCGGCCAACCAGATAAATCATTATCCCCAGCCCGATCATTAAAGCTGTTTGAAGAATAAAATTATACATGTTTAAATCTCGTAACGGCAAAATCTTTCCAGCCGGATATTTTCGCCGAATTTGGCGATCGCCTGCTTAATTGTTTCTTCGACCGTCAAACTCTCGTCTTTAATATACGCTTGTTTGAGCAAATCATCAACATTTTCCGGATTCATCGCCGCGATCTGCATCGCCAAATCGCGGGATAATTTGCGAAAATTTTCCGAACGCGAAACAAAATCGGTTTCGCAGTGAATTTCCAATAAAACGCCGACTCTTTCGTTATGAACGTAGGATTCTATCAATCCCGCTCCGGTTTTTCGTTCGCTTTTCCCGCCGGCTTTTGCCAGACCACGTTCGCGAATCAACGCCGCCGCCTTGTCAAAGTCTCCGCCGGAGTCAGTCAAGGCCTTTTTACATTCCATAACGCCGGCGCCGGTTGTCTCTCTTAATTTTTGAACGTCGCTAATCATAAATACGATGATTATTAACCATTAATCACGGACTGCTCTTCAATTTTTCTAATCAACCAATCAATGCTTGTTTTAGCGTGATCGTTGGCGGGAATCGGGTAATCGGCAAAGTCGGGATTGTCGTCGCTGTCAATAATCGCCATCACGGGGATATTCAAACGCATGGCTTCGCGAAGAGCGGTATTATGCCCTTTTATGGAAAAATCGACGATAAAAACAAGATCCGGCAATTTATTCAAGTCTTCCAGACCGGAAAACATTTTTCTCATTTTTTCAATTTTACGATTGATCATTACCCGTTCTTTCTTGGTGTATTTTTCAAACTCGCCTTTCGCCATGTCTTCCTGATTTTTTTTGAAGTAATCGATACGCTTGGAAATCACTTTAAAATTGGTCAACAGGCCGCCGATCCAGCGGTCGTTGATGATGGAAAAATTGAATTTCTTCGCCAGGCTTGTCGCCGCTTCTTTAGCCGCCGGCTGAGTCGCCACAATCAAAACCGATCCTTTGTTCTTTAAAATTCCCGATAAAAATTCAACGGCTGAATTCAACGCCGGCAGCGTTTGCGTTACGTCAATAATCTCTACGCCGTTTCTGGTGGTGTAAATATACGGCTTGAATTTTGGATTGGTTTTTGATTTTTTATGGCCGTAAATCAAACCGGCTTTTATCATTTCTTCCGCCATTCCAAAATCTTCCCCGGTTTCAGGTATTTTTTCCTCAACGCCTTCCGCGGCATCCCGCGCCGCGTCTTGTTCTAAATCTAAATCTTGCGTTTCCATAACGAAAAATATTACACCATTAAAAATAAAGAGTCAACGCCCGCGGCGTTTTTCGCGCCATTCTTTTATTTTATTATGATCCCCGGAAAGCAAAACTTTCGGAACCTTGTATTTTTTTTTATTATAAACGAATTCCGCCGGCCGCGTATAGGCCGGAACCCCGACGCCAAACCTTTTTTCTTCCAGCGATTCTTCTTTGCCGAGCACGCCCGGGATTTTGCGCGAAACCGAATCAATTAAAACCATTGCCGGCAATTCGCCGCCGGTTAAAACATAAGGACCGATTGAAATCTTTTCCGCCGGCTGGCGGATTAAATTTTTAATTGCTTTTTCCGCTCTTGCATCTATTCCTTCATATCGGCCGCAGATTAAAATAAAATTGTCGTAATTTTTCGCCAATTTAGCGGCGATTTCATTATCAAATTGCTTGCCCGACGGCGTAAATAAAATAACTTTTATTTTTGATTTTTGTCCGCCAGATGGCGGATTAATTTTTGATTTTGCAAATTCAACTGCTTTAATAATCGGCTGAATTTGCATCACCATCCCCGGCCCTCCGCCAAACGGCCTATCGTCGACTTTTTTGCGCTTATCTTCGGAAAAATCGCGCAAATCGTGAATTTTAACGCCAATCAATTTTTTCTCCGCCGCCCGCTTCAAAATCGACTCTTTAAGATAAGAATCAAAAATTTTCGGGAAAATTGTAATAATGTCAAAACGCATTTCTTATAAACTATTTTATTGCCCGTGGATAACTTATTGACATTTATTAACGGCTTGCTATATTAATAATATCACCACGAAAAAGACCCTATTAAGGCTCGTCCTTAATGGGGGCTTTTTCTTTATTGGTTAAACAAATTTTATTTTTTATGTCATTTAAATAAGTAATTGGCGCATTGGTTCTTTTTAATAATATTGAACATTTTTCCTGAATACTCGGGGAAAGTATAATTTTTAATTTATTTTTCTCTTGCAAAAATTTTACCAAACCAGCATAATCTCCATCGCTAGTAATCAACGCTAATTTTCCGCAGGAATTTTCATACACATCTCTAGTGGCCTGTAAAACTAAATCAGCATCGCAATTACCTTTTGCTTTTCCATCGCCATCATAAACCACTTCTTTAAACATTAAAGTAAAACCAGCTTTTTGTAACGCCTCATACATATCTTTTTCTTTAGGGATTAATCCAATAAAATAATACGCCCTGACTATTCCATATTTATCAGATAACCATTTTCTAAATCTAAAAAAATCAATTTTCCAACCGGAATTATTTACTCCACGATATAAATTATTACCATCAATATACGTAAAATTATTTTCTTTTGGAATCATAAATTTATTTTAACATAATTTCTCATAATTTTTTTGCTTGCTAAATCATTTTTTAAAAACCTATTATCTCCAAAATAGCAACTGAGCAATTGCCTGCAATAGAGATTAGGAGTCCATTTTTATCATTATTCATTTTTTACTACATTTTGCGCGGTTTTTCAATTTTTAAATACCAAAAACCGCGCCTTTTGGCGCGGTTTTTAAAATTTACTTAAACGCTTGCGGTCGGCCGTTCAAACATTCCTCTTGATCTTGTTCCGCCTTCCGGTTCAATGATTTTTAGATTAACGCGGGCGTTATTTTTAATGCCCACAATTCTTAAAAGCGAGCGGATGGACTGGGCTGTTGATCCCCCTTTTCCCACGATTTGACCCATGTCAACCGGATTGACTTTAAGCGTCAGAAGAACTCCCATCTCGTCCACCCTGCGGTCAACCACGACGTCTTCGGGATGATCAACGATGGATTTAACGAGAAATTCAAGAAATTCCTGATCTTTGCCTGTCATAATTCAATTCTGTTTTTCTTAACGACCTTTTATTGTTTTACTTCTTCCTTTTTTTCTTGTTTTTGTTCCTTCGGCTGTTCAATGTTTTTGCTTTTGGCGTGAACCGGCCTTTTGGGGCCGCTGATCACTTCGGATTTCACCAATAAATTATAAACGCTGTCTGTCGGTTGAGCGCCTTTTTCCAGCCAATATCTCACTCTTTCTTTGGATATGTCAAAATCTTTGCTTTTCGGATTCAACCATCCTATATCTTCAACGTAGCGGCCGCTCATTTTCAGCCGTTTTTCAGCGACGATTACCCGGAAACCGGGCTGGTGTTTTTTACCTATTCTTTTGAGTTTAATGGCCAACATAATGTTTTAAACATCATAAATTCAAAAAATTATTTGTCAAGAATGCGCGACGGAGCGGCCTTTGGAGACATTCTCAAATTTCAATGACAAAACTTTTGAAGTGCCGTCTTCGGCAACCGTGATGCCGTATAAAACATCGGCCGCTTCCATCGTGGAACGATTGTGGGTAACGATGATAAACTGGGTTTTTTTGGAAAATTCCCCTATTAAATCGGCGAAACGTTTTGAGTTGCTTTCGTCCAAGGCCGCGTCAATTTCATCCAAAACCAAAAAAGGCGGGGGGCTTACCGAAATCAAAGCAAAAAGCGCGGCGATGGAAACCAAAGTTTTTTCGCCGCCGGAAAGCATATCCAAACCGGTCACTCTTTTTTTTGGCAAACCCAAGTCAATCTCCACGCCGATTTTCAGTTCTTTTTCTTCGGAATTTTCTTCTTTGAAGTTTTCTTCGTTTTCTTCTCCTTCCGCTTTAATTTTCTGATTTTGAGTTTTAAGTTTTAATTTTGCCTGCCCTCCGCCAAACATCAATTTAAAATAATTATTGAATTCTTCATTGATAAGCTTTAACGAACGGTCAAATTCAATATGAATTTTTTCGCTTAAATCGCCGATTAAATTTTTTAAATCAACGGACGCTTTCCCCAAATCAACGGATTGAGTCGTCAAAAAATTGTAATGGTCGTCAACTTCTTTAGCTTCTTTTATCAAGTTTTCGTCAATCTCGCCGATGGCGGCCAGTTCCGCCCGCAATTTAAACATTTCTTTTTCGGCTTGTTGCGGCTCGTCCGTAAATTCTTTAACCGCTTCAAAAGACCTTGCTTCTTCAATCGATCTGCCGATCTGAATCAATTGATCGCTCAAGTCCTGAAGTTTCAGATTCAGTTTTTCCTCTTCAAAAATAATCCTGTTTTTTTTATTTTCCAGATCTCTTAATTCTTCTTTTTTCGCCTCCATTGATTCAAAAGCTCCGCGAAACCGTTCGTTGAATTTTTCCATCTCCGCGACACTGGACGCTTCTTTTTTCTCCAACTCTTTAAGCTCTTTTTCAATTTCGCCGAATTGGCCGGTCAGTTCATTTTTGGTTTTAAAAAGAGCCGGCGGTTCTTCTTTTTCGGATTTTCCCGATCGGTTTAAAAATCCGTTGATTTTAACAACTATTTCTTCGGCTTTTTTCCGAAAATGAACGGGCTCAAGTTTTAAGCCTTCTTCAAGCGAATGTTTCAGGTCTTTTACTAAATCAAGCAGTTCTCCGACATTATATTCATCGGCGCTCATGGCAACGCTTAAAAATTCAATTTTTGCCTCTATACGGCCAAGCTCTTTTTGAATCAAAGAATGTTTTTCCAAAAGCTCGTTGCGGCGGTCTTTGAATTTTTTCAATTCCGCCGGTTCATTGTTTGATAAATTTACTTTTTCCAAATCACTTTCAAGAATTTTAAGCTCTTTTTCTTTTTCGCTGATTTGTTTTTTGACAAAAACCAAATCCGGCTCCAACTTATTTTTATTCTCGTTAATTTCTTTCAATTTGGAGGAAAAATAATTATTTTCCAATTCTTTCAAGTTTTTTTCCACTTCGCTTCTTTTTTCCAATTTGCCGGTCTGGCGTTTTAAAAGACGCAAACGCGGCATTACTTCATCAATCATCGCCTTCACTTTTTCCAGATTCACGTCGGTTATTTTTAATTTTCGCTCGGCTTCGCCTTTTTTAAGCTGATATTCCCTCAAGCCCAAAACTTCTTCTATCATCACGCGGCGTTCTTCAGGCGAAACCCTTACAAAAAGATCGCTGTTGCCCTGATTAATAATCGACAATCCTTTTGTTCCCAAACGCGACCGGCTGAAAAAATCAACGATGTCTTTGAGCCGAACTTCCGATTTATTCAAAAAATACCGTGAATTCCCGTCGCGCGAAAGCTGCCGGCTGATTGAAACTTCTTTAAAATCAACGGGGAAAAATCCCGAACCGTTGTCAAAACGCAAAGAAGCGCCGGCCATTCCCACCCGCGGCCTTTTAGGCGTGCCGTTGAAAATCAAATCTTCGGCCTTGCCGCCTCTTAAATTTTTAGCCTCCCGCTCACCCAAAAGCCAGCGAATGGCGTCAATGATATTGCTTTTGCCTGAACCATTAGGCCCCACTATCGCCGTAATACCGACGGGAAATTCCAAAAGCGTTTTTTGAGCGAAAGACTTGAAACCGTTAAGCTCAAGAGATTTTAAAAACATGTGTTTTAACGACCAACGGCTAACGTCCGGGAGTTAATGTTTTTAACGCCGCCCTTGCCGCCTCCACTTCCGATTCCTGTTTTGAATAACCTTCTCCTTCGGCAATTAATTTGTCGCCGAAAAAAACGCCGATTTTGAATATTTTTTTGTGGTCAGGCCCCCATTCTTCCAAAACGCGGTAAGTCGGGGTTGTTTTAAATTTTTCCTGAACGATTTCCTGAAGATGGCTTTTCGGATCCCTGTAAAGCTCTTTATCAATGATCTTTTTTAAATTCGGCTCAACAACAAAATCGTCGATTATTTTTTTCGCTTCCGAATAATTTTTATCCAGATAAGCGGCGCCGATAACCGCCTCCATGGCATTGGCCAAAATGACTTCGCGGGCGCGACCGACGTCTTTTTTTTCCCCGCGCGAAAGCAAAAGATAATCTTCCAAATCAACGGAACGCGCCACTTGCGCCAGCATCTGATAATTGACCAAAGCGGCCCGAATGCTTGTAAGCTGGCCTTCGGGTTCTTCGGGAAACCGCTGAAAAAGATTTTCCGTGACGGCAAGCTCCAAAACCGCGTCCCCTAAAAATTCCAGACGCTCGTTATGAGGCAATTTCCACGAAGGATTTTCATTGATATAAGAACGGTGAGTCATCGCCTCCTTCAATAGATTTATGTCGTTAAATTTAAAACCGATTTTATTTTCTAAAGAATCGAGATTTATCATTTTATTCTGTTTATATAATACCAATTTAAAACGTCTTTTGCCACCGGTACGGCGTTCAGCCCCCCCTCTTTCGCATTTTCAATCAAAACCAAAATCACGATTCGGGGATTGTCAACCGGAGCGTAACCGACGAAAAAAGCGTTGATTTTGGTTTTTGCTTCAACCTGGCTAGTGCCGGTTTTAGCCGCCGATAAAAACGGCAGATCGCTTAAAAGATGAGCGGTGCCGTACGGCTTTCCCACGGCATCGATCATTCCCTTTTTCGCTTCTTCTATATGGCGGAATAATTCGGCGTTATCAAAAATAATTTCCGGCTGGGTTTCTTTTGTTGTTTCTCCGGCGCCGGAAACGATCTTTTTAACGACAAAAGGCCTGTAAGCTTTTCCGTTATTGGAGATAGCGGCGATATAATTGACAAGTTGAAGAGGGGTAACCAATAAATCCCCCTGGCCGATGGTGGCGTTATAGGTATCTCCAATCCGCCAAATGCCGTTATTGTTTTTTTCTTTATATAAAGGATCGGGCAAAAACCCGCTTTCTTCGAAAGGAAGATCAACGCCCGTTTGCGCGCCTAAACCGAATTTTCCCCAGTATTCTTTCAATTTTTCAATGCCCAGCCCTTTTATTCCTTCAAAACCTCCGCCGACGATATAAAAATAAACATTGCTTGATCTGGCGATGGCCGAATATAAATTTACCCAACCGTGCGGCTTCCAGTCAAGAAAACGGGAAGGATTGTCGGGAGAATATGGGTTTGGAATTTCCAGATAACCGGCGGAAAAAAATTGATCATCGGGCGAAACGATTTTTTCGTTTAAGGCGGCGACGGCGACCAGCGGCTTGATGGTTGAACCGGGAGTATAAAGGCCTGAAACGGCGCGATTAAAAAGAGGTTTATAAGAATTTGTCAGATCGTTTTCCGTAATGTTATTTGGGTTAAAACTCGGGAGACTCGCCATGGCGAGAATCTCGCCGTTTGAAGGATCGATCGCCAGACCGACGCCGGATTGGCTGCCGACCGCGTTCATCCCCTGTTTAAGACGGCCGTAGAAATACGACTGGAATTCGGCGTCAACGGTTAAATAAAGATGTCTGCCGGAAACCGCGTTCTGTAATAATTTATTTTCAATCGTTTCGCCGAAAGCGTTGCGGTAATCGGCGATTTTACCGTTCTGTCCGGTCAATTCTTTATCGTTATAAGATTCAACTCCGCTTTTGCCGGCGGCATCGTTTAAAGAAAGATCGGGATTGACGCTTATGTCTTTTTTGGTCGCCGCGCCGATATAACCGATAATATGGGAAAACATTTCGGGAAACATATATTCCCTGTCAAAAGATTCTTCGATTTTGGCGCCGGCCAAATTAAGATTCTTGATTTTAATCACCTCTTCAATGGTTAAATTTTTCGCCAACACGATTGAATCTTGTTTTTCAAGATCAACGTTTTTAATCAAATTTTCTAGATGGCCGGCCGGCAAACCAAGAATTGATTCAACTGAGTTTGAGGTTCTTTTCGTTTCTTCTTTATTTTTCAACAATTCAACAATTTTTAAATTTAACCGGAAAACCGAAATATTTTTAACAAGCTGTTTATTAAAGCGGTCAAAAATAATTCCGCGTTCCGCTTTAACGGTCGTTATCTGACTGGCGTTGATAAAAGCCTGTTTATCGTAAAAATCGCCTTTCCACCAGGTTAAATAAATAAATCTCGCGGCAACGACCAATAATATAAAAAAAACCGCCGCGCCGATCAGTTTAAAAACCTTTTGAGAAAGCGGCAATTCAAGAGAATTATATCCTTCCGCCAAATCGTCGAGAACCGCTTCTTCCAAAAAAATTTCCGATTTTTTGCCCATTTATTTTATTTACGCGCGAAAACAAACGAATTCAAAATAAATAAATTATACTCACGATGCCGTCTGCGAAAAAATTATTTTCCCGGTCTCTTAAAACTGATTTATGAATCTCAAATCGCCGGAATAAAAGAGGCGGACATCGGGAATTTTGTATTTAATCATTGCCAAACGCGTAATGCCGAAACCGAAAGCGAATCCCTGCCACTCGTCCGGATTATAACGAACGGCTTCAAAAACTTTTCGATGAACCATGCCGGCGCCGGCCACTTCAAGCCATTTCCCCCGCCATTTCATGTAAACGTCGACGCCCGGCTCAACGAAAGGATAGTAACTCGGGCGCAATTCAAATTCAACGTCCTTGCCGAAAAGTTTTTTAAGAAACGATTCTATAACGTATTTAAAATTGGCGAGAGAAATATCTTTACCGATCATTAATCCTTCCAATTGCCTGAATTGAAAATCGTGGGTGGCGTCCGTGGCTTCATAACGATAAACAACGCCGGGGACAACGATCTGGAAAGGCGGGTTATGAGCTTCCATGTAACGAATCTGCATCGGACTGGTGTGCGTCCGCAAAAGCAATTTCCCTTGTGTTTTTGGTTTTAAGTTTTTGGTTTTCGCTTGATTTTGGCGAAGCCAAAAAGTATCCCACATGTCCCTGGCCGGATGATCGGCCGGAATGTTTAAAGCGTCAAAATTATAACGCTCACTCTCGATTTCCGGCCCCTCTACAATCGAAAAATTCATTGAAGAAAAAATTTCTTTGATTTCTTCTTCCAGCAGCGTCAATGGGTGAAGATGGCCGAGTTTAATTTTTTTGCCCGGTTTGGTAACGTCAAAACGGCCGGCAACCGGAGATCGATAATCGGCGGTTAGTTGCTTGTCTTTTTGGGCGATTAAATTTTCCAGGTCTTCTCTGAATTTTTGCGCCAACGGGCCGATTCCCCGGCGTTCTTCCAGCGGCAAATTTTTAAGATTGCGGAGCAACTTCGTTAATTCGCCGGCTTTGCGGCCAAGATATTTAATTCTGACATTTTCCAGATCGCTTAAATTTTTCGCGGCCTCAAAATCTTTTAAGGCTGATTTTCTAATCTCTTGAATTTTATCCATTTAAATATCGGTGACAGGGGTGGGATTTGAACCCACGACCTAGGGGTTATGACTCCCTCGCTCTGCCAACTGAGCTACCCTGCCGTTTTGTTGCGGGGGCGGGAATTGAACCCGCTTCTAGAGATTATGAGCCTCTCGACGTAACC
>JASJPP010000025.1:0-5271 GCA_031432155.1 Patescibacteria group bacterium | reverse complement strand
AATTAAAACCACCCTTAAGGGTGGTTTTGTGGTGCGCCTTGCAGGGATCGAACCTATTTTATCAAAAACTGCTGAACGAAACCAGACCAAGGAAACCAGCCCCGCCACCGCTCGCTCCGCTCGCCATATCACAGAAAAATACTCTTTGCTTTTTTCATTTTGCCTGCCTGCCGGTAGGCATGGCGCGCGCCGGATTTCTTTTTCTCCTAATGAAAAGAGTATTTTTCTGTGGTGTCTTGCTTTGAAAAGCAAGGTGGCGGGACTGGCCTCTATTTTTCGCAAGAACACGGCGGAATTCCCCCCACACCCCCCTTCCGCCGTGTTCTTGCGGGGACGGACGGAAATTTTGCCGGCGTTATTTTTTATCAAACAGTGTTGGCTTCTGTCCGTTCGTAAACTCCTCAATTCCTAATTCCTCGTGGCGTAATTCGTCAAAACCACTGAAATCGTCCACGCTGGCAATTTCAACCGCTTTGAATCCTCGTTTTTCCATAACTTTGTCCACGAGGAAAAAAGTTTGAACGCCGCCCTCTTTTTCCAAAAGTTTTAGGGCTTTCTTGCGATCATCAATTTGTTTCGCTTCGGCAAGGTGCTTGCCTTTCACATCAACCACAATCCATTTGCCGTTGATAAACGCAAGAAAGTCGGGATAGAACGGAGCCGGTTTTACTTCAACCGGATATTCGGTTCTCGGTTCGTTCCTTACCCAAAAACTTTTCTTTTTCTTGTCCAAAGAGCAAAGATGTTCTAGTGCATCCGCGACCCATTTTTCGGGCGGCGAATCAAACTTTACGAACGGGCGAACTGAATGTTTGTATCCCTCAACAATAATTCCTTTTTGTTGTAGGTGTGAGGACATTTCTTGATGAGACGGTATGAGGTTTAGCGTGTGTCCTTCTCGTTTTCGTACAACCACCTTGCTGTCTATAAAAATGTTCTTAACATTTTTCTTTTTGAAATTAAACTCGCTCTTGAACATTAACTCGTACGATTTTCTGCCGTAAAATTCAATAATGCTTTTCAACAACGCTTTAAGTGCGCGCTTATAATCTATGGCGTAAGCCGTATCAACTTGTATGCCAGAGCCGATTATCGTTTCAATAAGTTTTTTGGCGGTGTCAAAAGAATTGTTGCCGATAAATGAGCCGGTTTGTTCGATAAAATCCAAAGCCCAGCGCGCAATGTCGTTTTTTGGAAGCGTTATTGTCCTGCGCGTTGTCGCCGGTTTATCTTTCTGCAATTCAATCTCCTCTCTTGTAATCTCGGCATAATCCACCATCGCCAAAACTTCCGGCTTCAAAACTTTCGCTCCCCTTGAAAGCCCGCACACTTCATCAACAAACGCGCCAACGCTTAACGATTTATTTTTTAACGCTTCTTCAAAACTCTTTCCGGTTGCAATCGGCTTTATCTGCAAAATCGGTATTTCATAATCATCAATAATTTTGCGATTGACTTTGTTCTCTCGCTCTTCTTCTTCTGTCGGTATTTCAATGCTTGCCGGCGACAATTCAAGATTTTCTCTTATTTCCTCAACGATTTTATCAAAACGCCGTCCGCGTTCGCAAATGATGTGTAAAATCTCGCTCTGTTCTTTTAGTTCATGTCCTAAAATATCAAACTCGCGTTTCTCTTTGTAAAGTCGTAAACCGCGCCCGATAAGTTGCGCGGCGGCGAGACCGACTTTCTCAACAGTGTCGCCGAGAACAACAATCGTATAAAAATTGTCGTAATCAACGCCCTCGCTGAAAATACGAACTTGATTGACGATCTCGGCTTTGTTGTCGTCAAGCAATTGATAATCCGTCCATATCTCGTCGTCGCTTTTATTCTCGCTGTGAATAGTGAAAACTGACCTTGCAACCGCCAACAATTTTTTTACCAATTCCGTCTTGTTCTTGGGAGTATACTGCCTGACTATTTTGGCAATATCAGTACCTTCGCGATTTACTTGTTCCAACACCTCATCAACTTCGCCAGAAACTGAATCAGGCCAATTTTTGAGATAAACATCAATTGCGTCCGCGTGCTTGATTGACCGAGCTTTGGTAAGCAACATCGCTTTTTTAACTGGCGCGTTTACTGATGTAAGCGACTCCCATTTCAGTAAATGAATAAGCATACCCCACACCAATTTTTGCTTATCGCTGTCGCTTACTTCGTCTGTTACTGTTTCGTCGCTTGTCCCACAACCTACGGCAAAAATTCGTTTTCCGTAACCCTCGTTGATGTATCTCTGCATTGGATACTTGTAAAGATTGTTTTGCCCAAAACTTTCGCTTTCGCCGCCTTTTTCGAGCGATGTTGCGGTAAATTCAAGCACTGCACTTGGTAAAAGTTCTAAAATCGCTTCCGTTGTTTTCTTTTGCTGATAATGGTGCGCCTCGTCAGAAATGATAACTGGACGGCGTTCTCGCAAAAATTCCACGAACGATATAGTGTTTTCGCCGCTCTTGTCTCGCCAAAGCGATTCCTCAAGCGGACGACGCACATATGGCGTTCCTCTCATGGTGTCCTCGCCGTCCTTTTGCGCCGAAGCGGACTTATCGTAAAACTTCTGCATATTGAAAACATAAAACGAAATATCCTTGTCTTCCTCCCAACTACAGGTTTTATCTCGGTATGAATTACCAGTGACTAGGTTATAGGTTAGATTCCAACCGTCGCCAAAAATGCTTTTTACTGCTCGCGGCGTAAAATTTTCTATTGTCTTATCAAACAAAATAGTGTTCGGAGTCAAAATGAGAAAATCTTTGTATCCTTTGTGCCATAAATCTAAAATTGTTGCGCCCATGAGCAGGGTTTTGCCGGAGCCGGTCGCCATCTCAAAACCTACTTTATGCCACCGCACAATCTTTTCCTCGTCATTCTTTGCTTCTTGAAGCGTTTTTTCTTTCAAGCTCCGGCTGTCAAAATCATCTTTCCAGAAAAGCTGAAATGCACTCAACGCTTCAATTTGATATGGGCGCAGAGCAAACTTGAGCAAGTGTTGAGTTTTATCGTAGTTTTCAATCGTTTTTGGCGACGGCGAACCAACAGCGATTTTATATCGCTGATCTTGGCTCACTAAATTGTAAAATGATTGTGGCATTGTTTTTATAGCAAATTATATTCTCTCAAAATTGCCGCTGGTATTTTCTTAACAAACACGCGGTCATCCAATGCTTCGGGCGGCACGGAAACCGCAACATTGGTAAAAATTGTCAGGTGCTTAAACTTTTCTTTATCCAGTCCGGCAACAATCTTTTCGTATAAATCTGCGGTAATCGTTTTAACTTCTCGTGAAGCAAATGATAGAGAAAAATGATAGCGAGCTGATTGATGTTTTCCAAGATACATATTCTCTTTTTCCAACCACTCTGCTTTGATCGGCCGGTATTGAAAGTGCAAAAACACCGCCTCTGCCATTTCTTCGGCTTTCAATGTCCAGTTCATGTCTTGCTCGTTTATTATACTTTCGCCAAGCTGATAAAATTTGAAGCCACCGCCGCCTTTCCAATCAACCTCTTTGGTAATCCCAATTTGGTCTTTTCCGCCCATAACTTTTTGCAAACGGGGAATGATCAACTCCTCGGCTTGTCTACCCATTTCTACCATCAACCACCGGCGACCCATTTTATGAGCCACCGCGCCCGTTGTTCCACTGAAAGAGAAAGTGTCTAAAACGATGTCATCTTGCTCGGTAGTCATTCCAATAATTCTACTCAATAACTTTTCCGGTTTTTTTGTTCGGTCTTCACCGCGTATTCCACCCTCTCCTCTTGCGGCATTGGAAACATCGTCTTTCGTCCAAAAGTCGTTTGGCTTTTCAAACTTATATACAACATCTTTCTCGTAGCTCGCTACGGACGAGAGCCATCCGCACAATTCTTTTTTGAAATAATAATTTGTAGTTAAGGTGTCGGCTTTTTTACCACGACTTGGGGTATATTCAACGGAATAAAAACCCTTGTCCATTTGATCAATCAATTCGTGCTGAAATCTATTTTCTTTTTGTACCAAGAAAGTCCGAAATATCTTGTTAAAGTTATCCTTGTAGAAGTTCTTAAACTTTTTTTTACTTTCCTCAAGTTCGGAAAATGGGATTCTCTCAATTTTGAAATTTTCGTGTTTGTAAATTTTTACCGGCTCTTTATTGGATTTTGAGTTGAATTCTTTAATGAGCTTCTTTTTCCCCTCGCTGATAAGTATTGAGCCATAACCCTTGAGTTTTTCGTACTCAAAAACTCTTTTTACCAGAAAATCATCGTTGATTTTTAGATTAACTTTGTCTTTCGCGTAGGCTAGAATATATTCGGTTACATTGACGACCATTTTCCCGCCTTGACCCAAACCAGCAACCGATGATCTTTCCCAAGCAATTTGCGAAATAAAATTATCTCTGCCGTAGATTTCGTCCATAAGCACTTTTAGATAAGCCATCTCCTCATCGTCCACATGAACAAAGATAATTCCGTCCTTTCTGATTAGTTTTCGCAAAAGATAAAGGCGGTCTCGCATCATTGTTAGCCATTCGGAGTGCCTTAAATTATCTTCGTATCTATCAAATGCGTTCCCAGTGTTAAATGGGGGGTCAATGTAAATACACTTTACTTTATCTTTTTCTCGTTTCCCCTTAAACATTTCAACCAAACTTCGCAAAACTAAAAGATTGTCGCCCTTAATTAGCATGTTTCCACTTGTGGCGTCGCCATAATTTTTTACGAAACGCAAAATACGCGGCTCGGCGACGCGAATATCGTTTTTTGGCACCCAAACCGGACGGACACCCTTGCCCTCTTTTTCGTCAATTTCGTAGTAAAGCGAAAGATCTTTATTTATCCAATCCAGTCGCAATGATCCTTTGTAATTTCTTTTTTGCATAAAATTATTTCAATAGGTCATTGACGGAAACACCGAGCGCGTTTGCCAACTTCTCAATGTTTTTCAATGCCATGTTCCTAACTCCGCGCTCTATACCGGAAATATAGGTCGGGTGAACGCCCAAAATCTTTGCGAGGTCGCCTTGCGACATCTTTTTCCTCAACCTTATTTCTTTGACTTTTTTTGCGAATTTACCTGAAATATCGGACATATTGTTATCCACATTTTATCTACAATAGTATTGTATCAGCTATTGCAAAATTGTTCTATATAGAATAATCTTTCTATATGGGTATTTCTCAAGGGAGTTCAATAAACTTGCCCGCGCATGGGTGGTGTGGGGCAAGGGCAAGAAAAAATAACGCCGGCAAAATTTCCGTCCGTCCCCGCAAGAACACGGCGGAAGGG
>JASJPP010000024.1:0-15393 GCA_031432155.1 Patescibacteria group bacterium | reverse complement strand
AGCGAGCGCAAATTCCTCGCCGGGGAATTTGATAGCGTGTTTTCGGACGAATTGCTTGTCGGAAAATATAAATAACGCTGTTAATCCCGACAAATTAATTTAAACCATGAAATTTTTGAACCATTTTATTTTTTCTTTTTTCGTCAATTTGGTCGCTTTGGGGGCGGCGGTTTATTTAATTGATGGGTTTGAAATTACGCCGGCGCCGGCGAGTTTTTTGAAGGTAACCGCGATTTTTACGGTAATCAACGTTTTCATCAAGCCGATTTTAAAGGTGATTTTCAGTCCGGTTATCGTCATTACTTTGGGGATCGGAATTATTTTGATAAACATGCTGGCGCTTTATTCTCTTGACTTTTTTCTGGCAGACATTAGTATTAAAGGACTAAAAGTGTTGCTTTACTCCACTTTGGTTATCGGTTTGATTAACATCGTCATTAATGTTTCGGCCAGGCGGCTGTATAGAGATTGACGCTTGAAATTAATGCTTATTCCTCTTGCCCAAATCATCATTTCCGTTATTTTAATCGTTTTAATTTTGCTTCAGGAACGTTCTTCGGGCTTGTCCGGAATTTTTGGCGGCCAGGAAGGGGAATTTTATTCCACTCGCCGCGGCTTGGAGCGCATAATTTTCGCGGCCACCGTTGTCTTAATAATTATTTTTGCGGGGTTGTCGCTTTTAAACATTGTTTTTTAAAATCTTTCAAATAATTAAAACTTTTTCGCGGCCGGAACAATTGGTGTTTTTCGCCGCCTTGCTTTCGGCGCTTATCTCCGCGGTTTTCTTAACCGTTGATTTTATGGGCAAAAAGACGGCGGTTATTCCGATTGCCGGAGGCGATTATCGGGAGGGGACGATCGGTCAGCCGGTTTTTGTGAATCCGGTCTTGGCCGGCGCAAACGACATTGACCGCGATCTGGTAAAAATAATTTTCAGCGATATGCTTGATTTGACCGAAAACTATAAGATTGGCGCCAACGGAAAAGTTTTTAACGTCCGGCTCAAAGACAATGTTTTTTGGCAAGACGGGAAAGCGATTGTAAGCGACGACGTGGTTTTTACGGTTAAAGCCATTCAGAATCCCGACAGCCGTTCGCCTTTGTATTCGGCTTGGCAGGGAATAGAAGTTCAAAGAGTAAGCGAACGGGAAATTAAATTTATTTTGCCTTCCCCTTATTCTTTTTTTGAAAACACTCTTCGCGATTTAAGGCCGGTGCCGAAACATGTTTTTGAAAACATTCCGGTTGCCAATTATCGTCTTTCCGGTTATAATCTTGAACCAATAGGAAGCGGGCCGTTTAAATTTGTTTCTTTTGACAAAAGACGGGACGGTTTTATCACCGATTACTATTTGGAAAGAAGCGAAAATTATTTCGGTCAGAATCCTTACTTAAATCGGTTGAATTTCAGGTTTTATGGCGATAAAAAAGATTTAATCGGCGCTTTTAACAAGGGAGAAATAGACGGCGTCGGCGGTTTGAATTACGACGATTTGGCGGGAATTAAAACCAGCCACAAAGTTTTTAATTTAAGATCGTCGAAATATTACGCTTTATTTTTTAATGCCAACACCCCGGCTTTGAAGGAAAAAAACGTAAGGTCGGCGTTAAATTCGGCGGTTGATAAATCAAAAATTATTAAAGATGTTTTTGGCGGTTTAGCGACGGAAGCGGGCGGGCCGTTAATGCCTCAAATAGAAGGATACGCGCCCGATGTTTATCGCGATCATGAATTTTCAACAGTCAAGGCGGCTCAAATTTTGGAAGAAAGCGGCTGGGTTGTCGGAGACGACGGGATCAGAAGCAAACAAAAAAATTCAAAAGAAGAGCCGGTTCGTTTGGAGTTTAATCTGGTGGTTCCGGACATTTCGTTTTTAACGAAAACAGCCGAAATTATTCGGGAAGATTGGCTAAAGATCGGCGTCAAGTTGAATCTCGCGGTTAAATCGTCCGTTGAAATCAACGAAGAAATCATCAGAACCCGCGGTTATGAAATGATAATTTTCGGCAATGTTTTCGGAGTCAACTCCGACATTTTCTCCTTTTGGCATTCATCGGAAAGATTTTATCCCGGATTAAATCTGGCGATGTATCACGATAAAATCGTTGACGAATTAATTGAGGCGGCAAGGGAAGAAATTGATGAAGAAAGAAAACAACGCTATCTTTCAAATCTTCAGGCCGCGATTATCGGAGACGCGCCGGCCATTTTCCTTTTTTCGCCGAATTATTTTTATGTTTCCAAAAATTTGCTGAAAGGTTTTGAAGAAAAATACCTTCCGCTTCCAAGCGATCGTTTTGAAAATATTGAAAAATGGCACGTTAAAACAACGAGGGTGTTTAAATAGGAGAAACGCCGAATTTGCCGAGGTGGCGGAATTGGCAGACGCACTGGCTTCAGGAGCCAGCGGCCGCAAGGTCATGCGGGTTCAAATCCCGCCCTCGGCACTCGTTTTCGCTAAATTAAAAATAAAATAAAATAAATTAAAATAAACAAACATGATTAAAAGAAAAATTACGTCAGTTACAACAACAAGACATTCTTTAAGAAAAACCGGAAGCGGCGAGGCAGTGCGTTTCGCGGCCTTGGGCGGCCTTGAAGAAGTCGGCCGCAATATGATGTTTTTCGAATATAAAGACGAGATCGTCATTATTGACGCCGGTTTGCAATTTCCCGAAGAAACAACGCCGGGGATTGATTTTATAATCCCCAATATTTCTTATTTGGAGGCTAATAAAAAAAATGTTAAGGCCATGATAATTACTCACGGCCATTACGACCATATCGGAGCGATTCCGTACATAATGGAAAAAATCGGCAATCCCACGATTTATACCACGGCTTTAAATAAAGCCATTATCAGTCGTCGACAAGAGGAATTTATCAACGCGCCGAAAATTAATTTTGAATTAGTGAAAATCGGAGAAACGAGGCAATTGTCGGAAAATTTTAAGGCAATATTTTTCGGCGTAGCGCACACCATTCCCGACAGCGTCGGCGTTGTTTTGGATACTCCTTCCGGGAAGATGGTTTATCCCGGAGATTTTAGGCTTGATTACGACATTGACGGGAATCCGAAAGACATGGATGTTTGGAGGGGTCTTGCCGAGCAAAAAATTCACGCGCTGTTTTTGGATTCTACCGGCGCGGACAGGGAAGGTTATTCAATTTCGGAAAGAGTCGTCGAGGCGGAAATAGAAAAAATTTTTAAGAAATCCGACGGTCGAATTATTATAGGCACTTTTTCGTCGTTGCTGGAGAGATTGGCGGAAATTATTAAAATTGCGGAGCGACACGACAGAAAAATTTTTATCAGCGGTTTTTCAATGAAAACCAACATTCAAATAGCTCAAAATTTAGGCTATATGAAGATAAAAAAAGATACCGTCGTTCCGCTGGAAGAAATCGGCAGGTATCGCGACGATAAGGTGGTGGTTTTATGCACCGGCGCTCAAGGAGAGCCAAACGCGAGTTTGATGCGTATCGCCAACGGCGAACATAAGCATGTTAAAATAAAAAAAGGAGACACCGTTCTTTTGTCCTCGTCGATTATTCCGGGGAACGAACGCAGCGTTCAAATTTTAATGGACGACATCGCCCGGCAAGGCGGCATAATTTATCATTCTAAAATGGTTGATATTCATTCCAGCGGGCATGCGCCTCAAGAAGAGTTAAAAATGGTCATGAAAATAGTAAAGCCCAAGTTTTTTGTTCCGGTGCACGGGTATTATTTTATGCGTTGGCGAAACGCTCAATTGGCGCAGGATGTTTTAAAAATGAAACCCGAACAAGCGATGATTGTTGACAATGGACAGGTGATTTCTTTCGCCAAAACAGCGGCGGAGATAACCGGGGAAAGAGTCCCGACTTATTACGTGATGGTTGACGGCTTGGGAGTCGGCGATGTCGGCGAAGTTGTCTTAAGAGACCGTCTGGCTTTGGCGCAGGAGGGGATGGTGGTGATAATTTCCACTTTGGACCGCAGAACGGGCCGGTTTCTAAAAAATCCGGACATCATTTCCCGGGGATTTATTTATCTGAAAGAAAACAAGGAATTGGTGGAAGAATTGAGAAAACAAATTCGTTCTTTGATCGGCCGCATTCCGCGCCATCAGCAGATGGATCAGGATTACGTGAAAACATTGATCAGGAATCAAATCGGTCAATTTTTATACCGTAAAACCAAGCGCCGGCCGATGATTTTGCCGGTCGTGATAGAAATATGACGATAAAAGAAAAACGCAAAAATAAAAACGCGAAATTCGCGAAACCCGCGCTTATTTCCGGCATTCAGCCGACCGGAAAACTTCACATTGGCAATTACGTCGGAGCGTTAAAGAATTTCGCGAATCTGCAGAATTTGGGGAAATACGACTGTTATTTTTTCGTCGCCGATCTCCATTCTCTTACCGAAGAATTTGATCCCGGCCAAAAACCGGCGCAGATTTTAGACGTAGTTTTGAATTATCTGGCCCTCGGACTTGATCCGAAAAAATCAACCGTTTTCATCCAGTCGCAGGCGCCGGCACACAGCGAATTATGCTGGATTTTAAACACCATCGCGCCTTTCGGCGAACTCGGCCGGATGATTCAGTTTAAAGAAAAATCGGAGTCGCAAAAACAAAACATCAATGTCGGCCTTTTTGATTATCCGGTGCTGCAAGCCGCCGATATTTTGCTTTACAAGGCCGAGTTTGTTCCGGTCGGCGAAGACCAGCTTCAGCATTTGGAGTTTGCCCGGACCCTGGCGAGGAAATTCAACGCTAAATTCGGAAAAATTTTCCGCGAGCCGAAACCGGTTTTGGCCGAAACCCCGCGCCTGATGAGCTTAGACGACCCGGCCAAAAAAATGTCCAAGTCCCGGCCGGCCGGATGTCTTTTTATCGACGATTCGCCGGAAACAATTCGCGAGAAAATCAAAAAAGCGACAACTGATTCCGGCAGCGAAATAAAATACGATTTTGGGAACAAGCCGGCGATTTCCAATTTAATGAAAATTTATTCCGCTTTCAGCGGCCGCTCGCCGGAGAATATCGAAAAGCGGTTTAAAAATAAAAGCTACGGAGATTTTAAAAAAGAATTGGCGGAAGTTATTATTGCCGACCTCGCGCCCTTTCAGGAAAAGAAAAAAGGATTGAAAAGACAATCCGGCAAAATCACGGCTATTTTAAAAAACGGGGCTCAAAAAGCCAATCGCGTAAGCCAGTCCACCATGACGGAAGTCAAAAAAGCAGTCGGATTGATTTAATTGTCGCATTTATTATCGGCATGAATAAAGTTAAAAAAATAGTTTTAGAAAACGGATTGAGGGTTATTTTGGCCAATCAGCCGCAAAGTTTGACAACGACGGTTTTGGTTTTGGTTGAGGCCGGCTCAAAATACGAAAGCAAAAAAAACAACGGCATTTCTCATTTTTTTGAGCATATGTGCTTTAAGGGCACAAAAAAACGGCCGAATCCGATAGACATCAGTTTTGATTTGGACGGTCTCGGAGCGATTTACAACGCTTTTACCGGTATGGAATACACCGGTTATTTCGCCAAGGCCTTGCCGAAACATTCGGATAAAATACTGGAAATTATTTCCGATCTTTATCTCAATCCGGTTTTTGACCAGAAAGAAATTAACAAAGAAAGAGGGGTGATAATCGAAGAGATTAATATGTACGAGGATTTGCCGATGCGGAAAATTCAGGAGCTCTTTACTTCTCTTCTTTACGGCGATCAGCCGGCCGGCTGGGACATCGCCGGCCGGAAAGAGGTGATTCAAAAACTGAACCGCGGCGATTTTTTGGATTACCGTTCAAAACATTATCTGGCGTCTTCCACGATAATCGTCGTCGCCGGCGATTTTGATAAAAAAAAGATCGTTGAATCGATCCGGCAAAATTTTGTTTTCCTTCAAAACGGAAAAAAGAAAGAAAAAATAAAAACCAGGGAAATTCAGAAAAAACCGGCGATTTTACTTAAACATAAAGGTTCCGATCAAACACATTTGGTTTTAGGGGTGAGAGCTTACGATATTTTTGACAAAAGAAGGCACGCTCTTCAGCTTTTGGCCGATGTTTTGGGAGGCGGCATGAGCTCCCGCCTTTTCCAGAAAATTAGGGGGGAACTGGGAGCGGCTTATTACGTCAGAGCCGAAACCGATCTTTTTACCGATCACGGTTATTTGGCGGTTTCCGCCGGCATTGATAATTCAAAATTAAAACAAGTGACGGAGGCCGTTCTGGAAGAGTTTAAGAGAATGAGCGAAAAAGAAACGGGGGCTAAAGAGCTTCAAAGAGTCAAAAATCATTTGATCGGCAATTTGATCGTTCATCAGGAAACATCCGACGAGTTGGCCGGTTTTTACGGCGGGCAGGAAATTTTAACCAGAAAAATCATTACGCCGATCGAGTTGATTAAAAAAGTTCAAGAAGTGAAAGCCGAAGAAATCAGGTCCGTCGCCAAAGACATTTTCCGCAATCAAAAATTGAATTTGGCGGTAATCGGACCGTTGGAGGCGAAAGAAAAAAATAAAATTGAGAAAATATTAAGATTGTAATATAGTATAAAACATGAATATCGATATTTCCTGGGGGACTCTTTGGAAAATATTTTTTATGCTGCTTTTGGCCGCCGGATTGTTTATGGCGCGCGAGGTGATTATTATTTTGTTTTTGTCTATCGTGATTTCTTCGGCTATTGATTCGCCGGTGAGTTTTTTGCAAAGAAAAAGAATTCCCAGAATTTTGGGAACCATTTTGATTTTTTTGGCGGTTTCGGCCGTCATAGGCTTTCTCCTTTATATCATCGTGCCAGTAAGTATTTTTGAATTGAAAAATCTTTTGGCCAATATGGATAAAATGGAAGTGCCGTTTTTGGGAAAATTGGACACGATTGCTTTGGCGGAAAAACTCGGCGAAGTTTTAAACGGTTTCGGCAACGTCTTGGTTAAAGGGGGCGTTTCTTCGTTTTTAAGCGTTGTTTCGGGGATTTTTGGGAACATCGTTTTTGTTCTGGCGACATTCGTCCTCTCGTTTTATTTGAGCGTTCATCAGGCCGGCGTGGAAAAATTTTTAAGAGCGATTCTGCCGATGGCTCGCGAAGATTACGTCGTGGATATTTATTTGCGAGTAAAGAAAAAACTCGGTTTTTGGCTGCAGGGCCAGCTGCTTTTGATGTTTTTTGTCGGTTTTTCGTCGTTTCTCGGTCTTTGGATTTTAGGCGTAAAATACGCGTTGATTTTGGGAATTATGGCCGGTCTTTTTGAGATTGTGCCTATCGTCGGGCCGATTTTCGTCGGCGCTCTGGCGTTTCTGGCGGCGGTTCCCGAATCTTTTTCATCGGGTATCTACGTAATTTTATTGTTTTTTCTTATTCAGCAGTTGGAGAGCCATGTGGTTGTGCCGGTAGTGATGGGTCGGATTGTCGGCATCAGTCCGGTCGTTATCGTTATTTCTCTTTTGGCCGGCTCGCAAATCGCCGGATTTGTCGGTCTTGTGTTGGCAGTGCCGGCCGCCGTGATTTTTCAGGAAATTATTGAGGATCGGGATAGAAAAAAACCGAAATCTTTGACGCGTGAATAAATTTTACGTTACCACACCGATTTATTACGCCAGCGGCCGGCCTCACATCGGCCACGCTTTCGCGACGATTTACGCCGACGTGATCGCCCGTTATCGGGAAATCAACGGCGAAGAAGTTTTTTTCAGCGCCGGTGTCGACGAACACGGCGCCAAAATCGCCAAATTGGCCGGACAAGAAAACAAAGAGCCGCAGGATTTTGTCGATGAAATGTCTTTGACTTACAAAGAGGCCTGGCGCGTTTTAAACGTTAAATACGGAGATTTTATACGCACTACCGATTGGCGGCACAAAAAAGGCGCGAGTTTTTTTATTCAAAAACTTCAGGAAAGCGGCGATATTTTCAAGGGAGAATATGAAGGTCTTTATTGCGTGGATTGCGAGAAATTCGTTTTTGAAAAAGATTTGACCGACGGTTTTTGTCCCGATCACCGCCGGAAGCCGGAAAAAACCAAAGAAACGAATTATTTTTTGAATCTCAAAAAATATCTTCCCAAAATCCGTAAATTGATTGAATCCGATGAATTGAAAATTTTTCCGGTAAGCCGAAAAAACGAAGCGCTGGCTTTCATCGGCGAAGAGCCGGAAAATTTTTCTTTGAGCCGTGAGCGGGTGAAATGGGGGATTCCATATCCGGGAGACGAAAATCAGACGATTTATGTTTGGGTGGAGGCGTTGACGAATTACCTTACTGTTTTGGATTACCCGGAAGGCGAACGGTACAAAAAATTTTGGCCGCCCGATCTCCAGATAATCGGCGCCGAGATCAATAAATTTCACACGGTTTTTTGGCCGGCTTTGCTTTTGGCGGTTGGCGAGCGTTTACCCAAAGAAATTTTTATTCACGGTTTGTTTACGGTTAACGGCGCCAAGATGAGCAAAACCGCGGGTAATGTGATTGATCCGGTGGTTTTGGCGGAGAAATTCGGCGGCGACGCGATCCGTTATCTGCTGCTTTCCCAGTTTCCGGCCGGCGAGCATGGCGACGTGGCGGAAAGCCGTTTTGCCGAAAAATACAACAGCGATCTCGCCAACGGTCTTGGTAATTTGTTCGAAAGAATTCTGGCTTTGATCGTTAAATACAAAGAGAATTTCGGCGATTTTAAGCGCGAAGAAAAACTCGATTCTTTTATCGCGGAATTATGCCGATCATCGGAAAACAATTATCGCCAAAAAATGGACAGTTATCAGCTATACGAAGCTCTCGGCGTCGTTTTTTTTGTTGCTAAAAAACTTGATCAATACATCAATCAAAACGAGCCGTGGAAATTGTTCGGCAAGAATGATTTAGACAAGCTCAATCAGTGTTTAAACAGCTTGATCTTCGGCGTTGAAAAAATTATTTCGTGGCTTACGCCTTTTTTGCCGACAAAAGCGGTTGCCGCGGCCAACGTTTTTAAAGAAACAAATCCGCGGAAACTTAATCTTTTTCCGAGATTGTAAAAATATGAAGATAACCGACGCCAGCATAAAAATTATTCTTGATTCGCGGCAAAAAGAAACGATCGAAGTCGGTCTTCGAGCCGCCGATTTTTGGACAAAAGCTTCGATCCCCAGCGGCAAAAGCCGGGGCCGGCACGAAGCGTTTGTTTTGGAGCCGCGGCAAGCCGCGGAAAAACTTTCGGAGATAAAGCCGTTGTTGCTGAAACGCGATTTTGAAAATCAGCGCGACTTTGACGATTTTTTGATTTCTTTGGATGCTTCGGAAAACAAAGAAAATCTCGGCGGCAATCTGATTTTGGCGTTATCTTTGGCTTTCGCCAGATTGAAAGCGAAAAAAGAAGGCAAAGAATTATTTGAATACATTTATGATAATTTCACTAATCAATCTCGAATTAAATTCGCGAATATTCGCGAAAAAATCAGCGACGGATTAGAAAGATTGCCGCACCCGATTTTTAACGTGATTAACGGCGGCGCGCACAGCGCTCAGCCGAAAAGCCGGCTGACGTTTCAGGAATTCCAGGTGATCCCGACCGTGAACGATTTCAACATCTCTTTTGCCGTCGGAAAAGAATTTTATTTCAAACTCGGCAATGTTTTGGACAAAAAATTCGGCGCCGACGTTCGTTTGGGCGATGAAGCCGGCTATTCCGCTCCTTTTAAAAACAACGAAGAAGCCCTGGAAGTTTTATATGAATTGATTCTTAAATACCGTTATCCTTTAAAAATCGGATTGGACGCGGCTGCTTCGCAATTTTATAAATCAGGCGCGGCCGGCAAAAAAAAGGAAGGTTTTTATCTGGTTGACGGCAAAGAAGTCGTCGCGGCGGAGTTGAAAAAAATATACGCGTCCATAATCGGGGCATACGGCATTTTATCGATCGAGGACCCTTTTGACGAAGAATCTTTCGACGATTTTTCCGATTTGGCGCGAATGTTGGCGCAAGCCGAAGAAAAGATATTGGTTATCGCCGATGATTTGACCACCACCAACATTAAGCGATTGGCGACGGCTGTTGAAAAAAAATCGGCAAACGCGATTTTAATAAAGCCCAATCAGATCGGCACTTTGACAGAAACTTTGGATGTCTCTCAATTAGCTTACCGGAGCGGTTGGCAGGCTGTTGTTTCTCACCGGAGCGGAGAAACTATGGACGATTTTATCGTTGATTTGGCTGTTGGTTTGGGCGCCTGGGGCATTAAAGCCGGAGCGCCGGCTAAAGAAGAAAGATTGGCGAAATACGAACGATTGTTGGAAATCTCACAAAAGATATTTCAATAAATTTTGCCCGGTCATTTCTGCGGGCTTGGGAATTTTTAGCAGCGCTAAAATTGTCGGCGTCACATCGGCTAAAATGCCCGTTGTAATACTCTCCGTTTCTTTGATTTCAGTCGCCGACTTTTTTCTTTGAAATTCTTTGGCCGCGATGTAAACAGGAACGGGATTTGGGTCATGTTTTGTTTCCGGCAGGCCCGTCAAAGGATCGATAACCCTTTCCGCGTTTCCGTGATCTGAAGTGATTATTAAAAAAGCGTTGTTTTTAAGGCAGCTGTCAAGAATTTTGCCGATTTGCTCGTCGGTGATTTTTATCGCTTTGACGGTGGCGTTGAAATCGCCGGTGTGGGCAATCATGTCCGGGTTGGCGTAATTGACAAGAATAAAATCAAAAGCTTTTTCTTCAATCGCTTCAATCACTCTGGCGGTGATTTCTTTCGCCATCATTTCCGGATGAGTTTCCAGACGAAGCATTCGTTTGGAGGGGATTAAAACGCGGTATTCGTTTTTAAAAGGCTCTTCTTTGAGGCCGTTGAAAAAATAAGTGATATGAGCGTATTTTTGAGTTTCGGCGATTCTGATTTGAACTTTCCCGTTGTCGGCAAGAATTTTGCTGAGCGGAGTTTCAACGAATTCCGGAGGAAACGCCACGGGTATTTTAAAACGGTTGTCGTATTGAGTCATGGAGACAATGTAAAGATTGTTGAATTTTTTTACCGGAAAATGATCGAATTTTTCATCAATGAAAGCGCTGATCGTCTGGCGCATCCGGTCTTCGCGATAATTAAAAAAAATCACGCTGTCGTTGTCTTTAATCGCGCGGTTTTTATCGCCGACAAGCGCCGGCTCAATAAACTCGTCGTTGAAATTGTTTTCGTAAGTTTTTTTAAGGTGATCTTCGCAGTTTTGAATAATCGGTCCGTCGCCGACAATCGCTTGATAGGCCTTTTCCGTTCGTTCCCAGCGGCCGTCTCTGTCCATCGCGAGGGAACGTCCGCTGATGCTGGCGATTTTTTCCTGCGGGAGGTTTTTTAAAAAATCAAAAGCGGACATTGGCGGACTGTCGCGGCCGTCGGTAAAAAGATGAAGATTAACGTTTGAAACTCCTTCTTTTTCGGCAAACGTCAATAAGGCGTCCAGATGCTCCAAAGACGAATGAACAATGCCGCCACCGATTAAACCCATTATATTGACCGCCGAGTTGTTTTTTTTGGCGTGTTCAAACGCTTTTTTTAGGGCGGGATTTTGGAAAAAACTTCTGTCGCGAACCGCTAAAGTGATTCGCGGATAGTATTGATAAATAATCCGGCCGGCGCCGAGATTAAGATGTCCCACTTCGCTGTTTCCTTCTTCGTTCCATGGAAGTCCGACGCTGATGCCGGCCGACTGCAAGGCGCCGGCCGGAAAATTTTCTTTTATGTAATTGATGTTTTTCGGTTCGGCGACAAAGATGGGGTTTGTTTCGTCAGCCGGACCGATTCCCCAGCCGTCCAATACAACCAGAACCGCCGCGCGTTTTGACATAAAATTATTTTAGCATTATAATTGATTTAAGGAAATAAAAGTTCCTAATTTAATTCAAAATACAAACGGAAGCGCGGCCGCGAAATCCCGCGTTTTCGCAAGTCTATGAAGAGATTAGCGGACAATTTAATCAATGATTTATCAAAACCCTTTATTTTGGGCGGTTTTAGTCGTAGTTGCGGGGGTAGCCGGTTATTTTATCCGGCAATTAGTCTCCGCTCGCGGAGCCGGTTCGGCCGAGCAAAAAATCAGGGATCAGATTGACGACGCGAAATCCAAAGCCAAAGAGCTGATTCTCAACGCTCAAGGCAGGGCCACAGATCTTTTAGAGGAAGCGAAAAAAGAAGAAAGAGAAAGCAAGATCCAGCTTGGCCGGCTGGAAGAGCGTCTTCTTAAAAAAGAAGAATTATTGGAAAAGCAGCTTCTGGATTTAAAGTCAAAAGAAAATCAAATCGCGCAAGATTTTGACGGGCTTAAAATTGCCAAAGAGGAAATTGACGATTTAAAACGCAAAGCTTTGACGGAGCTGGAAAAAGTCGCCGGATTGTCGGCGCCGGAAGCGAAAAATTCTCTTTTAAACAACGTGCGGGAGATTTATCAGGAAGACCTGGCTGACGCCGTTCAGAAACTGGAAAAAGAGAAGCGCGATGAAATCGAGCGCCGCAGTCTGGAAATCATGACAACGGCGCTTCAGCGTTACGCGCGTTCGCATGTTTCTGAAATTACGACAACGGTTTTTAATTTGGCCGACGAGGATTTGAAAGGAAAAATCATCGGCCGCGAGGGAAGAAATATCAAAGCGCTGGAACGGGCAACCGGCGTGGAATTAATGATTGATGAAACGCCGGACAGCATCATTATTTCTTCTTTTGATCCTTTTAGGCGCGAATTGGCCAGATTGGCTTTGGAAAAGCTCATTAAAGACGGCCGGATTCAACCGGTCAAAATCGAAGAGAAAGTTGAGGAGGCCAGACAGGAATTAAACAAAAGGATTATGGAAATCGGCGAAGCGGCCTGTTATGAGGTGGGTATTTACGATTTTCCCAAGGAAATTGTCCAGCTTTTGGGCCGGCTTCATTTTCGAACCAGCTACGGGCAGAATGTTTTGCTTCATACCATTGAAATGGCGCATATTTCCTCGATGCTGTCGGCGGAACTGGGAGCAAACGTCGAGGTGGCGAAAAAGGGAGCGATGCTCCATGATATCGGCAAGGCCATTGATCAGGACGCGGAAGGTTCGCACGTTGAATTGGGCATCCGGGTTTTGAAAAAATACGGCATCAGCGATGCCGTGATTAACGCCATGCGTTCGCACCACGAAGAATATCCTTACGCCAGCTCGGAGGCTTATATCGTTACCGCCGCCGATGTTTTATCGGCCGCCCGGCCCGGCGCCAGACGGGGGACTTTGGAAAATTACATTAAACGGCTGACTGATCTGGAAAAAATCGCTACGAGTTTTGGGGGCGTTAAAAACGCTTACGCCGTTTCCGGCGGTCGGGAAATAAGAATTTTCGTGGTGCCGGAAAAAATCGACGATTTCCGGGCTTTGCAGTTGGCCAGAGACGTGGCTAACCGTATTAAATCTGAATTGAAATATCCCGGAGAAATTAAGGTGAATGTTATCAGGGAAATCAGGGCTGTGGAATACGCCAAATAATCCTTGATTTTACGGCATTTATTGATTAAAATTAAATAAATATCTCAAAGGTCGAGCGAAAGAAGAATTTGCAATTCGTAAATAATTTTATGAATAAAGCGCAACTCGTTGAAGAAGTGATGAAAGCGGCTGACATGGAAGTGAAAAAACAGGCGGCGGCGGCCGTGGAAGCGGTTTTTGACGTCATTACAAAGTCTTTAGGCCGCGGCGAAGAAGTGGCAATTACCGGCTTTGGCACTTTTAAAGTGGCCAAAAGAGCGGCTCGCGCCGGCATTAATCCGAAAACCGGCGAAAAGATTCAAATCGCCGCTTCAATTAAGCCGAAATTCCGCGCCGGAAAAGCTTTAAAAGAAGCGGTTAAATAAGTTTTTTATAGCTGTAAATAAAAAATCCGTCCGCCAGTTGGCGGACGGATTTTATTTTAACGGCGATTTTATTCTTTGATTAAGGCGTCTATTTCAATAAATATGTCTTGAGCTTTCTTTATTTTATTAAAAGATTCTTCAGTTTTTCCTTCGCTAACAAGCTTTTCCGCTTCTTTGAGATTGGTCGTCGCTTCTAATAAAAGAATTTGGATATCGTCAATATCGGCGCTAACCACATTGTTTTTGTGGTTAAGCAGGTATTGAATTTCCCCCAGCTTTACCTGAATGGATGCGTTTATTTCATTGGCTTTGGCAACCATTTTATTTTCGTTTGTCGTTGAATTGAAATAATAGCCGGCGATCAAAATAACGCTTAAAATAGCGATGGTCGCGGAAGAAATGCTTAATTTGCCAAACAGGTTAAATTTGCCGAAAATACCGTTAAAGCCGCCCGTTTGAGCGGGAGCGGATTTTAATGAAGCCAGAATCAGCATTTTTGAATTTCGGGAATAATCCGGATCAGGCTGGATCCGCTTCATTTCTTTTAAAATTTTTAAGAGTTTTTCTTCCATAATAATTTAGGAAACATTCAGAATTTTTTTTAAATTTTTAATCGCCCGGTGTTGGAGCAATTTTACCGCCGTTTCGCTTCGGCCGAGGATTTGAGCTGTTTCTTTCGGCGAAAAATCTTCAATAAATCTTAAAATGATGACGTCTTGGTGAGAAGGGTTTAATCGGCCGATGATTGTTCTGATTTTTTCAACACCAAGATTTTTATCGATAAGCTCGGCAATGGTTTCAGTTTCTGTGTCCGCCACCTCGTCTTCTTCTATATTGATAACGATTTTTTTGACGCGGTAATGGTCGATTACTTGATTTCTGGCAATTTGATACAGCCAACTGGAAAAAGGGAAACCCCTGAAAGCGTAATTGTTTATTTTCTGCCAGGCGTTTAAAAATACTTGGTGGGTGAGGTCCTCGGCCTCCTCACGATGGCTTACTTTAAGATAGATAAACCGGTAAATCTGCGGTTGATAGCTGTCATAAAGCAGGCCAAAGGCCTCGGCCTCACCCTTAATGGCGCGTTCAATTATGTCTTTTTCGCCATCTATCATAGAAAACGAATAAAACGTGTTTTGGTTTCTGATGGTGTCGTTGAATTCCATCGTTTTATTGAATTCGTTGCCCCCGGCGTTTTTGGAGCGGAATACCGGAATCGAACCGGCGCCCTCACCTTGGCAAGGTGACGTACTGCCACTATACTAATTCCGCTTAATATTGAGCGTTTATCAATTTGTCTTATTATAACAATTTTGTTGAGATAGACAAGGCGATTTTCGCGGTGCATCCCCTGGGAATTGAACCCAGAACCTTATCCTTAAGAGGGATCTGCTCTGCCAATTGAGCTAGGGATGCGTTGATTTTTGTGTCCCCGGCAGGAATCGAACCCGCAACCTCTTGGTTCCCCGCCTGCCTTGCCGTGCGTCCTCGGAGGGATTCGAACCCCCAATAACAGGTTCGAAGCCTGTCGTGATATCCATTTCACCACGAGGACA